>NZ_JACJDP010000019.1:0-77923 GCF_014163575.1 Psychromonas sp. SR45-3
GCTAGGTAAAGGTAAAGGTAAAGGTAAAGGTAAAGGTAAAGAGTAAGGATGAAGGCTAAATGAGTAAGGCGACTATTGAAGAAGGGGACTCGCTTTTTGGTCGAACGTCGGCTAAATCACTCCTCTATTCGGGTGTCTTCGCGGTAGTAAGACGAAGCGCCGCTGCGCTTTTATCAAGATTTAACAAAGCAAACAAAAACAGCGTGCCAATCATCACGATACTGGCAGACAGGTATAACCCAATATCATAACTTCCAAGTGCTTCAGTAAGGTATCCGGTTGATACGGGGGCAATAATTTGTGCCGCACCATAGGATAAGGTCATTGTGCCCATGAATTTCGCTGGGTTGCTAGGGTAAAACTTGCCTGCCATGGTTAATACTAGGCTGACACAGGCGATAAAAGTGCCGCCAAACAGGAACGCACTTAATACTACAATTGGTAAGCTGTCATTGATGGCAGGCAGAATAATACCTACTGCTTGTAAAATATAAGCAGCTAATAAGGCTTTTAAGTAACCGATATTGCGTGCGATTCGATCCCATATTAGCGGTGCTGGGGTTGCTGCGATGCCAATGAGTAGAAAGGCAATACTGCCTTGTCCTTGTAAACCTTCAACACGCTCGACAATATCCACAATAAAAGTCGAGCTGACGGCATAGCCATAACCTGCACAAAAATAAGCTAACATCATCAACGATTTAAAGGCTTTGCTTGGTGGGCTATCCTGAACTACGGCTCCCGCTTTAATACCGGCTAAAGGATGCGGCATCCATAACCATGCGGGGATCGCGAATAGTACGCCCATCACTGCTAATGCTACCCACTGTTGTTGCCAGTCGGCGGTCATCGTCAGCATTAATTCTATTAATATTGAGGTCACTATAATACTCAGTCCAGCACCGGAGAAGTGGATACCCAATTCTGCACGATGATGATTGTTCACTAACCATTTCAATATCAGCCCCGAGGCAATAATTAAACCTCCCGAAGCGCAGACCCCAGCAATGAAACGTAATATCGACCAAGTGAACATATCGGTTGTCATGACCATTGCCGCTGAAGTGACAATGGTTAATACAAGATACAGTCGGTGTAAGTTATATTTGTAGTTGAGGTTGTGCATGCTAGCAGCAAGCAATACACCACACATGTAGCCTATGAAGTTGGTACTTGCTAACCATCCACCACCTAATTCCGTTAAGCCTGCCCCATCCTGCATTATCGGTAACAACAAGCTATAGGAAAATCTCGCGATACCAACGGTGACAATTAAGCTACAGATCCCTGCAAAATAAACACGCGTTTTGGTGAGTGCTAATAACATTTTTAATCACTTTTCAACGAAACCATCAATAAACCATACGTCAACCTGTTAATCTTAAAAATTGAATTATTTAGAACAAAAGCTTCTTATAAAAAGAATGGTATGTGAGATACTTAATTGAAGTGCTAATAAAAGTTTTTAATGGAAACTGCAAATGGAAGTTATCAATGGAAATTTTAACGCTCAAGACTTTTAAAGCAGTGGTTGATGAAAATGGCATTAAAGGTGCCGCTGATAAGCTACATACGGTTCAATCTAATATTACTAATCGCATTAAAAAACTTGAAAAAGAGTTGGGGACCAAGTTATTTAGTCTTATTGGCCGAAAGTTACAGTTAACACCGAGTGGGCAGCAGCTTTACGAATATGCCGACCAGATTTTGCAGTTAGAATATCAAGCAACCTCGGCTATTTTGCGTAATAAAGGCACGTACGAGTTAAGAGTGGGCATGCCTGAAACATTTGCTGCTGTGCATATGCCGTTGGCACTGAAACAACTCAAGCAAAACCACGCTGATATTAGAACCAAAATTCATACTGATACCAGTGACCGATTGGTGTCTTCTGTGCTGAATAATAAGGTGGATTGCGCTGCGATAGGTAATGCTCCTGAACATGAAAACCTGATTGTTATCCCGATAGTGAAAGAAGAATTGATTATGGTGACTTCGCGAGACAGTGGACATGATCCAGTTTTATTAGTACGTGATGAAGGTTGTGGTTATAGAAAACACGCGATACTTTGGCAACAAAAGGCAGGCCGCTCTAATGATGAGCTGATGGTAATGAGTAGTGCCGATGGTGTATTAGGTTGCATCGCGGCCGGTTTAGGTTACACCATTATCGGTAAAAACATGGTAGTTGGAAGCCGCTACGAAAAATCATTGGTCATGACACCAGTCAGCCACGGCCCCAAACACGTCCAACTCTCAATTGTCTACCGCAAAGGCAGCCCGTTAGAGTCAGGCATATTGACCCTAGCAAAGCTGTTAACTAAGTAGAGATTGCTATGTATTCAATGTTGATTACTTGGTTTTTAGTTACTGAACCATCAGTACTGCCGTCGACAGGATGCAATATCAGTGAGTAATAATTCTACTGCTTCAATCAGTAGAAACGAGCCAATTTCCTAGATTAGGAGGTTTTGATAATTTAGAACCATTTTGGGCTTCCAAGGTGGAACAACAAGCAACAATTATTCATTAAGCTTCAATGAGCGTAGACGAATTACACTCTCACATTTCATCGACAATATAGAAAAAGCACTCATTGTTGCGACGACAAAAAAAGGCCGCCTATATCGCTATAGGCGGCCTTTTTAACTTTTCACTCAGTAAGAATGCACTACAAACTTAACGTATGTATTAACGTCAAAGCTTAAAGCTCGATAGTCACTACTTCACCATCAATCGTCAACTCTAACGAATTACCCGCTAATTTATAGCTAACATCGGTTTTAGGACCATTGATTTTGCTTGGTACTAATAGCGTTAAAATATTATGCTCTTTCTTTGCTTTAAACTTAGCTTCAACATGACGGTGTACTTCAAGGTCTGCGTATTCAGCTGGGTCAACTTCACCAAAACCTTCTACGTTTTCAATTGAAAGTAGGTCGTCTTTACAATCGTTAATAAATGACACATCTAATAACGCGTTATCACCAATGATTTTGAATGAATCTTTCGCTGTTTCTGTTTTGAATGTGGTGTGTAATAACCAAGTCAGATCTTGCTCTGTTTTTAACGTCGCAGTATCACGCATTACGAATACTTTACCTTTAGCAAACCAGATTTTACGTTTGTAAGATTCTAAATCAGGGTTATGGAATTGGTATGAAGTTGATGCATCACCTTCCACAAATAACAGGTCAGATTCAGTATCGTAATCGCTGATTTTACCGCCTGCTTCAATACAGTATCGATCTTGATGCTCGCCTTCAAACTTAGTGGTTGTGTTCTCTGCGTACTGACCTTTGCCACCAAATAATGGGAGGTTTTTAGAGAACGTACGACGACGCCATTTGATGTGCATGTCTACACCGAAACCACCGTAGTAACCTGTGATAGCGGCTAATGTATCGCCAAATGCATGTAGTGTGTACGCATTTTGGTCGCCGTGTGAATGGCTGATTGAACCAAACGGGCTACATTTGTAAACCATGTGAATGTGTTCTTCACGGTTGGTCATATTACTGTGGAATGCTGCCCAGCCTGTGGTTGGGAATACTTTAAGTAGTGGTTTACCTGAAGGTCTAACTTCAGGCATGTCATTCCATAGGTAATCAAAACGTAGGTCATCGTAACCAAAGTCCCACCAACCAAAATTGTAGAATTTAGTATGCGCTTCAGTATCACGCGCTTTTAATTGGTTGTAGTACCAAATGTATTCAGGTTTGTTATTAACGCCGGCAAAATGTTTGATGTTGTAAGCGAGTTTAAGGCCTGGGAAATCGCCAATACTTGATTGGTCACAAAAGCTTGCTCGTTTTGAGTGAACAGGCATGCAGTACAGTGGGAAATCACCGGTATTTTTATAGAATTCTTTGTTGAACATGTTGATAGAGGTGTAGCTTTTTAATAGATCAAAAGATTCCCCTAAGAAGGCCATTTGTGTGTTCCAGTAATCTGGGCCTTCAGCCCATGCACCGTCTTTACCGCCCCATGGTGGGTAATGCGTTGCATAGTATTCAATACCGTATTCGATGTATTCACGGGCTTTAGGGTATTCGTTGTAAAGCGCGATACACGTTGGAATCACTGCCGAGCTGATACTGCGAACGCCGTGACTATTGAGTGGATTTGCTAATAAATCCACGGTTACTTTAAGGTGATGCATGATCTCTTCTAAACGAACAATCAGTGCTTTTTTAACTGTTTCACGTTCTTCTTCTGAGAAGTAAGCGTGTAGCCAATCATAACCCCAAGCCATTGCTGCGATAACACGGAAAGCCGCTTCGTCGTTGTAACCACGTGAGGTGACGCCTTCTGGATCGTAACCGGCTAATTGTAATGTCCATGCTTTTGCTTTCGCGATGATTGCGTCATCTTCCAAAACAATACCTGCGATAGACAGGTTACGCGTTGCATTGAATGCTTCTTGACAGCTCACGTACATTTGACGCCAGTAAGGACGCCACAACGAGGCTTTACCAACCGTTTCTTCTGGGTAAGCTTTTGGTTCTGCATAAGGTGCAACGTCTAAAAACTTATTAGTAGAGTTGTTCATGAACGCATCAAATTTACAGTACCCTGCATCGTTTTTAAGATTTGTTTTGAATGCAGCAAGATCCTTGCTTTGAACTAATAGGCGAGGATGCTCAACGCTTAAATTATCAAGGAAAGAAAGGTCGATATCGGCTTTTTCAACTTTAACAGGCATCACATCAATAAGATTACCTGCAGACTTGTCGTTTTCTAGTTTGATCGCTTTAATCGCGTCAAAAGACTTGTTAGACATTTAATACCTCTAATTTATGAAATTAATAAACCTATGTACTCGCCTCGTTCAATGTCACTGATATACGCTGTTGAGTAAGGAATGTTAAATAATGCCAATGCTTTTAAGTAGCTTCATTATCTCGCAGGTTAATAGCGTTGGATAAAGTATTGAGCTGAAATAAGGTAAATCATTAATTATCAATGGCTTAAAAATTTCATCACTCATTAGTATTGGTTGTATTGCGAGTGAGAGGGCTACTCTGCACTCTAGTACGTATTTTATATCATTTGTATTACTTAATTACAATATAGCAAGGGTTAGAGGTATGAATTTTAGGGCTAGCTCACAAGCTGTTAAAAGTCATCTATTAGGTTGCGTGTGGATAAGAGGGCAATAAGGCAATAAAAAAGCGACGGGATAAGCGTCGCTTTTGATTTTTAGCGTGAAGACTGTGCTGCAGTAGCTGTTACTTTATTACGTAAGGTTTATAGCTTTTCTATTTTTTTCTCAATTTCTAATATTTTGCTATCCACTACTAATTGTAAGTGTTTTAGATCAGACAAAATTTGTTGTTTAAGCTCTTTTTCTGAACTCTCTTGTAGGCTAAGGCTATCTAGCTCTTTAATTATTTTATGTAGTGTTGGGTTGATTTCAGATAGGTCTGTAAATTGTTCAGTATTTTGACCGCCACTGACTCGTTTGATTTGGCGTTGGAATTTAAATTTACTGCTTCGACCAATTAACATGCCACTATGTTTGCGGAAATATACTTTTAAAATATCTTTATCGCCTTCCTGACGTAATGAGTAGCGTTTGATATTTTCTGGGTTACGGATGCCGACATCTCTAAGATTTGGGTACATTTTTTCTCCTTTCAGTCTAATGCTAATGTGATTTAAAATAGTATGACTTTCAGTGTGGACTATCAAAAAAAAATATCAATTCTTATTATCTCTAATTGTTTAGTTATGCCGATCCAAGTCAATTTATGTCTGGTTATCCGCCTTCATTTGTATCTGTAGTCATTTGAAATTTATCAGTGTTAACCATCATTACTGTCAATCATGGATTTATGGTGATGACTAAAACAATCAACTTACTGGCGCTTAATTTTCTAATACTGCTCTGTATTGATTTGTATTTACGTATTAAATGAAATGGTTATTTGAGTCGCAATTGACGGCTCAGAGGTAATGTCATGGGGAATACTTTAGCGGGCATAAATATGTAAGGGGCGCTGATATTTTGATGTGATAGAAGTAAAAAAGGCCCAAAATAGCAAATGATTTTGAGCCTGTTGTTGGTATTATTTTAACTAATTAGTTAACTTATTTTTTAACTTCCCAGATACCCGGTTCTATTTTTTTATCTAGCTCTGGTAGCTTAGTGCGATCAAAAGTAGGGACTTTTCCGGCATCAAGTTGTTGGTTGTAATCTTTTGCTAATTTAATCACTTCATTTGAAAGTAATAGAATAGCAATCAAGTTGACGATCGCCATTAATCCCATTGATACATCAGCTAAAGACCAAATAACACTATTACTTTGCGTTGCACCAAACAGAATCATTGCTAGAACTGTAATACGCAAAACAATCAAACCACGTGTATTTTTATGTTGTAAAAATACTAAGTTAGTTTCAGCGTAAGAATAGTTAGCAATAATAGAGGTAAAAGCAAAAAACAATAAAGCAATCGCCACAAATGAACCACCCCAATCACCGACTTGTATATCAAGTGCACGTTGTGTGATTTCCACACCACCCATACCAGTGAATGACTCTAAGCCACCTGATAATAAGATAATTGATGCCGTTGCTGTACAGATAACAATAGTGTCGATAAATACACCTAGCATTTGCACATAACCTTGTGATGCAGGATGTGGAGGGTAAGGTGATGCGGTTGCTGCGGCATTTGCAGCACTACCCATACCGGCTTCATTTGAGAATAAACCGCGTTGTACACCGGTCATGATCATTGCGCCAAAGGCACCGCCAGCCGCTTCTTGCCATCCAAAGGCAGAGTCGACTATCATACCAATAATGGCAGGTAATTCGGTGATGTTAATAATCACAACAAATAGTGCAATCAATAAGTAGACTAAGGCCATTGCAGGAACAATTCTTTCTGCTACTTTTGCAATACCACGAATACCAGTGAAAATGACGGCACCAGAGACAATCGCTAATATGATACCGACGGTTAATTTATCAAAATCGAATGACTCATGTAATGCTGCAGTAATTGAGTTGGCTTGTACGGCATTAAACACTAAACCAAATGCAATGATGAGGAAAATGGCAAATAAACTACCCATCCAGCGTGCATTTAACCCACGCTCCATATAATAAGCGGGACCGCCTCGAAAGTTACCATCTTCATCATGTACTTTATAAGCTTGAGCTAGCGTACTTTCAGCGAAGCTGGTTGCCATACCTAATAAAGCAATTACCCACATCCAAAAAATAGCACCCGGGCCACCCACAGTGATTGCGATTGCAACACCTGCTAAGTTACCTGTTCCAACACGTGCGGCTAAACTGGTCGATAGAGCTTGAAAAGAAGAGATACCTTCTTTGTCTGATTTGCGACTGCCCTTCATCACTGTAAAAGTGTGAAAGAAATGGCGAAATTGGATGAAACCTAATCGTATAGTGAAGTAAACCCCTGTACCGATCAGTAAATAAACGAGGATTTGTCCCCATAATAATCCATTGATGGCGTTAAGTAGCGTTAACATAAAGATACCTTTTTAATAGATTGCGCCGATCCCTTTAAAATAATTAAAACGCAATAGGGTGATGAATAAGCGCAGGATATTATCAAATATTAGTTTTTTTTTCTTATTTTTATGTGGCAAGCTTAATTTTACAAAAAAAGGCTGATTATTTCTTCAGTTTTAGGCGGTTCAGCCGATAAGGCGTTACATTATTTAGCTCTATGGAAGGTGTTTATGCAAATTAATTCGCGTCAAACTTATGTTGAAGTTGAGCAGGGTGGTAAAACCCTTAAAAATGAAGCAGCAGCTACTAAAAACGAACCTGCTACTACTGAAAGCTTGCAACAAATTAATAAAAAACAGTTAAACGCTGCGATATTGCAAGGTGCGGTAGATCAGTCTAATAAATCCAGCAGTAGTATTAAAGATCAACCCCTAGCCTTGGTATTAAAAACCGCACTACAAGGTATTAATGATGCGTTAAAAGAGATTGAACCGACTCAATCGTTGCAACAAAGTTATGAGTCTGAAATTGATTTTAGCCCAGAAGCAACGGCTGAACGTATTGTGACATTTAGTACTAATTTTTTCAGTGCCTACCAAGATCAGCATCCAGAGTTAGACCCACAACAAGCCCGTGATACTTTTGCTGATTTGATGTTAGAAGGTGTTAAGCAAGGTGTTGGTGAAGCAAAAGATATATTAAAAGCTTTATCGGTACTAGAAGGGGATGTTGAACAGGATATCGATAAGACAATGTCATTTATTTTGGATGGGTTTGAAAAATTTAGAAACCCTGAGCCTACTGTCGAAAGCGAAGTTACCGAAGGCAATGTTGTTTAAGTGGCATTGTAGCCACTAATCACACTACAATTCAAAATAATGCATTGTAGAAAGTACAATTATAAAAAGCCTAATGGTAGCTACGCAATCGACTGTCATTGTAAGTGATGTTGGCAATACTCTAGACCTGTTAATACGACCCTGTAAATAATTCTGGCGGTGTGCCTTCAACTCATTTATTTTGAATAGCTTCTTTACTTACCTCACTTAAAATTCAGTTGCCCTGAAAGGGGTGTTTTCTCGTTGTTTTTTAAAGAAATGTTTTACAATATTTTTATCAATTAAATCAACGCTCTCATAAAACTGTAACGTAGCACGAATTTTAACTACCCACTTCCCGCTATTGCATCGAATCTGTTTATATTTATTGCATAATATGAGTTAATATATGGCTGTTTTTATTTATTGTTGATGTAGTCAATTACATTAACCTTTTTCAGATTGAGCGTATATATGGCCCGGTATGATTTTTTTTGTAAATTAAACTTTTTTTGTCAATTTTCTTCAGTACTTTGTTTTTATTTATTAATGACTAGTTTTGTTTTTGCAATTGATAATGAACAGTCGATTATTGATCCTGAAAAATTACATATAGGTCTTACTTTAGAGCCTACTTCGTTAGATCCGACTACAGATGCTTCCGCCGTTATTCAACGTATTACCTATCAAAATATTTTTGAAGGGTTAACTCAAATTAACCAAAAAGGGCAGGTTCTGTCTAGCTTGGCAAAAAGTTGGGTAATTAGTGATGATGGCTTAACTTATACCTTCCTATTACATGAGGGTGTTTATTTTCATAATGGTGTTTTGCTTACTGCTGATATTGCTCGATCTTCTTTAATGCGTCTAATGAATAAGGCTAGTCATAACCCTATTAAGCATAAATTTGCACATATCAACACGATTACCGTCAATAATGATAATGAGGTAAAAGTACAGTTGCAATGGCCTGATCCCCATTTTTTGTTTAACTTAGGTTTAGGTGGTGCCGTCATTCAAGAGCCAAAGAGTTATTCGACTAATGGTCAAAAACCAATGGGGACTGGGCCTTATATTTTTCAGGAATGGGAAAAAGGAAACTTTTTAAAGCTTAGGGGGAACCCTAATTATTGGCAGACCTTACCTTCCATCAAACAAGTGTTGATTACTTTTGTGCCTACACGCTCAGAAGTCGTTGAGTTATTAACGCAGAGTACAATTGATGGTTATGACAATATGTCTGAAATTAATTTTTTACAGATTTTGAGTACACAATCTCGTTATAAGCAAGTGTTTGGGCAGACGCAAGGTGAAATTATTATCGCCTTTAATCATGCTAATAAAATGTTAGCTTCTTTGCCGATCCGCAAAGCCATTAGTTATGCGATAGATAAAAATAAAATAAAATCTAATTTGTATTTTGGTGAAAGTGAATTGATTAGTAGCTTTTTTCCTGCCGGTCATGAAGCTAGTTTACATTTGTCTGAAGGGTATTCATTCAATTTAGATAAAGCAAAATCGTTAATGGAAGGCAATATAGTAGCGATAAAACCATTACGTTTAATTATTCCACCAACCACCTACGCCCGTTATATAGGGGTATACATTCCACAAATGTTAGAACAGATTAATATTCCAGTGAGTGTGGAGTCGGTGACCTGGGAGGAATGGACAAAAAGAGTGTATATTGACAAAGACTATGATTTGTCAGTCGTTGCACACACCGAAGCCAATGACTTAGAAGTTTATGCTAAAGATAATTATTATTTTAATTATAGTAATGTTGAATATAAACAACTAATGAAAAAATTAATGAAAACAACGCCGCAACGACAGCGCATACCACTGTTGAAAAAGGCGCAAAGGTTATTAATTGAAGATGCAGCCAGTGTCTTTTTAATGATGTTACCGAAAACAGGTATTTGGGATAGTCGTCTGCAGGGATATTGGGTAGACGAGCCATTACCCGCTCTCATTTTTTCACAAATTTCTTGGAGAAATAATACCATGAATGTATTGGTACAATAATAATATGGTACGTATACGAGATAGACTAAGTTTACGTGTTATTACTTTGACCATTGTCTTAGCAGCAATGAGTGGCATTGTTGGGGTTTCTGGCATTCTCTCACTGCAAGAGTTCAAAGAGGATTACCAAAAAGTAAAAGATGATCACTTTGAAACTTTACTCGATATAACAGAGTTGAAAGGCCAAGCTAATGAAATGTTAAGAACCACCAGTGGTATGTTTTTGGCTGAGAATAAAAATGATCTGCAGTGGGATGTTTTACATGTCACGGATAAAAAACAATGGACTGAAAAATTATTTAAAAACATTGCTGACGCGACTGATAATTACCAAGACTTAGATGAATTGAAACGTCGCTTGTATGAACAAACTGATCAGACCTTAGCTGCTATGTTGATTAAGTATGATATCTCCGATGATTTTTATATCCAATATACAAAAGCAGAAGCCTACAAGCATCAAAAAATGCAGCAAGGTGATCATACATTAGTGATCGCGACTGAAAATATCCTGTCTCTTTTTAGTCCAATGAACAATAAAAATTTAGCCATAGACCAAACAGTGAAGTTGGAAGATGTCAGCGCACTAATTAATCAAATTAAAGATAAAATACCAGAACAAGAATATACCCAGTTGATCGCTTTGTTTATTGCGGATGATTCGCTTTTTTCTATTTATTCAAGCTATGTTACGCAACTCGAACGTATCAAAGTACTACGCTTGGATAATAGACAGTTGAGTTATTTAATTGCCGCTGTCACTGGTAAGAGCATTTTATCAATACAGAAAAAATTCCTGATTAATCTCCATAAAATAGAAGAAGAAATAGCGGTGCGTAAAACGCGTTTGTATATTCTATTATTTATTTGCTTTTCAACGGCATTGGTTTTAGCTTTATTACAAATTGGGTTTTTAAAACGTGTTGAGTTGATCCGTAAAGTGATTAATGCGGGATATAATAATACTCAGCACGAGATTCCAATTAAAGGTAAAGATGAGTTTAGTAAAATGGCGATTGCCGTTAAAAGCTATATCGATGAGCTGTTAAAAAAAGAACATGAAATATCTGAGAATAATAAAAAATTAAAACATTTAGCGACCCATGATGGCTTAACTAATATCTATAATCGCCGTTATTTTGATGCAAATTTTTTAAAGGAGCATGTGCGCTATTTACGCTACAAAGAAGCTTATTGTCTAGCAATGTTCGACTTAGACCATTTTAAGCATATTAATGATGCCCATGGTCATGATATTGGAGATAGGGTGTTAATTGAATTTACTAAGCGGGTGTCTGAAAAAATGCGTAAAACGGATATATTTGCGCGTTTCGGCGGCGAGGAGTTTGCATTATTAATGCCGCGTACTAATGAACATAATGCGACGAGATTAATGCAACGTATCATTGAAGAGACTAATTCCACACCTTGTATTATTGGTAAATTAAAAATTGATTTTACGACCAGTATTGGGTTAGTAGAAGTACAAAAAATAGAAGATATTCAAGATGCATCAAAGCAATTGATATTTGCCGATAAAGCGCTATATCAAGCTAAGCAGACAGGGCGTAATAAACTTTGTGTGTATAGTGCTGACATTGAGGATAAAGAGTAGCAGTTGTTGATGGTATTATTTTGTAACATAACTTTGCAGCATACTTTATAACTTACTTTATAACGTACTTTATGACATGCGAGCGTTCAGCACGCATGTCATTGCTTGTATTTTCTGCTCTATTACTTAGGTTTTAAATTTTCTTTAAAAGCATTTAATGTTTTAAATAATAATTCAATCTTAACCACAATCGCTGGCAGCTGCGTTTTGTAGTGATCTTCGTTATCCGTTTGAATCGCTTGTAAGTCTGCCGCTAACTCTTCTACGTAGGGTAAAAAAGTATCTGAGTGGTTAGTAAACGGCGTATCATTAGTAAAAATATGAGCAAAACCCGCTGTTTTTTGTTTACGTAATTCAGCTAGTGCTTTATCTGCATCTACTGCGCGGTGATAAATTATTTTAATGTTTTCTTGAAGCTGTGCTTGTACGTTTTCTTTGCTCATCAGATTCTCCTGTGTGAACGTGTCGATATCAATAACCAACAGATCTTACTGTGTGTTATTAATTCGTTGCGATTAATTGTTAGTCCGCTTTATTATAACGAATGTATTAAGGTTTTACTTTGCTGTCCTGCAATTTCTCTACTTAAGCGGGGTACTAAATAACCCGGTAGCTCACTTTGCATCGCTTTATGTAGTTTTTGGGCCACTGTTTCATCAATATCAAAGTGCGCAGCCCCTTGTACTTTATCTAACAAGAATAAATAATACGGTAAAATGTTGGCTGAAAACAATGCTTCACTCAATGCGACGAGTGCTTCTGTATTATCATTAATACCTTTTAATAACACACTTTGATTCAATAATTGTATACCTGCTTGGTGACAACGTTGCATAGCTTGTATAAAGTCCTCATCAACCTCTTGTTGATGGTTAATATGCAGTACTAATACAACCTTAAATCGACTTCGTTGTAAACGATCCGCTAACGCTTGTGTAATACGTGACGGGATCACCACGGGTAAACGGGTGTGTATGCGTAAACGTGTTAACTGTGGCAAGGCTTCAAGCTGATCAAATAACTCAAATAGCTGCTTATCCTTAGTCATTAATGGATCACCCCCACTGAGAATAACTTCATTCACTTCAGGGTTATTTTGGATATAAGCAATAATATTAGCCAGTTCTGATTTGTTAATACTATTTTCAGCATAAGGGAAATGTCGTCTAAAGCAATATCGACAATTTACTGCACAACCTGTTTTTAAAATGAGTAAAACACGGCTTTTATATTTATGTAATAACCCTTGCTGTTGATTATTTTGTTCCACCAATGGGTCGGTAGTAAAACCCTTCACCGTTAATTCTTCATCGTTAATTGGCAATACTTGTTTTAATAAAGGATCATTAATATTGCCTTTTTGCATCTTCTTTACAAAGGGCATGGGAACCAGCATCGGGAATTGTTTTCTCGCAAGTTGACTGATTAGGTCATTTTCCTGCTCAATCTCCAATATTTCTAACAGTTGTTGCGGATTTTTCACTGCTTCTGCTAGTTCCTTTTGCCATGTTGGCAAGTCAGCGGTATTATTCACGTTAATAATTTTGGGCATTTTTTATCAGTTTAGTAATAGAGGTTATAATGGCAACATATAGTACCAGTGATTTTAAAGGCGGGCTAAAATTCATGCTCGATAATGAACCATGTGTGATCATGGAAAATGAATATGTTAAACCTGGTAAAGGCCAAGCATTCAGTCGAGTTAAATACCGCAAACTTATTTCAGGTAAGGTAGTGGATAAAACATTTAAGTCAAATGAAACAGTAGAATCTGCTGATGTAATGGACTTTGATCTTGCTTACTTATACAACGACGGTGAGTTTTTCCACTTTATGGACAACAATACATTTGAACAGATCGCTGCGGATGTTAATGCAGTAGGTGATATGGACAAGTGGTTGGTAGAACAAAACATTTGTACTATTACGACGTGGAATGATGCACCGATTGCAGTTATGCCACCAAACTTTGTTGAATTAGAAGTCACTGAAACAGATCCTGGCTTAAAGGGTGATACGGCTGGAACAGGCGGTAAACCTGCAACATTATCAACCGGTGCCGTTGTACGTGTTCCTTTATTCATTCAAATTGGTGAAGTGATTAAAGTAGATACACGCAGTGGTGAATACGTTGGTCGTGTTAAGAAATAAGCGATTAAATGTGTTGAACATTTAGTATTATTTATACTACGTTTAAACAAAAACCAGCATCAGCTGGTTTTTTTATAGCAATAATAGGTTCATATTCAACACTTACAGACTGAGCATTTGTAATAATAAAGTAAAAACAAATACACTGACTGCAAAAGCAAATCCATAGCAAATCACCTGTTGCCAATCTCGACCACGTTTAATACCTAGGTCATGTAATGAATGGAAGATGCGGTGTAGGGTATGCCATAAAGGTAATGCCACTAATACCAATACGATTGGTGCGCCATACCAACTGCTTACAAACTGATGAAGTTTTTCATAGCTTAGATGTTCGGCATCAATCAGCCCTAGTGGTATTAATAGCCCTGTGACTAATACCATTACTGGTGTTAAGAAGGCCGTTAGCATGCCTCCTGCGCCAAATAATCCCCAAAATATCGGTTCATGGGAGCGAATATATTTTTTCTCTGGTAATTGATTCGTTGTTGTTTGTTGAGCGTTCATGAAACCTCCTCTAGAGCATGATGACCACTAGGCAAAAAATAGTGACAATAATGAATGAAATGTAATGGCCCGCAACAATGAATTTTGCATCGAGTGGTTTACCTTTGATGTAGAGATCCACGGCTTTAGGCGCTAATGAAAACCAAGTAATGGTATGGTACAAAGCAATCAATAAAACCAATAAATGGAAAATGATTGAAATAGGATGTTGTAAGGCACTTAACCATGCGTTGAATGCCTCTTCTCCTTGGCTTAAACGGAACACTCCCCATGCCAAAATAAGGCTATATAGCGTGATTAAAATACTGCTGCCTTCTCTAATCATATATTTGCTATAGAAAGCATTCTTTAACCACCAGTCATTGTTCATTTCTCGTTGATACGGTTTACGTTTACTCATTTTATTCACTCCAAAATAACAGATAGCAAACTTACTGTGATCGGCATGGATATTAATACGAGTCGATATAAATAGTTTGCTATGACCTGATCAATGTTTTGTATCGTGTCTCTAGTCCGGTTTAAACATACCAATTAAATAATCTTTACTGCTTTCCACTTTTAATAACTGGATAGCGGCTGCGGGATCAACTCCTTTTGGACAAACCACTGAGCAATAACCGACAAAGGTACAAGACCAAACTCCTTCTTCTTGATTGACTATTTTCATCCGCTCAGCACTGCCTGCATCTCGACTATCTCGGTTATAGCGAGCTAATAATGCAAGTGCTGCTGGGCCTGTGAATTTTTTATCGAGGCCATATTGTGGACAAGCTGAATAGCACAAACCACAATTGATACACATTGAAAATTGTTTGTATTTTTCCATTTGTTCGGGAGTTTGTTTGTAAGTACCTTCCGAGAGACATTTATCATCAGTTGCAGGAATAATATAAGGTTTGATCTCTTCTAACTTTTTAATGAAATCACCCATATCGACTACTAAATCACGTTCAATAGGGAAGTTAGCTAATGCTTCAAGTTTAACTTTCTGCGGGTAGTAGTCTCGTAGAAAAGCTTTACAGCCTAACTTAGGGATATTATTTACCATTAAACCACAGCTGCCACATATCGCCATTCTGCATGACCACCTAAAGCTGACGCTGCTATCAAGGTGATCTTTAATATATTGCAGCGCTTCTAAGATAGACATATCTGGGTTATATGGCACTTCAAACAGTTGTGGAAAGGGTTTGTCATCTTGCTCTGGTCGATAACGAAGGATCTCGACTTCGATGACTTTATTGGCCATTGTTGAATGAGCTGGCATTGTTTGAGCTGACATAATCATTTCTCCTTCGTTTCAGAGGCAGCGCCATACACTCGCTCTGCTGGCTGGCTCTTGGTGATGGTGACATCGGCATATTTAATTACGGGCGCATTGTCAGCTTGGAAATAAGCTAATGAATGTTTTAAATAGTTGATATCATCACGGGTTTGGTAATCATCAATTCGCTGATGTGAACCACGTGACTCTTTTCGTAAAATGGCGCTATGTGCCATCGCTTCAGCAGTATCTAATAAATAACCTAGCTCAATGGCATATAAAAATTCGGTGTTGAATACGCTCGATTTATCATTAATTTGAATCGATTTGTAACGTTGTTTTAGCTCTGCCAGGGTATCAATGGTTTGTTGCATTGATGCTTGGGTTCTATAGATCCCGACACCTTGCTCCATACAGTCCCCCATTGCTTGGCGAATATCTGCCATTTTTTCTGTACCATTACTGTTTAATAATGCTTCGGTACGGGCAATCACTTGCTCTGCTTGTTGGCGTAGTGGAGTGATATCTTGGTGTGTGGCTTGTTGTGCATATTCGGCAGCTTGTTGTCCTGCCAACTGGCCAAAAACAGCTAATTCAGTTAACGAATTTGAACCTAGGCGATTTGCTCCATGCAAGCCAACGGATGCACATTCTCCAATCGCATATAAACCCGCTAAGCTAGTGGCTGTTTTGGCGTCGGTAGCAATGCCACCCATGGTATAATGTACGGTTGGACGTACCGGAATCGGTTCGTGTACTGGGTCAACACCGACATAAGCTTTCGCTAGTTCTCGAATAAAGGGCAAGCGCTCGTTGATTTTTGCTTCTCCTAAGTGGCGTAGGTCTAAATGCACCACATCACCTCGATCACCACTGATCACATTACCTTTTTGTTGTTCTTGCCAAAAACATTGGCTAATTTTATCGCGTGGGCCTAGTTCCATATGTTTATTTTTAGGCTGACCAATTGGAGTCTCTGGTCCAAGCCCATAATCTTGAAGATAACGGTAGCCATCTTTATTGATTAATACACCTCCTTCACCACGACAACCTTCAGTCATTAATATGCCTGAACCAGGTAAGCCGGTTGGATGGTATTGTATAAACTCCATATCACGTAATGCCACGCCATGGCGGTAGGCTAATGACATTCCATCACCAGTTACGATGCCACCGTTGGTATTGTAAGTATAAACACGTGCTGCACCGCCCGTTGCCATGATCACTGATTTAGCTTGAATAAGTTTCGCTTCACCTTCTGCGATATCTAAAATCACAACACCCTGAATTTTGTTATCTTCAACAATTAAATCAAGGCAAAAGTGTTCATCGAATCGAGTGATCTTAGGGTGTTTAATGGAAGTTTGAAAAAGCGTATGAAGGATATGGAAGCCGCTTTTATCGGCTGCGAACCAAGTGCGCTCTTTTTTCATGCCACCGAAGGCGCGCACGTTAATACTACCGTCATCTTTGCGGCTCCAAGGGCAGCCCCAGTGTTCTAACTGTGTTAATTGCTTCGCTGCATTTTCAACAAAGTACTGCACTACATCTTGCTCGCACAACCAGTCTCCGCCGGAGACAGTGTCCTCAAAATGTTGATCTAATGAATCACTATCTTGAACGACACCGGCGGCACCACCTTCCGCGGCAACGGTGTGACTTCGCATAGGATAAACTTTTGAGATCAGGGCTATCTCAAGTTGTGGGTGATTTTCTGCAATTTCGATGGCCGCTCTTAACCCTGAACCGCCCGCACCAATAATTGCAACGTCTGTTTTGATTATCTGCATAAAACTCTCCAACAAAATGAAATATTTGTTCGAAAATCAGTCTATCAGTTTGATCCTTAAAAACATTGATCAAAACAGGGTTAATTAACGTGAAATTAATATAAAAACCATGTATTAAAAACACGCCTTAAAAAACATAATAAATGAGTTTAAATTGTTTATAAAAGTGTGTTCTTGGTAATAGTTTTTTCGTAAAATTTATGAGCTTGTTTTTAAACATCGCGAGATCCAAATGAAGTTATGTTGAGAAACGTTAATCGCTTTAATCTTTCTTATAATTGTTTCATTTTCAATATTTTTAAAGCACTATTTATAAGCCACGTTATTATCAAGCTTGCGCTTAAAAAGGAAATAAAATGAATTGGTTACCAAGTGCCTCATTAGCACAATTACAGGCACGAGCCGATATGCTAAAAACAATCAGGGATTTTTTTAGTGAACGACAAGTATTGGAAGTTGAAACACCTTCTTTAAGCCAAGCAGGCGTTACGGACGTGCATTTACAGTGTTTTAAAACAAAATTTGTTGGCCGTAATATTAGTGATAAACCTCTCGTTGATGGTGGTGTAGCTTTGTATTTACAAACATCGCCTGAGTTTCATATGAAACGCCTACTTGCTGCTGGTAGTGGTTGTATTTATCAGATATCAAAAGTGTATCGAAATGAAGAATCGGGGCGTTTTCATAACCCTGAGTTCTCTTTATTAGAATGGTATCGAGTTGGTTTTGATCATCATCAGTTGATGGATGAAATGTCTCTGTTACTCAGTGATATTTTACATTGTGACACACCGCTACGTTGTACTTATCAACAAGTTTTTTTAACGCATTTAAATGTTGATCCTTTAGCTGCAACAATTACCGAACTTAAATTAGCAGGGGCACACCTGCAACTAGGTGAGGTATTAGATAATGAAACTGATAAAGACACCATTTTACAATTGTTATTTTGTATTGCCATCGAGTGTAAAATAGGCCAAGACGTGCCATGTTTTGTTTATGACTTTCCAGCTTCACAGGCTGCATTAGCAAGAATTAATAAAAAAGATCCACGTGTTGCTGACCGTTTTGAGGTGTACTATAAAAGTGTTGAGCTCGCGAATGGATTTTACGAGTTAAATAGCAGCCAAGAGCAGTTGCATCGTTTTCAATCAGATAATCAACTACGACAAAAAATGGGATTAGCTGAAATGCCTATTGATCATAAGTTTGTTGCTTGTTTAGATCATTTGCCTGATTGTGCAGGAGTGGCGTTAGGGTTAGATAGATTGTTAATGTTATCTAGCAAACAGTCTCATATTAATGATGTATTGAGTTTTAGTGTTGATAATGCCTGAGCTTAAACTGCCACATAGCTTGATCAAAATACAGGGAATAAAAGATGGCAAAGTTATGGTTAACCGATAAGAGCTACCCTATTTGGTCTTATCTGTTACGTATTATTTATTGGTTGCTTGCTATTTATCTATCGAGCTTATTTTTACAGGCTTATGGTCAGGAAAGTTGGTCTAAAGTAGGGCTTATTGTGTTAAGTATTCTGTTTGTGATCATCTTTTTAGTGTTTGCTCGTTTGATTGACCGTTTTTTAAAGGTGACGGTAAAGGACTGATGCTACACTGAAAATAAGTTCTGTATTTATCTATTATTGAAAAAAGAGGTGTTTATGCCAATTAAGAAAGTGCAATCCGAATTTGATAAGTTGTCAGAAGTCTTAGCTGATGGTGTGGTGGCTGATGAATGTACCGCTGGAGAATTACAAAAAGTACATGATCAATTACAATTAGCTATCCGCTCTCGCGATCCAGCACAATTAATCAGAGATAAAAAAATAACCGAACAATTACTCATGTTTGAAGAAACCAATCCAGTGGTAGGTAAAGTGGTTAAAGATTTAATTAACGCTTTATCAGGAATGGGTATTTAATAAAATTTTGTAGTTACTCGGTCACACCAATACAAGCGAGTGCAATTTACTAAAATAAAGAGTGAATGCTCAGGGCTAATTTATTTATATAAGTTACTTATGTAAATTATTTAGATGGGTTATTTATGTTTAGCTCAAGGCTAAAAACCGCTATTTAAGTGAGCATGACACAAATTTTAGTTATAAAAAAACCGACACTAAGTCGGTTTTTTAATAAGCTTCATAAAGAGCAAATTCTTAAATAAGAATTAAAGCGCTTTAATTTTAGCAGAAAGACGACTTTTCTTACGAGCAGCCATGTTTTTGCTGATCAGACCTTTAGTTGCGTAAGCATCTAAAACTGATTGTAATTTAACGAACTCAGCCGTAGCTAGTTCTTTGTTTGCAGCTTCGATTGCAACAACAACTTTCTTGATGAAAGTACGCATCATTGTACGACGACTTGCATTATGTTTACGGCTTTTTTCAGATAATAAAGCACGTTTTTTAGCAGACTTGATATTAGCCAAGACCTTAACTCCTAAATTCTGTATAACAAGGGATAATCAAAGGTCGTGGAATATGCCCTGTAACACGTATATTGTCAAATGGTTTTTTATTAACCAATAAAAGAACTGGCAACAAACCAGGTGGATGGTTAAACTGCGCGCATTTTATACTCAACCAATTACAGATGCAAATTTAGAGTCGCATGATTGCTTGATATATCGGCAGTTAACGCTATTAAATTTAATTAAAAGGTGTATTTTAGCACCCTCATCAACATCTCTTAATTAATTGAGTTATATCCCATTCAAGCGCGTAGGAATTAAAGTGTGAGTAAAAAGCTAATAAAATCAGGCATGATCGTCAGTTCAATGACATTAATCTCGCGAGTGTTAGGGTTAGTGCGAGACATAGTAATCGCTAATTTAATGGGGGCGGGAGCCGCGGCAGATTTATTTTTCTTCGCCAATAAAATTCCCAATTTTTTACGTCGTTTATTTGCAGAGGGCGCATTTGCACAAGCTTTTGTTCCAGTATTAACTGAATATGAAAAAACACAATCTCGTGACCAAGTAAAAGATCTGATTTCAGCGGTTTCAGGTACTTTAGGCACAATTGTTACTGTTATTACTATTTTAGGTGTTTTAGGTTCTTCTGTTATCACTGCGTTGTTTGGTTTTGGCTGGTTTCTGGAGTGGTGGAACGGTGGCGCTGAAGCGTTTAAGTTTGAACTTGCTTCGGATATGCTAAAAATTACTTTTCCTTATTTATGGTTTATTACTTTTACAGCACTTTCTGGTGCAATTCTTAATACGCTTGGCAAGTTTGCGGTGGCCGCTTTCACACCCGTATTTTTAAATATAGCCATTATTGGCTGTGCTATTTTCCTCTCTCCGCAACTTCAACAACCTGAAATTGGTTTAGCAATTGGAGTGTTGTTAGGCGGTGCGATTCAATTTTTCTTTCAAATCCCATTTTTGAAAAAGGAAAAGTTATTAGTTAAACCGAGCTGGCAATGGCACCATCCTGGCGTGGTTAAAATTAGAACCTTGATGATCCCGGCTTTGTTCGGAGTGTCTGTTAGTCAAATTAACTTATTATTAGATACCTTTATTGCCAGTTTTTTACAAACAGGCTCCATTAGTTGGTTATATTATTCAGACCGTCTATTAGAATTTCCATTGGGTTTATTTGGTATCGCGATTGCTACGGTGATATTACCGAGTTTATCTTCTTCCCATGTTAATCAGTCACCACAAGCTTTTGCTAAAACTATCGATTGGGGGATCCGCAGTGTATGTTTCTTAGGCTTTCCTGCCATGTTGGGGTTAATGGTACTCGCTGAGCCCATGTTGCGTGTTTTATTTATGCGTGGTGAATTTGATATACAAGATGTCAGTATGTCAGCGATGAGTTTATGGGCTTATGCCAGTGGTTTATTAAGCTTTATGTTAGTGAAGGTACTCGCGCCAGGTTATTACTCTCGCCAGGATACAAAAACGCCGGTTAAATTTGGCATTATCGCGATGGTTAGTAATATGGTGTTGAATGTCATTTTTGCGATCCCATTTGGTTATGTTGGTTTAGCCATTGCGACATCATTATCGGCGACGTTAAATGCCGGGTTATTATGGTTTGGTTTATATAAGGCCGGCGTTTATCAATTTCAGAAACAAAGTGTTGCGGTATTAGTACGTATCGTTTGTTCTGGTTTGGTGATGGCGGGAACCTTATTGCTATTCAGTCCTAACCTGACGACTTGGACAGAATTTAGCTTAATTGAAGCGTCGATACAGCTATTTGCTTTGATCATTGGCAGTGTGTTTGTTTATTTTGCGACTAATTTACTTTTGGGTTTACGACTGCACCATTTTAAAGTGAGTAAATAGAATTAATGTGAATTCTCTAAAATGAAAGCTGATTACTTTGCAACCTTAATATATAATCGCCTCTTTTGTATTTTCAATGTTCGCATTAACAGTTAATTAAGACATTATCATGGAATTAATACGCGGAATTCACAATCTACAACAGAACCAACAAGGTTGTGTGCTAAGCATCGGTAACTTTGATGGAATTCACCTTGGGCATAATGCGGTTTTATCGCGTTTGCTTGAAGAAGCCAAACGTTTGCAAGTGCCCGCGACGGTGATGACCTTTGAACCACAGCCTGCTGAGCTTTTTTCAGGTAAAAATGCCCCTGCACGCTTAAGTCGCTTACGTGATAAATTTGTACAACTTGATAAATTACACTTAGATCGCTTGTTATGTATTTCTTTTACGCATGAATTTGCTAACCTCAGTGCCGATGACTTTATTGAACAGTTATTAATTAAAAAGCTAAACGTAAAATTTTTAGTGATCGGTGATGATTTTCATTTTGGCTATCAACGTCTTGGTGATTTTTCACTATTACAGGAAGCCGGTAAGAAATACGGTTTTGAAGTTGTTGATACTAAAAGTTTGTCACAAGATGTTGGCCGAGTAAGCAGCACACGTATTCGAAGTGCATTGGCTAAAGGCAACCTACAACAAGCCGAGCAAATGCTAGGTCGAAAATACAGTATTACAGGCCGTGTTGGACATGGCCGTAAGTTAGGTCGTACGATAGGTGTGCCGACTGCTAATTTGTTTTTAAAACGTCGAGTTTCGCCTGTTTCAGGTGTTTTTGTGGTATCTGTACTGGGTATTGATGATACAGTTTATCGCGGTGTTGCTAACATTGGGCGTCGTCCTACTGTACAGGGTGAAAGGCAACAATTAGAAGTACATATATTTGATTTCCAAGGCGACCTGTATGGCCGTCAGCTTGAAGTTTTACTTGAACATAAATTGCGTGATGAAGTGCGCTTTGATTCATTCGCAGAATTAAAAATACAAATAGATAAAGATATTCAGCAAGCTAGAGAATGGCATCTGCTTAATTAATAAATCGTTAGATGGAATAAAAACCGATGAGTGATTACAAAAGTACATTAAATTTACCAAAAACTGGTTTCCCGATGCGAGCAAACTTGGCGAATCGTGAGCCAAATATGCTTAAAAATTGGTACAAACAAGATCTTTACGGCAAGATCCGTGCGGCCAAAAAAGGTAAAAAAACATTCATTCTGCATGATGGACCTCCTTATGCAAATGGCGATATTCATATCGGTCACTCGGTTAATAAAATCCTGAAAGATATTATTGTTAAATCTAAAACGTTATCTGATTTTGATGCGCCTTACATTCCTGGTTGGGATTGTCATGGTTTACCTATTGAGCTCAAAGTAGAACAAAAACACGGTAAGCCAGGTAAAAAGCTAACTGCTGCAGAATTTCGTGTTAAGTGTCGTGAATATGCTGCTCGTCAGGTTGACGGCCAACGTAAGGACTTTAAACGTTTAGGTGTATTAGGTGAGTGGGATAACCCATACCTAACCATGAACTTTAAAACAGAAGCAAATATTGTTCGTGCGTTAGCTAGTATCATTAAAAATGATCATTTACACAAAGGCTCAAAACCTGTTCATTGGTGTACAGATTGTGGCTCTGCGCTAGCAGAAGCGGAAGTTGAGTACGAAGATAAATTATCACCAGCAATCGACGTTGCCTTTAATGCCGTTGATGTTGATGCAGTTTTAGCGTGTTTTGAAAAACAAGCTGATGATTTTGGTAATGGCGATATTTCTGCTGTTATTTGGACAACAACTCCTTGGACACTGCCTGCTAACCGTGCCATTTCACTTGCTGCAAAAGTTGAATACTCATTAGTACAAGCCGGTGAACGTCGTTTAATCTTAGCGACTGATTTAGTGGCTGACTGCATGACTCGTTACGGTATCGAAAACTTTACTACGTTAGCTATCACTAAAGGTGCCGAGCTAGAGAAACAGTTATTCCAACATCCTTTCTTAGCATTACAAGTGCCAGCGATTGTTGCTGACCATGTCACTATTGATGCGGGTACAGGTTGTGTTCATACTGCACCGGGTCACGGTCAAGACGATTACTCTGCGGGTTTAAAATACGAATTAGAAGTGGCTAACCCTGTTGGTGACAATGGTGTTTTCCGTGAAGACACTGAATTCTTCGCAGGTTTGCATGTATTTAAAGCAAATGACAAAGTATTAGAAGTATTAAATGAGCGTAATGCTTTATTACATCACGTGAATATTAAACACAGCTACCCACATTGCTGGAGACACAAAACGCCTATTATCTTCAGAGCGACGCCACAATGGTTTATCTCTATGGATCAAAAAGGCTTACGTGATAGTGCATTATCAGAAATTAAAGACGTTAAATGGATCCCAAGCTGGGGTCAAAACCGTATTGAAAAAATGATTGAAGGTCGTCCAGACTGGTGTGTATCACGCCAACGTACTTGGGGTGTACCGATCACTTTATTTGTGAATAAAGAGACCGACGAATTGCATGAGAACTCTATTGAAATGATGGAGTTGATTGCACAAAAAATCGAAAAAGAAGGTATTCAAGCTTGGTTCGATTTAGAGCCTGAATCTATTTTAGGTTTTGAAGCTGAACAGTTCCGTAAAGTGACCGATACACTAGATGTTTGGTTTGACTCTGGTACTACGCATGCTTCAGTAGTCGGTGTTCGCGAAGAATATAAGCAAGCAGATGGTTCTCAAGCGACGGCTGATTTGTATTTAGAAGGTTCTGATCAACATCGTGGTTGGTTCCAGTCTTCATTGTTAACTAGCACGGCAATCAACGGCGTAGCGCCATATAAAGAAGTATTAACACATGGTTTTGTGGTTGATGGCGATGGTAAAAAAATGTCTAAATCATTAGGCAACGTTATGTCTCCACAAACCGTGATGAATGATCTAGGCGCTGATATTTTGCGTTTATGGGTTGCTTCTACGGATTACACTGGCGAAATTACCGTTTCTGATGAAATCTTAAACCGTAGTGCAGATAGCTACCGTCGTATTCGTAATACATCACGTTTCTTATTATCGAATTTAAATGGTTTTGATCCACAAACTGATTTAGTTGCGCCAGAAGAGATGGTGGCATTGGACCGTTGGATTGTTGCTAAAGCCTTAACGTTACAAAATGAAGTAATTGAAGCTTACGATAACTACAACCTACATGTTGTTTATCAGAAAATAATGCACTTCTGTTCAATTGATTTAGGTAGTTTCTACTTAGATATTATTAAAGATCGTCAGTACACCGCTAAAACGGGTAGTAATGCTCATTTAAGCTGTCAAACTGCGCTGTATCATATTGTTGAGTCTCTAGTACGTTTGATTGCGCCAATTCTAAGTTTCACTGCAGATGAAATCTGGGGCCGTTTACCGGGCGAGCGTAATGAATTTGTATTTACTGAAACTTGGTATGAAGGTTTGTTTGGTTTATCTGATAGCGAAGTGATCAGTAATGATAAATGGACTCAGCTGATTGCGATTCGTGCTGAAGCGAATAAAGCCTTAGAGCTGGCTCGTAAAGAAGCGGTGATTGGTGGTGGATTAGAAGCTGAAGTAACTTTGTACGCTTCCGATGAAATCAGTGCATTACTGGATACCCTAGAAGACGAATTACGTTTTGTACTAATTACTTCACAAGCTAGCGTTAAACCTTTTGCGGATGCGCCTGCTGATGCCGTTGCAACTGAATTAAAAGGCTTATCGGTACAAGTACAAAAAAGTGCTGCGGCTAAGTGTGATCGTTGTTGGCATCATCGTGAAGAAGTTGGTCAAGATGAGAAACACCCTGAGTTATGTGGACGTTGTATTACCAACGTTGACGGTGAAGGTGAAACTCGCCAATTTGCTTAATGAGCAATAACATAAATTAATGCTTTTATACTAAATGCATTTTGACTAAACGCCTTGGTTATGAAAATGATTTAAGGCGTTTTTTTTAATCTTTGTCTTCACCATTATTTGGGAATATCAATGACACAGAAATCAACACCCTCTAACGTTAGTGTTCGTTCTGGTTTATCTTGTTTATGGTTAACTGTTGTGGTTTTAATTATTGATCAAGTGACTAAATATTTGACGATACAGATGTTAGATTTGTATGAATCCTATGAGGTTTTATCCTTCTTTAATTTTACCTATGCACGTAACTATGGCGCGGCTTTTAGCTTTTTAGGTGATGCGGGAGGGTGGCAGAAGTACTTATTCACGGCGATTGCTTTTGTAGTTTCTGCTTATCTTTTATATTCAATGAAAACCACCAGCGCAACTCACCGCTGGATGAATAGTGCATATGCGCTTATTTTATCAGGTGCGATAGGCAATGTAATGGACCGTTTAATGTTTGGCTATGTGGTCGACTTTTTAGATTTTGATTTAGGTTTTTATCGTTGGCCTACTTTTAATGTGGCGGATATCGCTATTTTTATTGGTGCCGCCATGATCATCATCGATGCACTATTGTGGGCTGAAAAACGCGAAGAAAGTGAAAAACAAGCAAATGAGAACAAATAAGGAATAACAACAATGACAGTAAAAATGGCCAACGAAACCGTCAATAATGGCAAAGTGATCACTGCAGATAGCGAAGTTTTAATGCATTTTTCAATTAAGCTTACAGATGGTTCTGCCGTTGATAGTACTAAGGTCGATAATAAGCCGGCTAAATTTGTAATGGGTGACGGTAGCTTAACACCGGGCTTTGAAGAATGTCTGTTAGGTTTGAGCGAAGGGGATTCTCAGAGTTTTACGCTTGCGCCTGAGTCTGCTTTTGGATTACCTAATCCAGATAACTTTCATTATATTGAACTTAGTAAATTCTCTGCCGATGTACCTGCAGAAATAGGGACTATTATTAGTTTCACGCAGCCAGACGGCAATGAAATTCCGGGGATTATTCGTGAAATAGTGGCGGATAGTGTGACCGTTGATTTTAACCACCCGTTAGCAGGACAAACAGTGACGTTTGAAGTTGACGTCTTAGAAGTTTTATAAATAATCTGAAATATTGAGAGCCTTATGAAAATTATTTTAGCTAACCCTCGTGGTTTTTGTGCTGGTGTACACCGTGCGATCAATATTGTTGAACGTGCATTAGAGCTTTTCCCTGCCCCTATTTATGTGCGCCATGAAGTGGTGCATAACCAATATGTGGTTGATGACTTAAAAGCGCGTGGTGCGGTATTTGTTGAAGAACTTGATGAAGTGCCGGACGATAATATCGTTATTTTCAGTGCGCATGGTGTTGCACAAAGTGTACGAGAAGAAGCAAAACGACGTGAATTGAAAGTATTTGATGCTACTTGTCCGTTAGTGACCAAAGTTCATATGGAAGTCACCCGTGCCAGTCGCCGTAATCAAGAATGCATTTTGATTGGACATCAAGGGCACCCAGAAGTGATCGGTACGATGGGGCAGTACGATAGTGAGGAAGGTGGTATTTATCTTGTCGAGTCACCTGAAGATGTGGCTTTACTGGAAGTTAAAAATCCAGCTAGCTTGTGTTATAGCTCTCAAACAACCTTGTCAGTTGATGATACCGCGCATGTTATTGATGCATTGCGGGTTAAATTCCCAAGTATCGAAGGGCCACGAAAAAATGATATTTGTTATGCTACTCAAAACCGACAGGATGCAGTTAAAGATCTCGCCGATAAAACAGATTTAGTCCTAGTTGTTGGGTCGACTAATTCATCTAATTCCAACCGCTTACGTGAAAAAGCAGCCAGTGTTGGTGTGACATCATACTTAATTGATGATGAATTCGATATCAAAGATGAATGGTTTGAAAATATACAAACAGTAGGTGTAACAGCTGGGGCATCAGCTCCGGATGTACTAGTACAAGCAGTGATTCGAAAGTTACAAAAAATAGGTGGAAATGTAGTTATAGAGAATCCTGGTGTTGAAGAAAACACGGTATTCGAAGTACCTGCAGAACTACGTATTAAACAAGTCGATTAATATTTTTTACTTGTTTTCATTTATTTAAAAAAATATCGCATTATTTGTAACACTTTTTAGGTATTTTAAGGTATTTAGACTAGTATAAATAATGACCTTGATTGAGGTCATTATGTTCATCTATTTATTTTTATACTAAGGGTGTTATGACGCGTTTTACTACCCACAAAAAAGACCAAGGTTTTACCTTAGTTGAGCTCATTATAACCATTGCAATCGCAGCGATTCTGTTAAGTATTGTTGTGCCTTCGTTTGCTAGTCTGATTGAATCAAGTAAAACACGTGCCACACGTGATGCATTAGTGAGTTCGATTTATAGCGGCACAGAAAAAGCACAAAGCGAAGGTTTTTTTGTCTATCTATGTCCAACATCCGACGGCAGTACTTGTACTAGTGTTACCGATTGGGGAAGTGACTGGCTAGTTTATGAAGATAAAGATTCAAGTGCGACTTTAGATCTAAGCAATGGCGACATCATTGTTACCCATCTCACTTCTAAGACCAACTCAATAAAAAGTAATGTTGCTCAAATTAGGTTTGCTCCAACGGGGCATGCAACAGCGAACACATTTCAAATCTGCAGTAATCTCGATAATTCAGTAGTGTATCAAATTCAACTCAGTGTAATGGGCCGTGTTAGCTTTGCTAATGCTACGGGAAATTGCTCATGAGTGGTTATAAAGGTTTCACACTGATTGAGGTTTTGATTGCACTCATTATTGTTGCCGTCGGTGTACTTGGTCACGCTAAAATGCAGGCAAAATCAATGGATATGGCGCAACGAGCTAGTTTTACACAAACGGCCAATATAGCACTAACAGACTTAGCGCAAAGGTTAAGAGCAAACGCTGATCTTGCACCTAGTTTTATTAGAGATAATCTTTCTGGAAATGTCATTGTTGCCACTAAAAATTGTTCTTTAGTGACCTGCTCCGACAGCGAGTTTGCAACGGCCGAATTAGCAGAATGGTTTAACCATCTACGAGGTAGCTTACCTTCTCCCAGTTTTTCTGTTGTTAATAATGGTAGTGTTTACACCTTAACTTTAATTTGGGATGCGGCTAAAACAGGTGCAAGTAGCGCTGTGTGCGACGCTGGAAACCCTAATTCATACCAATGTGGGAGCCTAAGTATATGGATCCCTTAAGAAAATATAATCAAGGTTTTAGCTTAATTGAACTGATGATTGCTATGGTCATTTCATTACTGATTGTTGCTGGGCTTTTTTATTCGGTGATGGGCGATATGCGTGCTTATGAATCTGTGCGTAGTACCCAAGCGTTAACCGCAAAAAGTAGAATGGCAGTGCAAACCATGCGCCTTTATATCCAACAAGCTGGATTTAGAGATATCGCTACACTACGAAATAGCTCACCGTTTGGCGTCGGACTTTCTTCTGCTGGTGTGAATTGGATTTCAGGGCAAACGATACAAGGAATGACCGCTTCAACTGTGCTTACCGATGAAAAGGCAGGGTCTGATATTTTAGTGTTACGTTTTTTAGGATCTGCACAAAGTGGCGTTATTTCCTGTAATGGCAATGATGTTGGTAACAGTATTCTTCACGAGATCACCCTCTATGTAAATGCTAGTAATCAATTAGTGTGTAAGGATAACGATGATGCCGCTCTGGTATTAGATGAAGATGTAGAGTTCTTAGAGTTGTTGTATGGCACAACAGATAACAACACGCGTTATTTTAGTGCTGCAGCAATGACCGATTGGAATGATATTGATCGCATTAAAATTGGCTTACTTTTATCACAAAATGTGTCTGCTCATGGCTTAATTAATAGCAATTCTTATAAGCTTTTTAATCAAACGATCAGTGCCGCCAATGATACCAATTACCGAACTGTGGTGATGGAAACTGTGCTTATTAGAAATAAAGGTAATTAACATGAATTGTATATCGAAAAAAAGTCAGTATGGCGCCGCGTTAATTACGTCGTTATTGATGGTGTTAGTCATATCTATATTGGGAGTGGCCGTTAGTCAGCAAGTGATTGCCTTAAGAAGAGTAAGCTCTGTTAACTACGATCATGTATCCAGTGTTAATAATGCAGAGTCTGCATTATCGGAAGCGCATAAATTTATTCTGTTTAACTATCTAGAACCTGAGAATCTAAAAGGAGACCCTGTTACTACGAGTGCTGATAATTGGTGGCATCTTGAGAGTAATTGGCAAAATAAAAAAACAGTCAATAATGGTCTAGAAGGTTCCCCTGTTTATCTTCTTCAGGATGATGGTCTCGATGAAAGTCTAATGTTAGGTACAAATGCAATTCAACGACGCTTTTACCGTGTAACTGCAAAAGCGCAGGGTAAAGGGCAAGCAGTGGCTTATCTACAAAGCTATTACGCAATACTGGAGTAATCAATAATGATAAAAGACAATACAAAGCCAAGTGCAGGCTTTACTTTAGTTGAGTTGATGGTGGTAATGGCGATTGTGGGTATTCTGGCGTCTATTGCTTACCCTAGCTATACCAGTGTTATGCAGAAAACTCGGCGCCAAGAGGCGGTACGCACATTACTAGAAGCTTCACAAATGATGGAAAGCGCTTACGCAATGAATTTTAATTACACTAGCGTAGTATCTGGTGCTGCTATCACCTCATTTACCACTTCCGATGATTTTAGCCAATACTATAATTTAAGCGCATCGTCGAGTAGCACTACATTTACATTATCTGCAATACCTAAAAGTACACAGGCTAATGATGCCTGTGGCACATTAAAAATCACACAAACGGGCAGTACAACGGCAAGTACAAGTGGATGTTGGTAATGAATAAGGACATTATGATGAAAAAATTATTAAACGGAAATATACAACCGGCAATGCAGTTGTTGTCTTCAACCCGGTTATTGTCATCAACATTGCTATTGTCATCAACACTGCTAGTGATGCCAGCCTCAGTAAACGCAGCTGATTTAGATTTAGCGACTAAACCGCTTTATACGGGCACTACAGAATCACCAATGATGATGCTCGTGATGGGACGAGACCATACACTTTATTATGAAGCCTATAATGATGCATCTGATTTAAATGGTGATGGTATTATCGATATTAAGTTTATGCCTGATTATGCCTATGAAGGGTATTTTGATTCTAGGTATTGTTATAAACCTGTGTCTGATATCTTTGTCCCGCAAAGGGTTGCAGCTACCTGTACAGAGTCTAAAGAGTGGAGTGGTAACTTTCTTAATTACCTAACCATGACGCGAATGGATGTGCTGAAAAAAGTGCTTTTTGGTGGAACGCGTAGTACTGATGACGTAGATAAAACCATACTAGAACGTGTATTTATTCCACAAGATGCGCACAGTTGGGGTAAAGCCTATACCTCAATAGCTGTCGATGGTTATGATATTGCTGATTATGCACCATTGTCAGTGCCAAATTCAGGTAAGCAGCACTTTTTTGGTTCTGTGACTTATACTGGTTTAGGTTCAGATCCTATTTTAAGGGTGCGTGAAAATGCAAGCTATGGAGGTGAAGATCCTGGTATTTGGAATTGGGCATCCACAGAGCGCCCTGTTCTCCGTACAAATGGTGGGACACAATCTAGCGCTCAAAATTACGTGGTGAGGGTTGAAGTTTGTAAAAGTGGCTTTACAGATGGAAATAATTGCAGGGTTTATCCAGAAGGTAACCCAAATGGTAACTTTAAACCGACTGGGCTATTACATGACTATGGTGAGAAAAACCAAATGTTGTTTGGTTTATTAACTGGCAGTTATAATAAAAATTTATCAGGTGGTGTACTTAGAAAAGCAATTGGGCAATTTTCCACGGAAGTGAATGTAAATACAGGGCAATTTACATCACTCTCTGATGGGATAGTAGCAACTATTAATAAGTTAAGAGTTCATGGTTTCAATTATGGAGATAAGTCTTATAACCAGAGTTGTGGGTGGATAACTAATGGTCCAATATCCGATGGAAAATGTGCTTCTTGGGGGAATCCTACGGGAGAGATGCTTTATGAAGCGATGCGTTATTATTCTGGCGTTGGAACTGCAAGTCCAAGTTATGAGACCTCTGGAAGTTACGATGAGGATATCGGTTTAACCGCACCTGCTTGGGATGATCCGTATGCTAACCGTGGTACGTGTGCCGATCCTAATGTGCTTTTAATCAGCGATATAAATCCTTCCTACGATTCAGACCAATTACCAGGCGTTTATAGTGAATTTATAAAAAGTGTTAATAAAGATGAAGTTTATATAGGAACAACCTTACCCAACTTTAGTATCAGTGAATTACTTTCAATAATTTCTACTAATGAAAATAAAACCTCAGGACAATTCTTTATTGGTCAATCAGGCGTTGATAGTAATGGAGCTCCGACGGCTAAAGAAATAACAGGTCTTGGTTCTGTGAGAGGGCTTGCACCTGCTGAGCCAACAAAAAAAGGTAGTTATAGCTCATCTGCGGTGGCTTATTATGGACATAATAATGATATACATCTGGGTAAAGATGAAAAACAAAATGTGACGACTATGGTGGTTGCATTAGCGTCTACGCTGCCTGAGATTAATGTAAATGTAGCTGATCGAGTTGTAAAGATTATTCCGTTTGCTAAATCGGTAAATGGAGGAGACTCTCCAAGTGAAAGTAAATTCCAACCAACTAACACTATTGTGGATTGGTATATCGAATCAATTTCAGATACTAAAGGCATTTTTCGAATCAATTATGAAGATGTAGAACAAGGTGCTGATCACGATATGGATATGATTGTTAAATATACATATGAAGTTAAAAGTGATCTTTGCAAAATATATGATGATAATAAAGTATGTATGGAATCTGGGGAAGGTGTTGAGATTAAACTCGATTCTACTTATGCGGCAGGGGGAACTGTTCAACATGCCGGTTATATTATTTCAGGAACCACAAATGATGGTATGTATTTAGAGGTTAGAGATCATGATAATAACAATTATAGATATTATCTAGATACACCTGAAAGCTCTGATTATAGGAGTAGGAAAGAAAGTGGTAGCAATGAGTATTTAGGATTAGAAGCTACTCGGGTTTTCTTTCCAAGTAATACAAAAGCAGCAGATTTTTTACCTTCGCCTCTTTGGTATGCGGCTAAGTGGGGAGGGTTTTCAGATATTAATCATAACCAAAAACCAGACCTTGTCAGCGAATGGGATGCGGATCAAAATGGTGACCCTGATAACTATTTTCCTGTTACCAATGCTGGCCAATTACAGTATCAATTAGCTGCTGCCTTTGATTTAGCCTATGACGGCAACGTGGCTAGTACCTCTCCTGTTTTTTCGTCTAACTTTTTAAGGGTAGGTAGTTTGGTGTATCAAACTTCCTTTGAAGAAGCTGCTTGGAGCGGTGATGTTGAAGCTTATATTGCAAACACCAGTGGAGAGTATCCGTCAACTGCTTCATGGAGTGCTGCTGATCAGTTAGATGCAATGGATATTAGTACTCGTAAAATATTCTCTCGCCGTGACGACGCTACTGCTGGATCGCAAGGGACGGTATTTGAATTTATAGCCCCTGATACTGATTCGCAAACAAATATTGCCTTTACTTCGGACCAAGTGAGTCTGTTATTAAGTAACTTTAATAGTACGGGAAATACTGAACAAGAGGATACAGAACAAGGTAATAATGGTAATAATGGTAACAATGGTAACAATGGCAATGACAACGTAACTGAAACTGAAAACGAAACAGATGATGATGCAGCGGGTCAACAATTACAAGCCGTTATTAATTATATTCGTGGTGATAGAACACATGAAGCAGAAGACACTACTTATGAGTTTAGAGAGCGTAATAGCAGACTAGGAGATATCATCTATTCCGCCCCTTATAATGTTTCTATCGGTAAAGGACATGAGGTTGAAGATGAAGTTTTAGTTTATGGTGCTAATGATGGCATGGTACATGTTGTTGATGCTGAGAGTGGTGAAGAGCTTGTGGCGTATATACCAAGTGGTGTTTATAGTGCTCTAGGTAATGTAGTACACACTAGCTACATCCATGAATATTCTACAGATGGTGGTATTACTGCTTATTCAGATGACTCCGATAAGATTGATCTTACGATTGATGGCGAAACAAAAGAAGTGGGACGTACGACAGTAGTAGGCAGACTAGGTCTTGGGGCTAAAGGCCTATATGCAATGGATGTATCTAAAGTTAAGTCGTCTAATGGCAGTATGATGAAGTGGGAAATCACTACCGATTCTACTGGGTTTGCAGGGATCGGTAAGAGCATCGCTTCTCCCACTATTGTGAAACTTCATAACGGGGAAACAGGCGTTATTTTTGAGAATGGCTTCAACTCAACGGATCCAGAAGGGGCTATCTATATTGCCAATTTGAGTACGGGGGCTTTAATCAAAAAACTCAGTGTGGGTAGTCAAACCGATCCAACGGGGGCTGGTAGACATAACGCATTAGCTCAACCCGCTATCATTGATAATAATGGAGATAGTATCGCTGATTATATCTATGCGGGGGATCTATTTGGCAATATGTGGGTGTTTGATATTAGTGGAAATAGCACTAACGAGTGGGGCAATAAAAAAGATAATAATAGTCCGTTGTTTACGGCGCTTAGCCCAACTCTAAGTGGTGTAGAGTATCTGCCTCAACCTATTACAACACGTCCCTCTGTTGCTAGGCACCCAAGTGGTAGCGGTGTGATAGTTGCATTTGGCACGGGTAAGTATATTGAAAAAGGTGATACGGAGATTGAAAACCAAGCAACACAAAGTTTTTATGCTATTGCTGACCCATTAGATACTTCAGTGGTTACTGCAGTGAGGTCATCGGGTGCATTTAGCACATTACAAAATCAAACAATTATAAAAGAAACGAGTACGAATCGAATATTATCAAGTAACCCCGTTGATTGGAGTAATGTTAATGGTTTTTACTTGGATTTTATCAATACTGAGGAAGATGAATCAGGTTTTGCTAATACTAATAACTATGGCGAAAGATTAATTGGAAATAGCTTAGTTTTTGCTAACAAAGTGAGTTTTACTACATTAATGCCGAATCCCGATGTGTGTTCAGCTGGAGGGACAGGTTGGTACATGGAGCTAAACTTATATACAGGGCAAACTTGGAATTTAGGAACGACTAAGATTGATGATCCTTTAACGGCAGAAGATGAATCGATTCCGGATGATAGCTCTAACCAGTTTTTAGATGGGGTCAGTAATGGGATGACATCAGTAGTGTCGCCTAATATAGTCATTATTGAAAATGAAGATGGGACAACTACTGAAGTGCTGGGTTCTGATGAGGTTGCTTTAAAAACCTGTATTACATTAAGCACAGGCAAAGTTATCTGTTTTGACGATACAGCAATTGCAACAGGTCGCTTAAGTTGGAGACATTTATACTAACTTTAATGGTTATGCTTTAGCTGAGAAAAGCCTAGCTAAAGTAGGATTTAGGTTAAAAGTATTTTGATGGCATGTTTAATCTTGGGAGATGCTTATCATAGGAGATAAGCTTTACCATTAGGTAGTTAATTTCAAATACAGTGAAGCAAGTTATATTCACGGTAAAAGTTTGTTTTTTATTGATTTGTAAATAGTGTAATATCAATAATGATATTAGCCTGTAGATTATTGGTGGAAATGAAAGTAAGTCAGCCATATCATGATGACTGTAGCTTTAGCGGTTGGTTTGATTATTAACGTGAATATTAATAAGTCAAATACACTACTTTCATCCATTGTACTTTGAAATCAACATTAAGAGTTTATTATGAAAAAAATAGAAGCAATTATTAAACCATTCAAAATGGATGATGTACGTGAAGCACTTGCAGAAATTGATGTGACAGGTATGACAGTATCAGAAGTAAAAGGTTTTGGTCGTCAAAAAGGGCATACTGAATTATACCGTGGTGCTGAGTACATGGTGGACTTTTTACCAAAAGTTAAAATTGAATTAGTAGTTAGAAAAGAAGATGTTGAGCGTTGTATTGAAGCGATCATGAGCACGGCTCAAACGGGTAAAATTGGTGATGGCAAGATTTTTGTTACCCCTGTAGAGCGTGTTATTCGTATTCGTACCGGTGAAGAAGACGGCGAAGCAGTTTAAGCAGTGTTTAAGTAATCAGCTCTAAACTGATTGCTGTTAAATCACAAACAATAAAAAAGGAGAACTAAGTTCTCCTTTTTTATTGTTTGTGCCCTGTAAATAGCTTTATATGATTCTGATTATTTACAAATAGTATTACCAGTCAAATAGAGTCCAGCTTTCTGTGCGTTTTACCACTCGGCTATTTGGATAATTTAGTTTTAAGACTGCTAATGCATTTTTTTCTGGCTCTACTAATCCTAGCTCCCTGTAGGCAATTATCATGATCTCTAGGGCATCTTTGACAGACTCTGTATCAGGGTAATTATTGAGAACAGTTTTGCCACGGTTGATAGCTGCTATATAAGCTTCACGTTTGATATACCATTCCGCAATTGATATTTCATAGCGCGCGACTCTATCTTTGATAAATACCATACGTTGTCGAGCATCTTTTGCGTATTGACTATTCGGGTAATACTTTAGAATGTGGTTAAAGTCTTTAAAAGCACGTTGTGCGTAACTTTGGTCACGATTAAAGCGGTCCACACCAAATAGATTTTGGAAAAAGTGATCGTCAGAAGATAAGTTAGTTAGTCCACGCATATAATACAGATAATCTAAATCTTTATGAGTTGGATTTAAACGAATGAACTTATCAATATTAGCTAATGCAAGTGCCATTTCATTACGTTTATAATAAGCGTAGATAAGGTCTAATTGCACCTGTTCTGAATGAGGTCCAAAAGGGTAGCGGCTATCTAGCGCTTCTAAAATATCAGTGGCTTTTTCAAAGTTCGCTGTTTCTAGTGCGACAGAAGCCTCTTGATATAAAATGACAGGAGGTTTGTCAGCAATCTTTGGTTTATTGCTTTTTTTCGATGAACAGCCAGTAATAAAAATGGCAATGAAAAAACTGGTCGTTATTAGTCTAAGGATCTTATTCATAAGTGTTATAATGTCGGCCAATATTAAAAAGTACAGTATCGGCTATCGCCGAAAGAAATAAAAGTAAAAAAAGATAAAATGTGACAAGATAAGTCTGTCTGACAAAATACTTTTTAAAAAATCAATTACAACAGCACAAAATTACAAGAAGAGAGCATTATGAGCCAAGCATTAAACCTATCTGCAGAAGTAACAGATGAACAGTTAGGATTTCGATTAGACCAAGCAGTTGCCGCTTTGTTCCCAGATTATTCGCGTTCTCGTATAAAAGAATGGATATTAGCGGGCCTGGTACAAATTGATGGCAAAGTCTCTTCTACCCCACGTGAAAAAGTATTTACGGGTCAGATGTTAGAAGTGAACGCAGTATTAAAAGATGAAGTGACCTTTGTTGCACAAAAAATTGAAATTGATATTGTTTATGAAGACGAAGATATTTTAGTGATCAATAAACCGGCTGGGTTAGTTGTTCACCCTGGTGCAGGTAATGCCAGTGGCACATTATTAAATGCATTGTTATACCATTACCCAAGTATTGCTGAAGTACCCCGTGCTGGTATAGTACATCGATTAGATAAAGAAACATCAGGATTGATGGTAGTAGCAAAAACTGTTCCTGCACAAACTCACTTAGTGATGAGCTTGCAAGCACGCCAGATGACGCGTGAATATGATGCGATTGCCTCGGGATGTTTTACCGCTGGTGGTAAAGTGGATGCACCTATTGGCCGTGATAAAGTACACCGTACTAAAATGGCCGTTAATCATACGGCAGGTAAAGATGCGATCACACATTATCGTATTGCTGAAAAGTATCGCGCACATACACGTTTACGTTTACGTTTAGAAACTGGGCGTACTCATCAAATTCGTGTGCATATGATGTCTATCGGCCATGTATTGGCGGGCGACCCTGTCTATGGTGGTCGTCCTCGCCCACCTAAAGGAGCTTCTGAAAAGTTAAGTGAAGCATTACGTGGTTTTAGACGCCAAGCGCTACATGCGACTATGTTACGTCTTGAACATCCAATTACAGGTGAAGAGATGGAATGGCACGCTGAACCACCTGAAGATTTTAAACTGTTAGCGGCTGCGTTACGTGCAGATACTATCTCACATGAAAACGAATTAGATTTATAGTTCACTTAGATGCAGTTAATCAAACCTAATTGGGCAGCCCCTGCCCATATTCATGCTTACTCAACTACTCGCTTAGGTGGGATTAGTGAAGGTGAATTTTTAGGTTTGAATCTGGCGACACACGTTGCGGATCTTGAACTACATGTGTTAAAAAATCGTGCGTTACTCACAGAATATTTACTCGCTAATGAACAACTACATGCTCCTGATTTTTGTTGGTTAAATCAAACTCATAGTCATGATCTAATAAAATTATCTGCATCGACAGCGCAAGCAGTTAATGCCGATGCAAGTTGGACGAATAATAACGAAAGAACTTGTGTGGTGATGACTGCGGATTGTTTACCTGTGCTAGTGACAGATAAGCAGGGCAGTTTTGTTGCGGCTATCCATGCAGGATGGCGTGGATTATGTGATGGTATTATTGAAAACAGTATTGAACATATTTGTGATACGTTATCAGTCAAAACAGATCAACTTTTAGTATGGTTAGGTCCCTGTATTGGGCCTACTGCCTTTGAAGTTGGTGATGAAGTTCGAGCGCAGTTTGTTCAACAGGATGCACAAGCAAGTGAAGCTTTTGTTGCGTTTAACGATAAATGGTTAGCTAATCTGCACCTGCTAGCCAAGTTACGTTTAACGAAATTTACAGGTATTACTATTACAGAAAGTGATTTGTGTACCTTTAACGATGCGGAGTTATTTTACTCGTATCGCCGAGATGGCAGAACTGGTCGCCTTGCTTCTTTTATCTGGATTGATTAAAACTAAAAACAGTTACAATGCTTTTATTGAAGCTGTGGTTATTGAACTGTCGTTATTGAACTGTCGTTATTGAACTGTTGTTATTGAAATCGTAGTTATTGAATCGTAGTTGCTCACCCTCAATTTATACTTAACCCTAAATTTACTAACCTATTCTTAGCATTAATACGCTTATCATTAGTTTCCTAATATTTAATTTATAAATATATTCTTTTTTGTTCATTATTTTGCTTTTACCACCTTGAAATTATTCTCTTTACCCCCATCTTTTATAGGTAAACATTTCAGGAGAATCATCATGCGTTTAGATAAATTAACTAGCAAATTTCAATTGGCATTATCCGATGCCCAATCTATTGCTTTAGGCCGTGATCATCAATACATCGAAGCGACACATGTCTTGTTAGCAATGCTCAATCAAGACGGTGGCGCAATCCGCGGTATTTTGTCTGATCTTGAAATTAACATTAACCTAATGCGTTCACAGCTATCTGCCATGTTAGATAGAATGCCTAAAGTATCTGGTATTGGAGGGGAAATACAGCTCTCTAATCAGTTGGGTATTACCTTTAATTTATGTGATAAGTATGCGCAAAAAGCAAAAGATAAATTTATTTCATCGGAAATATTCTTAGTCGCAGTTTGTGAAGATAAAGGCGAACTAGGAAAAGTGTTAAATAAACTTGGCTTAACAAAAAGCAAAGTTGAAAGTTCTTTAAAGAAAATCCGTCAAGGTCAAACTGTTACTGATGTTAATGGTGACGGCCCTGAACAAGCCCTAGACAAATATACTATCGATTTAACCGAACGTGCGGCGGCAGGTAAACTTGACCCAGTGATTGGGCGTGATGATGAAGTACGTCGCATGGTACAAGTGCTACAGCGCAGAACTAAAAATAACCCCGTGATCATCGGTGAACCAGGTGTCGGTAAAACGGCTATTGTGGAAGGTTTAGCACAGCGTATTGTGAACGGAGAAGTACCGGAAGGTTTGAAAAATAAACGTGTTTTATCATTGGATATGGGGTCATTGATTGCCGGTGCCAAATACCGAGGTGAGTTTGAAGAGCGTTTAAAAGCAGTGTTAGCGGAGCTAAACAAAGAAGAGGGGCAAATCATCTTATTTATTGATGAATTGCACACTATGGTAGGCGCTGGTAAAGGCGATGGCGCAATGGATGCGAGTAATATGCTTAAGCCTGCGTTAGCACGTGGAGAGTTACACTGCGTAGGCGCGACTACATTAAATGAGTACCGTCAGTATATTGAAAAAGATGCGGCATTAGAGCGCCGCTTTCAGAAAGTACAAGTTGACGAACCAACAGTTGAAGATACGATTGCGATACTACGTGGTTTAAAAGAGCGTTACGAATTACATCATCAAGTTGAAATAACCGACCCTGCGATTGTGGCTGCGGCGACGTTATCACATCGTTATATTTCTGATCGCCAATTACCCGATAAAGCTATTGATTTAATTGATGAAGCTGCGTCGAGTATTCGCTTGCAAATGGACTCTAAACCTGAAAGTTTAGATAAATTAGGGCGTAAAATTATTCAACTAACCGTAGAGCAAAAATCACTGCAGAACGCTACCGATGAAGCCAGTGTAAAACGGTTAAATGATATTGAGCAAACTTTAAGAATTAAAGGCAAAGAATATAAATCTTTAGATGAAGTGTGGAAAACAGAAAAAGCGGCGCTATCTGGTACACAAAATATAAAACAAGCTTTAGAGCAAGCGCGTATGGATCTAGAAGTCGCTAGCCGCGCGGCTGATTTAACACGTATGTCTGAACTTCAATATGGGCGTATTCCAGATTTAGAAAAACAATTAGATTTAGCATCTCAAGCTGAAATGCAAGAGATGACGTTGTTAAAACACTCTGTCACAGAGAATGAAATTGCGGATATCCTATCGCATTGGACCGGGATCCCTGTGTCTAAAATGTTAGAGGGCGAGCGAGATAAATTATTAAAAATGGAAAAACATCTTCATTCTCAAGTGGTTGGGCAAAATGAAGCAATTGATGCTATTGCAAATGCAATTAGACGTAGCCGTGCTGGGTTAAGTGATCCTGACCGTCCAATTGGTTCTTTCTTATTCTTAGGCCCTACCGGTGTGGGTAAAACGGAATCATGTAAAGCATTAGCGAACTTCTTGTTTGATAGTGTCGATAACATGGTACGTATTGATATGTCGGAGTTTATGGAGAAACATTCTGTCTCTCGTTTGGTTGGTGCTCCTCCAGGTTATGTGGGTTATGAAGAGGGTGGTTACTTAACGGAAGCGGTACGCCGTAAACCTTATTCTGTTATTTTATTGGATGAAATAGAGAAAGCACATCCTGACGTTTTTAATATTCTATTACAGGTATTAGATGATGGACGATTAACAGATGGGCAAGGGAGAACCGTTGATTTTCGTAATACAGTGATCATCATGACCTCTAATATAGGTTCTGAAATAATTCAAGAGGCGTTTCCTCGCGCTTCCTATGACGAAGTTAAAAACACGTTATTGGGTGTGTTAGCGAAACAATTCAAACCAGAGTTTTTGAACCGTATTGATGAAACAGTAGTGTTCCACCCATTAAGTGAAAAACACATTAAATCGATTGCAACGATTCAATTACATGCATTACAGACACGCCTTAAAGCAAGGGATTACCATCTAACGTTTAATGATGCATCGATTGAATTTTTGGTTAGCGCTGGATATGACCCTGCCTATGGTGCTCGTCCGTTAAAAAGAGCGGTGCAACAGTTGTTAGAGAATGCATTAGCACAGAAAATATTATCGGGAGAGTTAACCACGGGTAGTAATATATTGGCTGATGTTGAAGACGGGAAAATAGTATTTGTGCAACAATAGCGTGCTGTCACTGTTTTTACTAAGCTAATTCATACTTAATGATACAGCACTGTGAAAGTACAATGACGGTAAGCAAAATGACAAAGGCCAATGATTAATATCGTTGGCCTTTTTATTTGCAGGGGCAGCTAAATATTTTATGTGAATCAGGCAGTTAAGCTTTTTATACGAAGAAAATAGTTAAACTTTGATCCTTTGTAATAAATCACCCTCATAAATCGCCTGTTTAATTAAAGCAAAAGCGGCAATGCTTAAATCAGGCTTTAATTCAGTTGAAGTGACGATCAGTTGATCATGAAAATTAGGCAGTGTTTGTTGTTTAATGCAATCTTCAATGGTAGAAAATAATACCTCACCTGCTTGTATTATTTTACCTGTGATCACTATTTTTTCTGGGCTTAATAGATTCACTAATATGGCAATATTTTTACCCAAATAGTTGGCTGCCTGTTGCGTGATTGCATAACATAATTTATCACCACTTGCTGCTGCTAGATAAATATCATCAATGTTCATGCTATTCACATCCAATACACAATCACTGCCAGCATTGATCGCTGCTTTAACTTTATCGTAAATCACCAGATCGCTGACCTCTGTTTCTAAACAACCAATATTGCCACAATGACAGCGTTTACCTGTGGGGTTGGTTTGGATATGACCTATTTCTCCGATATTACAGCTTTTACCTAGTAGTTCTTTATTTTCGATAATAACTCCTGAACCAACGCCGTGATGAACACTGATCAACACTGAATCTTGCGTGTTTTTGGTGGCACCAAAGTAATTTTCAGCCAATGCAAGGCAGCGAGTATGGTTGCCAATAAAGGTAGGAATATTAAACGTACTTTCAATTTTATTAACTAAAGGGTAATCATTTAAAGGATAAGTTGGCGTATAAACCACGATGCCTTTTTTAGGATCAACCAAGCCAGAAAGGGTAATGGAAATAGCAGATATTTTTTCATTAATTAACGGCGGCTGAGTCATAAACTTTGCAATTTCAGCGATCAGAAATTCAATTAACAAATCACTGCTCTCAACCTTAGGAATAGCTATCTGTTTACTCATTAAGTTAATGCCAGATAAATTATAATGCACGATCGACAATAATTTTTGGCCCAACTTAATGGCAATCACATTTACGGCATCAGAATTTGGCGCTAAAGAGATGGCTCTTCGTCCGCCCGTAGATGCTTGTAATTCAACTTCTGCAATCAATCCATTTTCAATTAGTTGACGCGTTATTTTAGTCACACTCGCGGGTGCTAATCTACTTATCTTTGCTGTTTTAACGCGAGAAATAGGTGCGTATTGCTCAATGATTTTATAAATGATGGCACTATTTAACTGCTTTATTTGTTCGATATTAGCTATGGTTGTTTGCATCGTATCGTGATTGACTGTGTTCATTAAGTGAATACCTACCGTGGTGTTTATCTCGACGCAATGATAGCAGATTTTTTTAGGTCAAAGATGAGGTTTAAACAAAAGACATTAACTTTAAAAAGTATGCCTTTTGACCCAATAATTGTTATGTGGAGCCAGTATCGACATTCGAGCACGTAGTTGGTGCTCGCCTATTGAATGTTGTATTAAAGTGTTGTTATTCAGTTGCTTTATAATTACCGTTAACGACGGTGCCGGTGACTTTATAATCATTGTTAAAAATAGCTAAGTTGGCAATTTTACCCACTTCAATACTGCCTAGTTTATTATCTACAGAAATCGCTTTCGCAGGATAAATGGTTGCCATACGAATCGCTTCTTCTAAACTAATGCCTACAAATTTTACACATTGTTCAATTGACTCTATTAAGGTCACAGCGGAGCCTCCTAAGGTACCATCTTTGCCAACACACTTTCCCTGTTGGTAATAAACAGTGGTGCCTACAAAATCAAATTCACTAATATCAGATCCCGCAGGCGCAGTTGCATCGGTCACTAGTATTAATTTATCACCCATGATTCTTTTTGATAAACGTACATTTTCGTAAGCTACATGAAAACCATCGACGATAATGCCTGCGTAGATATTATTATCGTAAATTGCACCTACTACGCCGGGCTCTCGTCCGCTAATAGATGTCATTGCATTAAATAGATGCGTGGCAGAAGAGGCGCCGTGTCGAATCGCCGCAGTGGCCTGTTGATAAGTGCCATTGCTGTGCCCTAAAGAAACCACAATTCCTGCATTGGCTAGCTGTTCAATAAATGCGTTCGGCGTTTTTTCCGGTGCGATGGTTATTTGACTAACGACATCACTATTTGCACAGATCAAATCAATCATTTCAGGATCGGGCTGACGAATAAACTCCTGGCGATGAATACCTTTTTTCTGCACGTTAATATAAGGGCCTTCGAGGTGTAATCCGAGTACTTCATTAGGCTTTTTTTGCATATATGCACGTGTTACATGCAGTGCTTTTTTAATACCTTGGTCAGTATCGGTAATAAAAGTTGGAAGGTAGCTGGTGGTCCCTGATTTGAGATTAGCTGCTTGCATTGTCGCTAGTGTTTGCTCTGTTTCTGCACCATTAAACATAACACCACCACAGCCATTTAATTGTAAATCAATAAATCCAGGTGTTAAGTTTTGACCCTGTAAGTCAATACGATCAATATTATTGGTTAATGCATTGATCGGTATGATCGCGCTGATTTGTTGACCTTCAATAACGACTGCATGATCAATAAGAATTGATTGAGTTGTATAAATAGTGCAATTGGTAAGTGCATACATTATAAATCTCTCCTTGGGCATACTTCATTAGATAAACGGATGCGTTTCAATCTAAGTGATAAATCAGGTCCAACTGCAATATCTGTTATGTTAAACCTGATGTGAAGTGATTATAGGAAGCGGATATTTTCTGCTTCTAGTTCGGTGAAGTACTTAAGTGTTTTAACTTTAAGCTCCATCGTTGATGCTGAATCACATACGATAATTGCTTTTTGATGTAGTTGTAATGCGGTAACAGTCCAGAGATGGTTGACGCTGCCTTCTACAGCAGTTTGCAATGCTAACGCTTTATGGTGGCCAGTGACAAGTGTTAATACTTCTTCTGCGTCTAATAATGTACCGACGCCAATAGTCAGCGCTAACTTAGGTACTTTATTAATATCGCCATCGAAAAAACGCGAGTTAGCAAGACGAGTGTCGGGTGTTAATGTTTTAACCCGAGTACGTGATGCTAATGATGAACCTGGTTCATTAAAAGCAATATGGCCATCACTGCCAACGCCGCCCATGAATAGATTAATTTTACCGTAGCTTTTTATTTTATCTTCATAGCGTTGACACTCTGCACCCAGATCTTCAGCTAGGCCATTTAATAAATTGATATTTTGAGCCTGAATATCGACATGGTTAAAAAAATTATTATGCATAAAGCTATGGTAACTTTCAGGATGAGCAGGCTCCAAACCAACATATTCATCCATATTAAAAGTGACAACGTGTTTAAAGCTGATCTTTCCTGCTTTATGTAACTCAATGAGGTGTTGATAAGTTGCCAACGGCGTACTACCCGTGGGCAAACCTAAGACAAAAGGGCGATCCGCAGTGGGGTTAAACTTATTAATTTTATTAACGATGTATTGAGCGGACCATAAACCAACATCGGATAAGTTGTTAAGTGGAATCAAGCGCATTTTAATCTCCAGGTAATGAATATCTCTACTTAATTCTCATCGTAAATTAAGTTTGGGTTTAACGCCACTTATTTTCACTTTTTAGTTCAAATATAAGTGATTTGAATCACAAAATAGGGGGATTGCATTTGCGCGTTTTAAGAAACTCTTTAGAGTCATAGGCTAGACATGTTGATGAAAGGCGTTCCATAGGACCAACTTGATAACAACAGGTTCTAATCATAATAATCAATGCGAATTAAGTCGCTGTTTCAAGGAGAGTAAAATAGTGAATATTTTAGGATATATGCAAAAAGTGGGCAGGGCCTTAATGGTTCCAGTGGCAGTATTACCCGCTGCAGCAATTTTAATGGGGATTGGTTATTGGATTGATCCTAATGGCTGGGGTGGTGATTCTCAATTGGCGGCTTTTTTAATTAAAGCGGGTGCAGCTGTAATTGACAACATGGCGCTATTATTTGCGGTGGGGGTTGCTTATGGCATGTCTAAAGATAAAGATGGTGCTGCTGCGTTATCTGGTTTAGTAGGTTGGTTAGTGGTTACTACACTACTTGCGCCAGGTGCGGTTGAGCAAATTACTGGAGAAGCAGCTAATGCTTCTTTTGGACGAATTGAAAATCAATTTGTTGGTATCTTAATCGGTATTATATCTGCTGAATTATATAATAAATTTTCAGAGGTTGAGCTACACAATGCTTTATCATTTTTCTCGGGCCGACGTTTAGTGCCGATTGTGGTTTCAATGGTAATGATTGTGGTGTCATTTGTTTTAATGGCTATTTGGCCACTTATTTTTACTGGCTTACAGCATTTTGGAGAAACCATTTCTGGTATGGGCGATATAGGTGCCGGTATTTACGCTTTTTTCAACCGCCTATTAATTCCTGTTGGTTTGCACCATGCACTCAATTCAGTATTTTGGTTTGACGTAGCGGGCATTAATGATATCCCTAACTTTTTAGCTGGCCAGGAAACCATCACTAAGTTTGCCGCAGAAGGTAAAACAGCTATTGGTACTGTTGGTATGTACCAAGCGGGTTTCTTCCCTATTATGATGTTTGGTTTGCCGGGTGCTGCATTAGCAATTTATACGACGGCAAAAGCTGAGCATAAGCAAAAAGTGGCTTCTATTATGTTAGCTGCTGCATTAGCCTCATTCTTTACTGGTGTGACAGAGCCTTTAGAGTTTTCATTTATGTTTGTAGCGCCGTTATTGTATGTTGTACATGCAGTATTAACAGGTGTTTCAGTATTTATTGCCGCTAATATGGAATGGATGGCTGGATTTGGCTTCTCTGCTGGTTTAGTGGATATGGTACTTTCTTCACAAAACCCACTCGCTAAACAATGGTATATGCTGTTAGTTCAAGGTGTTGTCTTCTTTGGTATTTATTATTTTGTATTTTTAACATTAATTAAAACACTTAATCTTAAAACACCAGGTCGCGAAGATAACGAGACGGAAGTAGTTAATACCGCTACTAAAGCTGTTGAAGGTAATGACCAATTAGCCACTAGTTATGTTGCTGCATTAGGTGGCGCTGATAATATCGAAGTGATTGATGCCTGTATTACTCGTTTACGCTTAACCTTAAAAAACCGTAGCATCATAAAAGAATCAGAACTGAAGGCGTTAGGGGCAATGGGTGTTGTGAAACTAGGAGATAATAATCTTCAGGTGATCATTGGTCCGCAAGCTGAAAGTATTGCTAATAGAATGAAATTATTAAAATAAGCATAAATAAATGACTTAACTAGGCACTCTTTGAGTGCCTATTTTTTTATTTTAAAAAAGGGGGGATAGTTATAAATGACAGCGAATAGTGATTCTATTGTACTGATTAATACACCTGCTTTATAATTGAAAATTTGACCAAAATAAGTATCACCTCTGCGGCTTTACCTCTTAAATTACCTTGTTTTTCGACCTAACGTGTAGGTTTTTTTATTAATGAAAAGGCTATGACGCTTAATTTATTGCCTTTAACAATCGCTATCGACCTAGTGAAATCACGAGAACAGCTATATATCACCGTGAACCTTTCATTTACCATTATTTCACTTGAGCTTAGGGCTAGAATATACGATGATTGCCTCTTTATGAATCATGTATTTTAGAGGTCACAATGTCTGAACTGGAAGCACGCCCAAGTAATTTTATACGCACCATTATTGAAAACGATCTTGAGAGTGGTAAACACCAGACAATCCATACGCGTTTCCCGCCTGAGCCCAATGGTTATTTACATATTGGTCATGCAAAATCTATCTGTTTAAATTTTGGTTTAGCGCGCGACTATCCTAATGCTGCCTGTAACTTACGTTTTGATGATACCAATCCAGTTAAAGAAGATGCTGATTATGTTGCTGCAATCGAAAAAGACGTCTCTTGGTTAGGATTTGAATGGCAAGGTGATGTTCGTTATTCATCTAATTACTTTGAACAACTTTTTGATTACGCCGTAGAATTAATCGAAAATAATAAAGCCTATGTTTGTGAATTAAATGCAGAGCAAACTCGTGAATATCGCGGAACCTTAACTTCTCCTGGTAAAGATAGTCCATTTAGAGATCGTCCTATTGAAGAAAGCCTAGACTTATTCAAGCGTATGCGAGCGGGTGAGTTTGCAGAAGGCTCTATGATGTTACGTGCAAAAATCGATATGGCTTCGCCTAATATGAAAATGCGTGATCCGGTTATTTATCGTATTCGTTTTGCTCATCACCATCAAACTGGTGATAAATGGTGCATTTACCCAATGTACGATTTTACACACTGTATTTCGGATGCGATTGAGGGGATTACTCACAGTTTATGTACGTTAGAGTTTGAAGATCATCGTCCATTATATGATTGGGTTTTAGCGAATATCAGCATTGAGTGTAAGCCACGTCAAATAGAGTTTTCACGTTTAAACTTGCAATATACATTAACGTCTAAGCGTAAATTAAATGCATTGATCGAAGAAAACATAGTCACAGGTTGGGATGACCCTCGTATGCCAACTATTTCTGGTATGCGTCGTCGTGGTTATCCTGCTGCTTCACTGCGTGAATTTTCAAAACGCATTGGTGTAACAAAACAAGAAAATACCGTTGAATTAGCCTCTTTAGAAGCTTGTGTACGTGAAAACCTAGAAGCTAATGGTGCACGTGCAATGGCAGTCCTTGACCCGATTAAAGTGACTATTTCAAACTATGAAGAAGGTAAGATTGAACAACTTGTCGCACCTGCTCATCCTAAAGATGAAAGTATGGGTACACGTATTGTTCCTTTTACGCGTGAAATTTATATTGATGCTGCTGATTTCCGTGAAGAAGCAAATAAAAAATATAAGCGTTTGGTATTAGGTAAAGAAGTTCGTTTACGTAATGCTTATATGATTAAAGCTGAAGAAGTGATCAAAAATGATGCTGGTGAAATTACAGAGATTATTTGTTCATACGATCCAACCACTTTAGGTAAAAACCCTGAAGATGGACGTAAGCCAAAAGGGGTTATTCACTGGGTAAGTGCAACATCAAACCATCCTGCTGAGTTCCGCATTTATGATCGTTTATTTACGGTAGAGAATCCAGCGGCTGCAGAAGATATCCATGCTGTTATTTATCCTGAATCATTAGTGGTTAAACATGGATTTGTGGAAAATAGCTTAGTGGAAGCACAACCTGAGGTTGCTTATCAATTTGAGCGTGAAGGCTACTTCTGTGCTGATAATAAAGACTCAAGTGCTGACAAGTTAGTGTTTAATCGCACGGTTGCATTACGTGACTCATGGGCTGGTTAATATAAAGCAAAGTTTGTTTACTAAAAAGGTCTGCTCAACGCAGGCCTTTTTTATTAGTATTTAATGATAGCAACTCCGCTAACTAACTGGTCAATCTTACAGGTTAAAATGAACTATTTTCGCGTCAAAAATTTGTAAATAGAACAACCATTTACGGCAACTTTTGCCTTAAACTAGCTCCTTTTTTCTGCGTAATATTTGATCATGAAATTAACGGAATTGGTATTATTTTCTAATATTCAAAAATTTCTAGATTCAGCAATTTATCTGATTAAAAAATTCTAATATCATTTATGAAAGGTCAATGCGCTTTAATGTCTGTTCAATAACTGCTGTAGCGTGACTTTATCTATGCCCCCCATCTTACTTAATTGCGCTAATAATAATTCAGCACAAGCTAAAGCATCGGTTAATGCGTTATGTGCATTATAGATAGGCAAATTATAGCGCTCTCTACAGGCATTTAAACGCAAGCTGCTGGTGTTTAAAGATTGATGTTTACGTAGCTCTCTTTTTTTATCGATTAGCAATGTATCAATAGCAAATAGCGCAAAAGACTGTTTTGCCGCACCCACTAAGGATTGTTGTAAAAACTGTAAATCCAAGCTCGCATAATGAGCTACGATGACTTTATCTTGGCACTGCTCAAATAACCATTGCAGCACTTCTTGTAATGGCAGTGCATTATCAAGGTGCCTATCTAAAACACCATGAATGACAGCACTTTGCCCGACGGTTCCTTGTATTTTAATGAGTTTATATTGTGCAAGTTTAGGTTGGATCTTCGCATTAATGATAGGGATCACCCCAATGCTCACCATTTGATCTTTTTTGCTGTCTAAGCCTGTCATCTCAATATCTAACGCTAATAGTTTAATGTCTGAAATGGGGCTATCTAGTTGGCTTAATAAGTATTGGTAATGATCTTGTAAGGCATTCAGCTTGTTATTTTTAATCAAGCGTTTTAATTGATACTGTAACCACCATCGTTGAAACATTAAAATTGCCTTAAGAATTTTAGCCTAATTGTGCCTTGTGCTTCATGAATCACTTTAAAGGCATCCTTTAATTGATGACGAACTAATGAAGACAGACTATCGGGTAAAATATAGTTAGAAACAGGTTGTGTATTATTAAATTGCTGCCCTTGATTGGTAAGGCGTTTATGGGCAATAAATTCCCAAGCATCCAATAAATTCATTGCAACTTCTTTATCTATTTTAGATTTTTCGATTAAACTTTCTAGACGTTTGCTAGTGTTTACTTCTTCTATACCTGCTGCTAGTGCATAGGTTCTAACGATGTCATTGATTAAAGCATTGCCTTTATGTTTTAAATCTATCCCTTTTACTTCACTACCATCTCGTTCAATTACAAAACTTCTGAAGAATCCTAATGGCGGTGTCGATTGCAGTGCGTTTTGACTTAGTGCAGCAAGAAATATGTCATTTCCTTTAGTCTTGTTTAATACCGTTGTTTGTAGGGTTGTGAATAGACTTAACTCTCCATATATACCGCGCATATCAAAGAAGATAGTTGCGTTTAATAATGCACTGGGTTGAGGCGTATTGACCCATTTTGAAAATTGTTGTTGCCACTGTTGCAGTGTTAATTGCCACTGTGGATTTTGTGCCATGATATTGCCAGGGCAAAATGGAAAACCACACTCATTCAAAGCACTACAAACAAATTCAGAAAGTTGCTTAAAGTAACATTTATCTTGTTCAGAAGGCGTTTTCTCTAAAATTAATGCACTATCTTGATCTGATCCTGCCATTTGATCTTGGCGGCCCTGTGAGCCAAATGCTAGCCAACAGAATGCCATTGGAGCAGGGCCAAGTTGTTTTTGTTTTAATACGATTAAACGACGTGTTAATGAGTCTGTGACAGAGGTAAGAATACGGCCTATTTCAATGGCCTTAGCATCACTGCTAATTAGGTTGTGTAATAAGTCAGGTATCTTTTGGCTAACTTGTATCAATGCTTCTAAGCTATTCTGACGTTCTATTTGACCAATTAACAATAATGGCTGAGAGCTTTGACTGCGGATTAAGTCTGTACTGGTGATGATTGCGATTGGTCTTTCTTGGTCGACCACAGGTAAATGATGAATATTATTTTCACTCATTTTTAACATCGCTTCAAAGATCAATGCATTTGGTTCGATAATCGTCGGTTCTTTGGTCATGATTTGTTCAACGAGTAGGTCACCGCCGAGTCCTTTTGCTAAGACACGATTGCGTAAGTCACGATCGGTTAAGATACCGCACAATTTATCTTGGTTAACAACAACCAGAGAGGAGAGACGTTTCTTAGACATTAGCTGTGCAGCTTCATGAATGCTGGCATCGGCAGTGATGGTGGTGAGATCTCTGGACATAATGTGAGTAATACGGGCGGTACTGATATGGCTATGTTGTAATGATCCCTGGTTGCGTAATCGTTTGGCAAAGGCTTGATTAAAAAAACGGTCGAATGAATGACTATTAGCGCGTAATTGATCAAACATTTTAGCTGAAAGGTGGTAGACCAGCGCATCCTCTAAAATATGTACTTGGTTGACGATTTTTTCGCCCGATAGCATACCGCTAAAGCCAAAATATTCGCCTTCCGCGACTCTATCAATGAGCTCTCCTTGTTGAGTGGTTACTTCAAATGCACCACTACGTACAATATATAATTGCGGCTCATTACTGTCTACGTTGACCAACTTTTGTTGTTTGCTGTAATAGGAGATAGTTAATTCTTGGCAACATTGTTTTATCGTTTGTTCATGTAAAGAATCAAAAGGGGCTAATTTGCGCATGAAGTCAAAAATGGGTTGTAACTCACTGTTATCCATAAGCACCTAGCTATAAGTTGTGGAAATGTTTGAGGTTAAAAGATCTAAAAAAAGCGCCGAAGCGCTTTTAAATTAGAGTTTATTTTAATGATCGTGTGCTTCGCCTGCTCCTTTAGGGAAACGAATTGATTCGACCATATCGACCACTTCTTGCGGAATTGGCGTAGTCATTTTGCAGACTATAATGGCAACGGCAAAGTTAATTACCATACCTAACATACCAATGCCTTCTGGCGATACACCAAACAACCAATTTTCAGACATATTCGCAGCTGGGTTTACAAATTTAAAATAAACAATGTAAGCAGTTGTAAATGATAAACCTGCTAGCATACCTGCGATAGCGCCTTCCTTATTCATTTTTCTAGAGAAAATGCCCATAGTAATCGCTGGGAATAAAGAGGAAGCGGCGAGACCAAAGGCAATGGCGACCACGGCGGCTACAAATCCTGGTGGGTTAATACCAAAGTAACCCGCCATGATGATGCCGGCACCCGATGCCATTCGCGCATACATTAACTCCTTTTTATCGGAGATATTGGGCATTAAGTTCTTTTTCAGTAAATCATGAGAAACAGAAGTTGAAATAACTAACAATAGACCTGCCGATGTAGATAATGCAGCAGCTAGACCACCTGCAGCCATTAATGCAATAACCCATGCAGGTAAATTTGCCATCTCTGGAGTTGCTAATACGATGATGTCGCGGTCAACATTCATTTCATTGGTTTCTGTATTTGAATAGAACATTCTACCGTCATTGTTCTTATCTTCCCATTTGATTAAACCTGTTTTTTCCCAGTTCTCAATCCACATTGGCGCTTCAGCATGAGGTACACCTTGGCTTTCAGGACCATTAATAGATTGGATCATGTTTACTCGAGAAAATGAGGCAAGTGCAGGGATAGTGGTGTACATAATGGCGATAAACAATAATGTCCAACCCGCAGAACTACGCGCATCTTTCACTCTTGGTACGGTGAAAAAGCGTACGATTACGTGTGGTAAACCAGCAGTACCAAACATCAATGCACCGGTAATAAATAGAACATCAATCATGTCTTTAGAGCCTTGGGTATACATTGAGAACCCTAAGTCTGTAGAAAGACCATCAAGTTTATCCATTAAATAAACACCTGAACTATTACCCGTTGCATCCAGTAATTCTGCACCGAATCCTAATTGAGGGAAAATATGGCCTGTCATCATGATTGAAAGGAAAACAGCAGGTACCATGAAAGCAAAAATCATCACACAATATTGCGCTACTTGCGTGTAAGTGATCCCTTTCATGCCACCTAAAACAGCATAGAAAAATACCACACACATGCCGATATAAACACCGGTATCAACTTCTACTTCTAGGAAGCGAGAAAATACAACACCTACACCACGCATTTGACCAGCAATATAGGTAAAGCTGATGAAGATGGCACAGATAACGGCCACGGTACGTGCAGATTGTGAATAGTAACGGTCACCAATGAAGTCTGGCACGGTGAATTTACCAAATTTACGAAGGTAAGGAACCATCAATAGAGCCAACAGTACATAACCGCCTGTCCAACCCATGATGTATACACTACCGTCATAACCAACGAAAGAAACAATCCCTGCTAGTGATATAAATGAAGCGGCTGACATCCAGTCTGCTGCTGTTGCCATACCATTCAAAATAGGTGGTACACCCCCGCCTGCTACATAGAACTCTTTTGTTGAACCCGCTCGTGTTTTAATTGCAATGCCTATGTACATGGCAAATGTAACCCCAACCACTAAATAGGTTAATGTTTGAACATCCATCTTTATTACTCCCTGTTATTCGTCAACACCATATTTTTTGTCAAGTGTGTTTGATTTTTTTACATATACAAAAATCAGTATTAAAAAGACATAAATTGAACCTTGTTGAGCGAACCAAAATCCTAATTTAAAGCCCATAAAACTGAATTGATTTAATATATCAACGAGTAATACGCCGCAACCAAATGAGACAAAAGCCCAAATAGCCAATAATTTGATCACTAGTTTTAGATTTTCATTCCAATATCCCTTTGCTTTTTCTGCGTCTTCAAAACTCACTGTCATTCTCCTTAATGGTCTTAACGAAGAAGAGATTTAAAAGCGAAAACAGTTTTTTTGTGTTTAATTTAAACATTAATCAAACAAAAAATAAGCATTCACTTTTTTAGCTCTTATCTAACGACTTAAAAAATAATTTCCTTATCAAATAAGCGTGCGTTAATAGTATGTTAAATTCATTATTTTAGTACGCTGAGACAAAGAGCTAGATCATGTTTTATCGAATGAAAATTGAGCAGTTCATCACATAAGGAATCTATAGTATTGTTTTTGTGATTAAAGTTCACATAGTGCAGATGAGTATTTAGTATGACTTTACGGAGATAAGTTACTTCAGGAAAAATTTTAAAAAATAAAAAGTGAATTTTTATGCGCATTAATTAACATTTAATTCACATTTTAGTTTCTTTTTTATACTGATATAAAGTGGCTTATAGGTGTTGCTGAGGTCGGCTCCCATAAATGCTATTTATGGAGCGATAAAATAAGTGGAATATTTAGTAAATAAATAAAAAAATGTAATTCAAGACTATAATCAATGGAATTTAAAATTAACAGGTTAGTAGAGAAGTTATGGAATTTGAAAAAATGTTACACGAACTTGCAAGTAGGGATGGTTCAGACCTGTACTTAGCTACTGGGGCGCCACCTTCTGGAAAGTTTGAAGGGCAATTAACTCCTCTGATAGAGACTACTTTAAAGCCAGGTGAAGTGAGTGAAATCGCTTACCAAATAATGGATAGTGAACAAAAAGCTGAATTTGAACAGACATTAGAGATGAATCTGGCTATCTCTTTAAGTGGTGTTGGTCGTTTCCGTATCAATATATTCAAACAACGCAATGAAATCTCTATCGTTGCACGTAATATTAAACTAGATATCCCCAAGTTTGATGATCTGCGTTTACCTGAAGTACTTAAAGAAGTCATTATGATGAAGCGTGGTTTAGCTTTATTTGTAGGGGGGACTGGGTCGGGTAAATCAACGTCTTTAGCCGCATTAATCGATCATCGAAATGAAAACTCATCTGGGCATATTATTACTATTGAAGATCCCGTTGAGTTTGTACATCGCCATAAAAAAAGCATTGTTAATCAAAGAGAAGTAGGAGTTGATACGCGAAGTTTTCATGCTGCATTGAAAAATACTTTACGTCAGGCACCGGATGTTATTTTAATAGGGGAAATACGTGATAAAGAAACAATGGAACATGCATTATCCTTTGCTGAAACAGGGCATTTAGTTATTTCAACATTGCATGCGAATAATGCAAATCAAGCAATAGACCGTATTATTAACTTTTTCTCTGAAGATAGACGTATTCAGCTATTAAATGATTTAGGTAATAACTTAAAAGCGTTTGTTTCACAGCGTTTGATCCAAACCATCGATGGAAAGCGTTGTGCAGCAGTAGAAGTCATGATGGGTACCTTAACCATTCGCGATATGATTAAACGTGGTCAATTTGAGCTATTAAAGGAGGTAATGGAAAAATCGAAATCGCTTGGTATGCAAACCTTTGACAGCGCATTATTTGATTTAGTGAAAGAAGGGCGTATCAGTGAAGAAGAAGCGATAAAAAATTCAGATTCACCAACCAACTTAGCGCTTAAATTAAAACTTGATAAAGGCAATATTGCAGATTTAGAAGAAGATAGCAGTAACAAAGGTGGTGGTCTAACACTTGAGCCAAAAAGCAATGATGACCTTAGTTTTTCGTAAATAGACGTTATTTTTCAATTATTCCTATCAAGCGCTTCGGCGCTTTTTTTTATGGGTACTCCTAACTAATTGCATTCATTTATTAAATCCAAGCATTGAGATATTTTTAAAAAGTAAAATTTTATCCATTGCTGGTGGAGTGGATGGAGTTTGGATGCCTGAGCTCTGACGAGATAGGCGGTTTCCTGTAAGTAAAGAGTCAATCAACTCAACTGCTAGTATTTGAAAGTATTATTTTTTAAGGGATTTTAATTAGGGAAGCTTAATTGATATTTTTTTAGGAATTAACTTTTATACACTGTTGGCGGAGTGAACGGGATTTAAATGCGAGAGCTTTGACGAGACAGGCGGTTTCCTGTAAGTAAAGGCTCTAATAAAGAGTCAACCAACTGAACTACTATTCATTTGAATGTATATTATTTTTTAGGGATTTTAATTAGGGAAGCTTAATTGATATTTTTTTAGGAATTAACTTTTATACACTGTTGGCGGAGTGGACGGGATTTGAATGCGAGAGCTCTGACGAGATAGGCGGTTTCCTGTAAGTAAAGGCTCTAATAAAGAGTCAACCAACTGAACTGCTATTCATTTGAATGTATATATTTTTTTTTAAGAGATTTTAATTAAGGAAGCTTAATTGATATTTTCTTAGGAGTTAACTTTTATACACTGTTGGCGGAGTGGACGGGATTTAAATACGAGAGCTTTGACGAGATAGGCCGCGTGCTCTAATAAAGAGTCAACCAACTGAACTGCTATTCATTTGAATGTATATTATTTTTTAAGGGATTTTAATTAGGGAAGCTTAATTGATATTTTTTTAGGAATTAACTTTTATACACTGTTGGCGGAGTGGACGGGACTCGAACCCGCGACCCCCGGCGTGACAGGCCGCGTGCTCTAATAAAGAGTCAACCAACTGAACTGCTATTCATTTGAATGTATATTATTTTTTAAGGGATTTTAATCAGGGAAGTTTAATTGATATTTTCTTAGGAATTAACTTTTATACACTGTTGGCGGAGTGGACGGGATTTGAATGCGAGAGCTCTGACGAGATAGGCCGCGTGCTCTAATAAAGAGTCAACCAACTGAACTGCTATTCATTTGAATGTATATTATTTTTTAAGGGATTTTAATCAGGGAAGTTTAATTGATATTTTCTTAGGAATTAACTTTTATACACTGTTGGCGGAGTGGACGGGATTTGAATACGAGAGCGCTGACGAGACAGGCCGCGTGTTCTAATAAAGAGTCAACCAACTGAACTACTTAGTATTTGAAGATATTGTTTTTTGGGGATAACTGTATTGATACATACTGATAAGTAACTTTTATACACTGTTGGCGGAGTGGACGGGACTCGAACCCGCGACCCCCGGCGTGACAGGCCGGTATTCTAACCAACTGAACTACCACTCCTCCGAGTGTATAACAGTTTTACCACTTTATTTTAAATCGTTGTGATCTCGATTAAACACACTGTTGGCGGAGTGGACGGGACTCGAACCCGCGACCCCCGGCGTGACAGGCCGGTATTCTAACCAACTGAACTACCACTCCACGAGTGTGTTACAGTTATTTCTTTATAAATTAATAATGGTGAAATAAACCATTTAGCTTTCATATAATACTGTTGGCGGAGTGGACGGGACTCGAACCCGCGACCCCCGGCGTGACAGGCCGGTATTCTAACCAACTGAACTACCACTCCACTGGAGTATTACAGTTCAAGCTTTTGACAATTATCTATTACATTTGCAAGCAAATGAGTTGGCGGAGTGGACGGGACTCGAACCCGCGACCCCCGGCGTGACAGGCCGGTATTCTAACCAACTGAACTACCACTCCACGTGATAATCATCAGTTCAACTTTAGATTTTGCTAGATAGTATTGCCAACTCTAAATTTATAAAACTGAATTTATAAAAAATTGTTGGCGGAGTGGACGGGACTCGAACCCGCGACCCCCGGCGTGACAGGCCGGTATTCTAACCAACTGAACTACCACTCCAGCAAAATCAACGTTACATAATATGCAACTCCGTTGAGGCGCAGATAATACGGAGTTGCAGGTACTGAGTCAATAACGAAAAACAAAAAAAACATAATATTTACAAGGTAATTGGTCTAAGTGCTTATTTTATGCTCATAGCGTTTGTTTTTTAGCTGATTTATTTTATTTTTTAGCCTGTTTCGGTTCATCAATGATCAATTCATCTAATGATAATCCGTTATCTGCAGCTAGCTTTTTTTGTTTTCTTTTAAGTAAAAACATCACAGCGAGTACCCCTATTACAATTAATAACGCAAATGAGGCTATTATTATCCATAGATATTGGAATGGTTGCTCTGCTTCTCCCGTCGCTTCTGCTCCTGAAATAGTTGCTGTGGCCGCTGAAGTGATTGGTAATAGGGAACTTGCCTCTGGAATCTCAGGTGCTGGAGCTATTAATTCAAAGTTTTTTTCGGGCAGTTTAAAGTTGATTTCACGACCATCTACAGTGGTTGCAAATACTTTTCCACTGTAAGTGTGGCTGCCGTAAGTGAGTGGGAAATCAACCACGAATGTATTACTTGTTTCTTTTTGGTCTGAGAAGTTCACGATAGATTGTTGTGTTTGTCCATTATCAACACGACTAATCATTGCATCCACGATAATTGAGCTAGGAACTATTTCTGATTCATCTGCAAATAATGTTAATTTTACACTACTCGCATTCTCTGCAGCTTGTTGTATGTTGTAGGTCAGTGGCTGCGGAAAGACAACAATGTCTTTGTTAACGTTACGAATAAAAATATTATTTTTAGTTTTAATGTTCAGCAAGTACCGGCCAGGATCTAAGTCCATGAAAAAATCAGTCGTTAGCTCTCCGTCAAAAGGAAATGAGTCATAATATTGGCCATCATCTCTATATAATGAGACTACTTTTTTCTGATCGCTAACAATAGAAACCGTTAACTTGGCATATTTCAAATAATCTTTATTAGTCATTATCTGCCCATCTTTAATCAAAGATACATGGGATGTTAGATATTCACTATTATAAACTTTAAGCGGTAATTTATTGATCTTTAATGAGATAGGATTTAATAGTTGAATTCTATTATTTCCATTTAGCATTGCAATAGCTTGCCATGGCCCAGGCATCGGATTTTGAATGGTTATAATATCTTTGTTGTTATTATGGAACCATGCAACACTTTCTTTAGGGTGTCGGCGCGCAAATAATTTACTGCCATCGGGTTGCACTAACACTGTTTTTTGCCGCTGTTGAGGGTGATTTAAGATGATTGTTACTTGTTCAGTATTCGGGTCAATTCTAAATCGATTATCAAGTAGGGGGATGTCATTGGGCGCATAGATAGTATGTGCAAAAGAGCTGACAACAGCCAGCATTAATAATGAAAATACAATCCAACTTTTATTGATTACCGCCACAAGCAGCTCCCTGATTTTTGTACTAAATCCAAACGTGATTCATGCGCTTTTAACTCTTCTTGGCTCGCATGAATAACAGATAAAGGTGATAAATTTTTACGTAAACGTCGACCCGTATCATTTTTACCTGACTCATTATTAGCTAAATTTAAGTCTTTTTGGCCACCTGACATTAGTAGATAAACATCCGCTAATATTTCCGCATCTAATAAAGCGCCATGTAATACTCGGTGCTTATTATCAATACCATAACGGTCACATAAAATATCAAGATTGTTCCGCTTACCAGGAAACATCTTTTTAGCCATCTCTAATGTATCGGTTACAGTGGCTATTTCTTCAGTAGGTTGTGTCTTTTTATTTAAAAAACGGAACTCTTGATCCATAAAGCCAACATCAAAGGGGGCATTATGGATAACTAAGTCCGCTCCTTTAATAAAGTCAATGAATTCATCTGCGATGTCAGCAAAGCGAGGTTTATCATATAAAAACTCATCGGTAATACCATGCACTGCCATCGCTTCTGGATCAATTAACATATCCGGTTGTATGTAAACGTGGTAGTGGCGACCGGTTAAACGACGATTAATAACCTCAACACAACCAATCTCAATAATGCGATGTCCCACATAAATGAGACCATCTTTGTTCATACCTGTAGTTTCTGTATCCAGTACAACTTGGCGGGTGAGTTTACTTGTGTTCATAGGCATCTCTATTTATAGTTGCTGCGTGTTTAAGCTGAATGTTCGCTTACTAGTCTAACAAATTTATGTGATGGTAATAATGAAAAAAATCCAACTTTATACCGATGGCTCATGTCTTGGTAATCCTGGCCCGGGAGGTTATGGTGCTATTTTAGTCTTTAATGAGCATCGCCGCGAACTCTCTGAGGGGTATGCAAGAACCACTAATAATCGAATGGAGATGCTAGCCTGCGTGAAAGGGTTAGAAAGTTTGACTGAAGTTTGTGAGGTTGATGTAACAACAGATAGCCAATATGTCCGTCAAGGCATTACACAGTGGATACATAATTGGAAAAAACGTGGTTGGAAAACGGCAGCTAAAGCGCCGGTAAAAAATGTTGATTTATGGAAAGCGCTAGATGCCGCTCAAGAGAAACATACAGTAAGGTGGCATTGGGTGAAAGGGCATTCAGGACATCCTGAAAATGAACGCTGTGACGATTTAGCACGAGAAGCCGCAGAAGCCAAACCAACTCAAAAAGATGAAGGTTATGTAGAATAGTCTACACTGCAACTGCGAATAACATGATTAATAGCTCAAAAAGAGCTGTTTAAGTGTTTTTTGAGTGGGACTGTTTGGTAGTAACTGGTTGATTATTAATAATTCGTCGTTTAAATTCAAACCCTAATTTGATCGGCGTCATTGGTGTTGTTTGTTTTTTAGCAACCATGAAATAAACGCTACAGAAAAAGGGTAAATAACGGCGTCCAAAGTTTCCTAAATGAGCCAAGATAGGGCCTTTGGGCTGTGCTAATAGACAATCAAAGTATTGTTTTTCTTTTATTTCAAACCCTAAAAGATGTAACCAGTCGATAACTCGGTTAGGTGAAAAAAGGCGCGCGGTATGTTGATCATTAGGGGTTAATAATGTTCGACAGCCAAAAAAACTGTAGGGATTATAACCACTGATTATCAAGGTGCCATCGAGTGTTAAGATGCGATCGATTTCTCTTAATAATTGGTGGGGATCGCTCGAAAAATCTAATTCGTGCACTAAAATGCACAGGTCGATAGTGGCGTTTTGAAAAGGTAAATGTTGTAAATCGCTTTGTAAACCAATATCTTCTCCATCCTCTGCGCAATTTATTTGATGGCGAATAGGGCAATTATCGGTTTTTAATTGTGTACTTAGATGCCCTAGTTTTAATAAGTGATAACCAAAGCAATGTGCAATAGCATCCTTAACAAGGTCTTGAGTTTGTGCTTGCAGACGTTGCCCATTACTTAACTGTAACCAGTCCGTAATTGGAGTTAAGGTGCGTGATGTTTTTGCTGTTTTCATGTGCCTCCACTCCTAAACTTTAAAGTTGAGAAAAATTATGTTTAGTGTTTTAACTATTGCTGCATTTAATGATAACTATATTTGGCTTATTAAAGATAGTCAAAGCCAGCGTTGTGTTGTAGTCGATCCAGGAGATGCCGCGCCTGTACTTGAAATTTTAGCTGCACAAGAGTTAGTCATTGAAGCGATTATTATTACTCATCACCACCATGACCATATTGGTGGCGTCAAAGATTTATTATCAGACAACCCTAATATTAAAGTGTTTGCTAAGCAACCTTTGTTTAATCAAGTCAACTTAGTAGATGAAGACTCTGAAGTGAGTTTTTTTGATGACAGGTTAACCTTTAAGGTATGGCAAGTCGCTGGGCACACTTTGGACCATATCGTTTATTTTAATGATCAAATGCTGTTTTGTGGTGATACTTTATTTTCTGCTGGTTGTGGCCGTGTATTTGAAGGCTCACATCAACAAATGTACAGCGCTTTATCGCGCTTAAGCACGTTGAATGATGATACTAAAGTATATTGTGCTCATGAATACACTCAAAATAATCTTATCTTTGCTCTACAGGTCGACCCAACCAACAATGATTTGCTCGCTTATATTAAACAAGTAAGTAAATTACGTCAGCAGGGGCTGCCTTCTATTCCAACTACGATCAAGTGTGAGAAAGCGATTAATCCTTTTTTACGTACTTCGGATACAGTATTAGTTAATAATTTACAAAACTTACTCGCAAAACCTATTGAAGCTGGATTGCCATGCTTTGCAGCATTACGTATTTACAAAGATAACTTTTGATCGTTTATTATATTCTAATATAGGCTCAATTTAAAAGTAGGTGCGACTGCATTTGTATCTATCTGGTTTACTTTTTATCAATGGCTCGACTATGAAACTATTTTTTTCTTTATTTACTATTTTATTATTGAGCGCTTGTCAAAGTACCTCTTTTCAAACCGCCAATTTCCCAGAAGAAACCATCTTCAATCAAGAACGAAGCGAATTGGAAGAGCAAGATGATGAAGAAGGGTTAACTAACCTTGTTGAAAATGAAAGCAGCCAAGCAACAGAGGAACTATCAAAAAAGCATTATGATAATTTGTGGCTTAAATTAGCGGAAGGTTTTGATTTTGAAGTGCCGGATAACTCTCGAATAGCAATACAACGTGATTATTATCTTCGCCACCCTAAATATTTAAAACAAGTTTCAAAGCGTGCTGAGCCATTTTTATGGTTGATTGTCGAACAAATTGAAGCCAACAATTTACCATTCGAATTGGCTTTATTACCGATTGTTGAAAGTACTTTTGACCCTTATGCATATTCCTATGCCGGCGCTTCTGGTTTGTGGCAATTTATGCCGATTTCCGGGGCGCGTTTTGGCTTACGTCAGGATTGGTGGTATGACGGGCGCCGTGATGTATATGCTTCGACGCGCGGTGCTTTGCGATACATGCAAATTTTACATCGTTATTTAGGTAATGATTGGTTGTATGCTTTTGCCGCTTATAATTCAGGTGAAGGTAGAGTGGAACGTGCTATTGCAAAAAATAGAAAAGCAGGCATGCCGGTTGATTATTGGAATTTAGATTTACCTAAAGAAACAGAAAAATATGTGCCTAAATTTTTGGCCTTGGTAGATATTCTTAGAAACCATGAAAAGTACGATATAGACTTACCATTTATACCTAATAAACAAGCATTAACTTATGTTGATATTGGTTCACAAATCGATCTTTCCTACGCTGCTGAATTGGCTGAGCTAAGCCTTGCAGAGGTTCAACTATTAAATCCAGCATTCAATCACTGGGCGACCTCACCAGATGGGCCTCATAAATTACTATTACCAAGTGTTGTGGCAAAATCGTTTTCTAATAAACTGGCTAAAGTTGATAAAAATAAACGTATTCGTTGGGATCGCTACCGTGTTAAATCCGGTGATAGCCTGAGTATGATCGCACAAAGGAATAATACAACGACGAGTGTATTAAAACAGATCAATGATTTAAATAGCTCTTTTATTAAAATTGGGCAACCTCTGTTAATTCCTATCGCTAGTGCTTCGCAACAACAATATTTGTCTTTGCAGGCTAAACGTTTGCAAGATCAAGAATCTACACAACAACTTACTAAGAAAAAAGTGACTCATAAAGTTATTGAAGGAGATACACTTTGGGATATCAGTCGTCGATATAAAGTAACCTCTCAGCAAATAGCTAAATGGAATGGTTTAAAAGTTAAGCAAACACTGCGTTTGGGGCAAACGTTAAAGATTTGGAAAGCACCTTCTACTAATACTTTTGCTGGCACTAAAAAAATTATACGCCATGTTACCTATCATGTACGAACAGGTGATTCTCTAGGCGGGATTGCTAATAAATTCAATGTTAAAACTGCTGATTTGGTACGTTGGAATAATATTAAAAATAGTAGAATGATTAAACCAGGACAGAAAATAAAAGTGTATGTTGATGTTAAAAAATCGGATTCCTAATTATTTACAGGGTCAATTATCAAGCCTACAATCGCTTGTCATGTTCTGTCTCCGTATTACATTTTAATTATTGCTGTTTGATTCTTATGGTTATGAATCTAGCTAATAAAGATAGTTGTCCGGTTCAGAAATTAATATGTAACAAACAAGAACCTGCAAGCCATAAGGCGGGCAGGTTTTAGAGTTGAGTAGAAGGTTAAAAGGGGAGGCTGTAAAATAAGTAATTAAGTTTTGCTCAATCCGTCAACCGCTTTAGATACCTTTTGCGCACCAGCTTGAACATCATGCATTATTGCTTCCATTGCACTTATCTGTGCGCGATTTTTTTCAACAAACTCTGAAACCGAATGAATACCATCTTGAACATTTTTAGTGACACCTTGGTTATTCGCCACAACATCTGATATTTCTTTCGTTGACTCTGTTGTTCTAGACGCAAGTTGTCTGACTTCATCTGCAACGACGGAAAAACCACGGCCTTGTTCTCCTGCTCGTGCGGCTTCAATAGCCGCATTTAATGCTAACAAATTAGTTTGATCTGCAATACTTTTGATTGTTGATACAATTGCTTGAATATTATCAGCTTGTTCACTGAGTAGGTTAATCTGCTTAGTGGCTTTGTCAGTGAGTTCGGAAATATCTGCCGAGGTTTTGACTGACGATGTTAACATCGTTGATGCTTTCTCAATCATCTCCATAGTCGCTAATGAGGTATCATGTGCGATGGTTGATGCTTCTCTTACGGATGCTTCACGTTCAATATTATGAGTGATATCACTGGCGAATTTTATGACCTTAATTACGTGGTTATTATCATCGAGAATAGGGTTGTAAGTTGCTTCTAACCATAGGTCGTTGCCGTACGCATCTTTTCTTAAAAATTGCCCACTTTTAAAATTATTTTGTTGTAAATCTTCCCAAAAAGTAGGGTTTTCTTTGTAAAATGAGTCTTCACAAAATAGACGGTGATGTTTACCTTGAATACTTTTTAAGTCATAACGAACGGCAGATAAAAAATTGTTATTAGCAGTAATAATATGACCGTCAGGTGTAAATTCTATAATTGCTTGTGATTTATCAAGCGCGTTAAATACGGCTTCTTTAGCTAATGAAGCTATTTTCTTTTCAGTGACATCTGCTGCAATTTTCATTACTTTAGTTACTTTTCCGTCCTCTGTAATAGGAAAGTAGGTCGCTTCTAACCAAATTATATTGCCATCTTTATGCTTACGCATGAAAGTGCCTTTATTAGAATTACCTTGTCGAAGTGACTGCCAAAATGATGTGTATTGTTCAGATTTTATATATTCAGGAAGGCACATAACAGAATGATGCTCACCAATTACTTCTTCTTTTTGGTAGCCAGTTACATTTAAAAACAAAGGGTTAACATCAATAATTTGGCCGTTTGGGGTGAATTCGATGGTCGCTACGCTGTGCTTTATTGAATCTACAATAGAGTTGGCTGTTTTAAGCATCAATTTATGATCGCTTAACTCATTTTTTATATGCTTATTAAACATTTATTTTCACCCTATGGCTTTAGCTGAGTATGATTAAATTATTTATGCACTTTTATTGATATTAACGATATTAACGATATTAACGATATTAACGATTTTAGTGATCACTAAGTGTTATCTGTAGAACTGTAAAAATAGTCTAAAGAATCAATTAAACAAGATGTTATGTTGAGTATTATATATGTTTGAGATTTTAAAAAAATTATATTTTATTTTTGTTTCAATAGTATATGAAACTTTGCATTGGTAACAAGTTAGCGCTCCTAATGAATAAGTAAGCAAACGTTTGCTATGTTTCACTTATTTTGAATAGCGAGCTAAATCTCTGTACTTTTCTTTTAAGTTTAGCTGTCTCTTGAATAAGACTTAGATTAAAACAAGCAGCGCCTAACTTACATTTATTTTAAAACTAGCCTACATTTATTTTAAAAATAGTTAGGTAATTGATAATTAGAGTGGCTTCAGGTTGTAATACGATTTTAACTGCCTTAAATGCTAGTGAGTATATTACAGCGATAGGCAGTAGATTATGAATGTCTTTGATATACGTATAAGCAAGGTTTGCTTTCCATTTGCCATAAAAGCTATAATTGATTTATTTCAATAATTTAAGACCTATTTTTGATTTAATAGATTTTATTTAACGCATATTTATCAGGATTAGAGAAGATATAGATGGAACTAAATCTTGTTGTAACCAATATACATTGGTTGAATAGTAGCGTTGAAATAGCGTTAGCAGTCATTATTCTATTTAAAGTCAAATTGTTAAGAGTGAAACTCAGCCTTTTCGCTTGCGCCGTTGTTTCTGTCATTTGGCATGGCTCCGTTCCTGATACTATTTCTGCAGGTTCCCTATCTTGGGGTTTTTTCTTAATTGAGTCTTTACGATATCTTGCTTGGGTGATTGTATTACTCTATTTATTGATGCTAGCTAGGGGCACAAAACTCCCTAATATATGGGCATATAGTTTATATGGCACCATGTTAATCACCTTATCGCTGTTTATTTATAATATTAATAATACTGCGCTCTTTCCTTCCCCTATTTTAGCCCTTTATTTTAAAATAATGCTGAGTTTATTCGGCTTTGTGGTTTGTGAACAATTGATTCGAAGCGATCATTCAAGTCGAATGACAAAATTAGCTGCATTAGTTGCATTTATTATTTTTTCCTACGATATCGTAGTGTTTTCGCTGTTGTTACTTGATAGCGACCTTGATCAGTCTTTATGGCAAGCAAGGGCTGTGATCAGCTCTGTCACTTCTTTATTATTAGCGCTTAGTATTATATTTTATGCGGATCAATTAAAGGAGAGCAGTCGTTTCCAGTTGTCAAATAGTGTCATTCTTTTTAATACTAGTTTGACTTTAGTAGGCGCGTTTTTAATTACAATTGCTTTATTTTCTTCCGCATTAGACTACTTTAATATTAGTTGGTTAAGTGCCTCTAAGGTCATGTTATACGTACTGTCTGTATTTTCTATTGCTGCCCTTTCACTTTCAGAGAAAATACGTGAGGGCTTTGTTGTTTGGACAAGTAAACATTTCTTTGCACATAAATATGATTATAAAAAGCAATGGATAAAGCTAGACCTTCTGCTTTCTCAGCAACATAAAAGTCAGAATTGTTATGATGTGTCATTACATGCATTAAGTAAGTTGTTTAATTGTGATGCAGGTGGGATCTGGGTTAAAGGTCAACAATTTTATACTTGTGTTGCTACTGCTAAATTACAATTTAGCGGGCGTTTGCCAATAGAATCCATACATAGCAATTTTATTCAAAAATTAGAGCAAGAAGAATGGGTTTACCAGGCTAACAAATTTGCTAATAAGTACGATGCACAATACAACAATGATTTACCTGACTGGATAGCAACGGTACAAAATACTTGGATAGTGCTACCGCTCAATGCGGCATCGGGTTTAGTTGGGTTTGCGGTGCTTTGCAAAACAAAACTAAATGAAAATGAAAAGTTAACCTGGGAAGATCTTGATTTATTAAAGTTAACAGGACGACAAGTCGCCACCTATATTAATCAAGAACAAGCGGCAGAAAAATTAGTTCAAAATCAACAATTTGATATGTTTAATAAAGTATCTGCTTTTGCTATCCATGACATTAAAAATTTAATTGCACAGCAAGGCTTAGTAGTTAAGAATGCAGAAAAATATAAACATCACCCAGAGTTTGTTGATGATGTTATTGCTACGATTGCTAATTCTGTGAAAAAAATGGATCAGCTATTAAAGAAATTAAAAGGGAGTGACGAGTTAAAAACGATTAATTTACATGAGCTATTAGTGCAAGCTGTAGCGATGAATATGAATGATTTCCCACAACCCAAACTAACCAAAACTTGCTTAGAAGCAGAGGTTAAAGGGGATAGAGATAAGTTATTGATGGCTATTAACCACCTTATCAAAAATGCCCAGGATGCAACTGAAAAAGAGGGGGAGGTGGAATTGTTACTAAACTGTAAAGACGATCAAATCTGGCTGGATATCATAGATACTGGTACAGGTATGGACCAAGCATTTATTAAGAATGAATTGTTTCAACCTTTTAATAGTACTAAGCAAGATCAAGGGATGGGCATAGGCGCTTATCAAATACGTGAAATCATACATTCATTAAAAGGAGAGTTAATTGTTGAAAGTACACCACAGGTAGGTAGCAAATTTTCTATCTATTTACCTATGGCAAGTTAACGGCATTAACATTTTTATAAGATAAATATGATTTGTTTTAAGTAATTAGGGTAATCTCCCACTAACGTAATTGGGTTTAAACTAGCATTTACACTTAAATTAAAAAAGAGAGAAAAATATGAATAAATATCTACTAGCGCTTCTCTGTACTGTGATGGTAAGCGGATGTGCAAAAACGGTTGTTTTACATGAAGAACCTTATTCAGATAAAGTTAAATTTTCAGAATATAAAATAGGTAATAATGACCAGTTATTAATCAGTGTTTGGAAAAACCAAGATCTTTCTGTCACTGTTCCTGTTCGCCCCGATGGCAAAATTTCAATGCCTTTAGTGGGTGATGCACAAGCACAAGGCTTAACGCCAGAGGTGTTAGCGACAGAACTTGCCGATAAATTAAGTAAATTTATCCGTGCCCCTAATGTAACGGTTATTGTGCTTGGTGCGAATAGTGCTTCTTATTCAAGCCGTGTACGTATTACAGGCGCAGTTAACGGCCCATTATCGATTCCTTATTACACAGATTTAAATGTATTAGATCTAGTATTGGAAGCTGGTGGTTTAACAGAGTTCGCAAATGCAGATGAAGCGATTTTGTACAGAAACACGCCTGATGGCATTAAACCTTACCATGTTAATGTTGATGATATTTTAAACAGAGGTATTTTAGATACTAATTATCTACTTCGCCCATCTGACATTTTAATTATTCCTGAGAGTGTATTTTAAAGATGGATATTACGGAAATTTTTAAATATGTCGCCGTAACATGGCGAGAGATATGTCAGCGTAAGTTTAAAGTGGCATTTTTAATGACCATTATTAGCTTTGCAATCATGTTTGTAGGCATGTTACGACCACCGAGTTATTCTAGTTCAATTACTATTTATGCTGATAACCAAAATATTATTAAACCTTTATTAGGCTCGAAAGCCTCTGTTACAGAGTTAAAGCAAAATAGAAGTAATCAAGTGCGCGATATTATTTATTCACCGCGTATATTATCGGAAGTGATCGATAGCGTTTATGGTGAAAATGCGTTTCCTGCTGGTTTAGCAAAAGACATTAAAATTAGTCAAATTCGAAGTAATCTAAGCGTAGAAGGTAAGTCAGGTAACTACATTCAAGTTTCCTATAAAGATGATACCGCGAGTAGAACCTTTGAATTGCTGAATAAAGTAGTATCTGTTTTTATTGAAGATAGCGCAGATACAAAGCGTCAAGAAAGTCGAAGCGCTTATAACTTTATTGATCAACAAACTGCGTCTTATAAGGATTTACTGTTAAAAGCAGAGGAAAAATTAAAAAGTTTCCAATCATCTAACTTTGACGGCACAGAAGAAGAAGTAAATTCTCGTATTGCTTCATTACGTGCTTCGATTGAAGAGATGAACATACAGGTTCAAGAGAGCAATACACGAGTCTGGAACTTGCAAAAACAACTTTCTAGAGAGAATAAGTTAGTTGGTAATAATTATGAATCGTCAGTCTATCAATCTCAATTAAGAGAGCTGAAAAAAGAAAAAGCAGCGTTGCTAATTAATTATGAAGATAGTTACCCTGCAATTGTTGATATTAATTATAAAATCAATGATTTAGAAAATACTCTCTCTGATTTGGCGAATGGAAGTCAATCTAACAAACCTATTAATTCAGGTCTTAATCCATTATATGGTGAGTTACGGAGTTTATTATCTGCTGCAAGAATTGAGCACCAAACACTATTAAACCGTCTTAAAGCATTTAATGAATTATTAGATGAGTCCTATGAACGACGTAAACGCATTGCGAATAACAAGGCTGAATTGTCTGAATTAACGCGTGATTACAGCGTATTTCAACAACAGTATGAAGAAATGCTGACTAAAAAAGAAAAAGCACGTATTTCTATGGTGTTAGATATTCAAGGCCAAGGGGTGAACTATAAACTGCAAGAAGCTGCAGCTTACCCAAATACGCCTATTGGTGCTCGCTTTATCCACTTTTTTGTTGCGGGTCCCATTGTTGCTTTACTTATTATGATCGCCATTTTTGTTATTAAAATTGTACTTGATTCAAAAATTCGATTTACCTCTGAAATAAAAGATTTTGAAGGTGTTAGTTTATTAGCAGGTATTCCACATGCCCTTTGCAATACTGAGAAAAGGCGTAATCGGGTCCATAATACTTTTCTCTTACTTTATTATATTGCTTGTTTATCTTGTTATGTCGCTATCGCTGTTGCTTACAAGTACGGTGCATCATTAACAAATATCATTGATTTTGGAGCATTTTAATATGTCTGATTCTTCTTCAAATAATTCTTCAGCCGTGCAAAGTCGTGATACCTTCATGCCTGAATCGCTGCAACTGAGTAAGATAACGGAGATGGCTGAAACAGCCTTACTTTCGTCAAAGGAATTGGATGATCGTAAAATTATATATCCTGGTATTGATGATTATAAAACGTTAAATGCTTACCGTGAATTACGTACTAATTTATTAAATAAAATGAATAATAGTAACTTTGTTTGCATGGTAACCGGGATCTCTCAAGAATCAGGTACTAGTCATGTAAGCATGAATTTAGCGACGAGTATTGCATTGGATCAAGGTAAAACCGCCTTAGTGATTGATTGTAATATTTATAAACCTCGAATTGCTTCCTATTTGAAAAAAGAGCCAACGCTCGGGTTAACTAATTTGTTAGCAAGAGACACTGATGCTATTACAGATATTATTTATCCATCTGGTATTCCTAGAGTTAGGGTGATACCTGTTGGTACGAATATTATTCATGCTGCAGAGCTTTTTTCTTCACTTAATATGCAAAATTTTATTAACTCAGTTAAAAACCGCTATCCAGATCGTTTTATCATTATTGATACACCTCCTATTGGCTTATATGCGGAAACTCAAATATTAGCTTCAATTTGTGATACGGCTATTTTAGTTGTTGGGTATGGTCAATCGAACTCTTCGCAAGTGGAGGCAGGCGTCGATGCAATCGGTAAAGATAAGCTAGCAGGGTTGGTTCTTAATAATCAATAGTCGATAGTGTGAATATGAAATTAAAAAAATATAGTTTTAAATTTATAGAAACGAGCTTAATGGCATTACTGTCAAGCACTGCTATTGCAAGCGATTTACCTGCTTCTGTGAGTGATCGTTATATCGCATTAGGTATTGAGCATGCACAGAGTGATAACATTAATAAATCGAGTGTGAACAAAGAGTCTGGGCATGAGCAAAGTATCGATCTTAGTTTGGGGTACTTTAATCAAACAGCGACTAATTTAACCGCGCTTGATTATACAATTTCTTATTCAACTTATAGTGATGATGAAACCGATGATGAGAGCGATATCTCTGGTAGCTTGAATTTGTCGCAGGAGATTTTTAGTAAAAATTTAATGCTTAATTTAAGTCATTTTAGGCGTTCATATTTACTTGACCAATCGAGCAGTGATGTACCTGAAAATAGTGGAGATAGAGATGTATTCACTATTAATCCTGTTTGGATAATTCCTTATTCAAAGCGTGCCGGCTTTCAACTTAGTTATAATTATATCGCGACTCGTCTTAGCGATAATGATGACGATGATACAGATCGTAATATTATTGGGCTAGCTTGGTACCATAAATTAAACACTAAAACTCGCTTTGAGCTTTCTAGTGATATGAGTGATGTTGAATATCGAAATACGGGGGCTGATTATCAAAAAATTAATGTTAATGCCTCTATCGAAGGGCAACTGGTTGCCGGTACTTATTTAGTACAATTGGGTTATAGCAAATTAAGTGATGATGATAGTGACGAAACTGGCGCTATTTTTAAATTAGCTTACCAATATCAATTTGCTAAACATAACCTTTCATTGAGTGCAGAAAGAGAGTTAAGTGACTCATCTCTAGGGTTAGGTAATGATGTGGCAGATAATGAGGATGAAGACTTCTCTGATAGTCAATTATTATGGATAGACAGGATCCAGCTAGCTCATAAATTTATTATTACCAGCCGCTTAAACAATAATAACAATATTTATTATCAACAAGAAAAAGATTTAAATACCGATGAAAAAGATCCTCGCTGGGGGTTAGGTACGGGCTTCGACTTCAAAAATACTGAAAAATTAAATTCTTTTGTGTCGTTACAATATAGTGAATCAACACTGGTTTCAGATTTCGATAAACAAATAACTAATGCCACCATAGGTGCAAAATACTTACTCCGTCCAAGGTTAAGTTTCTCATTGCAAGCAGAGTATGAAAAACAGTCTACAGCGAGTATCTCAAGTTATGACGAAATGCGTTACACAGCTAGAATTGAATTTAGGAATTAAGGAAAGATATTGAAAAATAAAAAAGCTGATACGTTACTGATAGTAGAGGATGATCTTGGTTTACAGACCCAATTGAAATGGCATTTTTCTGATTATAATGTTGTCATTGCAGCCAATCAAAAAGAAGCTATCTCTGCTATTCGTTTACATGAGCCTAAGGTCATGATCCAAGACCTGGGTCTGCCACCCGATGAGGATGGTGTGACCGAAGGGTTTGAGTTATTGCAGCAGGCGCTTCATTTACATCCGCATATGAAAATTATTGTGATGACGGGCAATGAGGGTAACGAACATGCAATGCAGGCGGTTAAATTAGGCTCCTATGACTTTTATGCAAAACCAGTAGATGCAGATACATTAGACCTTATCGTACAGCGTGCTTTTCATATCTATCATCTAGAAGAGAAGAATCGTCAGCTTAGCAGTCGCAGTCGAAAAGAATCAATGTTGAATGGGCTGATTGCTAGCGATACCAAGATGCTCAAAATATGTAAGATGATAGAAAAAATTGCGCCAACTGATGCATCTTGTTTATTGATTGGTGAAAGTGGAACGGGTAAAGAAGTTATCGCTAATTCACTGCATCAGCTTAGTTTGCGAAAAGATCATAAGATGATAGCGATTAATTGTGCTGCTATCCCTGAAAACTTGATTGAAAGTGAACTGTTTGGTTATGAAAAAGGTGCATTTACCGGTGCAGTTAAAAGTACCGTCGGTAAAATTGAAATGGCGCATAAAGGGACATTATTTCTTGATGAAATTGGAGATATGCCATTACACCTGCAAGCTAAATTATTACGTTTTTTACAAGAGCGAGTAATAGAGAGAGTAGGTGGAAGAACGCAAATTAATATCGATACACGTATTATATGTGCAACCCATAAAGACTTAGAAAAATTGGTCGCTACTGGTGAGTTTCGTGAAGATCTGTTTTATCGTATTGCAGAAATTCAGATAGATATACCACCCTTAAGAGACCGTGGTTCAGATAAAATATTATTAGCGAAGTATTTACTTAACAAGTATGTAAAAAAACAGAAATTACAAATTATCGGTTTTTCGGAAGATGCGATAAATGGAATAGAAAATCATACTTGGCCGGGTAATGTGCGAGAGATGGAAAACAAAATAAAGCGTGCAGCTATCATGTGCGATTTAAAATACATAAGTGCTTTAGATTTAGGATTAGTGAATGCCGATACTGCACCGCTTAACCTAAAAGAAATTAGGCGAAATGCAGAAGTGAGCGCGTTAAAGCAAGCATTAATTGCATCTGATCATAATGTGAGTGCAGCGGCCAAATCTTTAGGTATAACGCGGCCCACGCTTTATGACTTAATGAAAAAATATGATATGCAATAATTACAATGAATTTCAACTACCTTTTATAAAAGGGAATACCATGAAAAAACATACAACAGGCATTTTGAGTTCATTTGTATTAGCAAGTTCTTTGCTTATGGTTGGCTGTAATGGAGATACTAAATCATCCAATGTAGCGGATTTGACTCAATATACTCAGCAAGGTAATACTTATCTGGATCAGAGCCAATTTAAAGCCGCGATCAACTCTGCAAATAACGCCATTGCAGCGTACCCCGACCATATCGACGGTTATATTATTTTAGCAAAGACCTATAATAAATTAGGGCAATCTAATCAAGCTATTGAAGTATTAAATGCTTTTAAAGGTGATAAAGAAGCAAATTATTACTTATTGCTATTAGAGTCTTATCAACGTGCTGGCAAGGTTATTTCTGCAAATAAGTTGATTGAACAGCATGCTGATTTATTATCTCAAGATCCTAATCAATTTAAGTTGTTAAAAGCAAAAATATTATTATTGGAAGATAATAGTAAACAAGCATTGTCATTATTCAAAGAACTGCAGGCGACATCAGACTTCAAAAGCGAAGGTTTAATTGGTGAAGCGCGCATTGCTGCAGCACAGAATAATAAGCAGAATGCCCTTTCATTACTGGATAGCGCACTACAAGTCGATGAAAAAAATATCGAAGGCTTAATGCTTAAAGGCTTCCTGTTAATGGGCAAGGGTGAAATAGAAAATGCTGAAAAAACATTGTCTTTTGCGCTTACCGTGATCCCATCATCTGATATTTTTACGCCTGAGCGTATCGGCATTCTAAGAGCGCTAACGAGCATTCTAACCTCACAGGGGCGTAGCTCTGAAGCTTTACTATACTCACGTATACTAAGTGATGAATTTCCAACAGCAACTACCATCAACGAGCACTATGCCTCTGCACAGGAATATTACAAAAGAAAAGAGATAGCGAAAGCCAAAAAAGAACTCTATGAAATATTAAAAATTGATGCAAAAAATAATAAAGCGTCGACCATGTTAGGAGTCATTCTATACACAGAGGGCGATATCAACGGTGCTGAAAAATACCTATCAGGTATGATCGACCCTGAAGTCAATACACCACAATTAACTCAAATCTATGCAATGACACAACTTAAGCTAAACCAGAGTAATGATGTATTAGCGATATTAGATGATGTGATTGACTATGAAAATAGGCTTGATACGTTAACACTTTATACTATTGCTGCTATTTCAGAAGGTGAGTTTGATAAAGCTGACATCGCGCTTGCTCGTATCGCAAAACTATTCCCAGAGTCTTCCCAATTACCTTTATTAACAAGTAGTTATATTACAGCTAAAACTCCAGAACAGTCTCAACAAGTGCTTGATGTATTAGTAAAAGGTCTGCAAAAAAATGCTTCGGATTTCCCTTTGCAAACAGCTTATTTAAAGAAATTAGTTGAGTTAAAAGAGTTAGACAAAGCGGATCAATTTATTACTGAGCTGGCTAAGAGTGAAGGTACCTCTACACAAACACGCTTATTAGTTGCAAATTATTATCTATATCGTAATCAATTCTCACTTGCTGAGGAGCACTTTAATCGTATTATTGAAGCATCTGACAACGATGTGCAGGCTTATTACGGCTTAGCACAAAGCAAGCAAATTCAACAAGATTGGAAAGCTGCTTTTGAACAATACGATAAAATAATTACACTATATCCAGACCAATTAAGAGCTTATTATGGTGCGGTTGTTAGCCTTAAGCAGCAACAAAAAGATCCATTGACGGTGGGTACTTACTTATCCAATAAACATAAGGCTAATATTTTAGCGTTAGTATTGGCTGATTATCAGTATCAAAGTAATAATTTAGTCGAAGCGGATCAATTGGTTAAAACAGCGTCGAGTTTACCCGTTGAATTGAAGGATAAAGCCGATCAGTTACAGCAACAAATAAGTAATGTAAGAATTATTATGGCGATGCAAGAGGATAATTATCCTGTTGCGAGAGAATTAACATTAGCACAGTTGCAGTTAACGCCTGAACAACCATTGTTCTTAATTAGACTGGCTACAATTGAGACGCGTTCAGGGCAATATACAGAAGCTGATAAAGTATTGAAGCAAATAGAATCTATGTTGCCAGATAACCCTCAAGTTATACTTTTACAGGCTCAATTAGCATTAGCTCAGAAGGATAAAGTCAAAGCGGAGCAATTATTAAAAGCAGAATGGAATAAAAGTGCAACAGAAGAAATTGCTCTTGAGTTATATAACTTCTATAAAGTTGAAGATAATGTAAAAGCGCGTGCTTTATTGGCTGACTGGAAAGAAAAATCACCTAACAGTGTTTATGCTAATTTAAATGATGGCATGGTATTGCAGGGAGAAGGTAATAATAAAGCTGCGATAGCCGCCTATGAGAAAGTGTTATCGGTTGCCCCTAATCAAGTGGCTAGCTTGAATAATGCAGCATGGTTATATTCATTAAGTGGTGATCCTAAAGCCGAAGTAATGGCTGAAAGGGCTTATAAAGTAGCACCGAATAATGGAGCTGTTTTAGATACTTACGGTTGGATTTTATACCAAGCGGGTAAATATCAACAAGCCAAACCAATACTGAAAAAAGCATTAGAGTTAATGCCAAATGACGCTGAAATTAAAAAGCATTGGTCTTTAGTTTCTGAAAAATAATAAACTAGTTTAAAAGTGCATATTGCAAAAAGCCCCTCAGTCTCTTCATGATTGAGGGGCTTTTTTTATGCATTAATATTTACTTTGTTTGCTTTATTTTTTTAAATGAATCAAGTCTTGAAAGGTCTTGCAGTGCAACTGTTTGTTCTTACTTAAAAACTGCTCTAGTTTATGTAAAGAGTAAGGAGCAAGGCTTTTAGGGTGCCCCATGATATTAAAGATCCCCTTATCATCTCCTCGCTTAATATGCCTATTAAAAGCACTTTGTAATTGTCCTGCTTTCGCGCCATCGATCATCACTGGTCCATAGGTACTTTGTGTTAGCCTTTGAAAGTAATAGTGATTGTTCGCTACCATTGCTTGGCCATCACCAAAGGGTTTGAACTGCTTACTTGAGAATTTTTTGTGAAAAGCAAGTTTCCAGAAAAATAATGGAGAGGTTTTAAATGCACTGATAGGTACCTCAATAAACTCACCAGATTGCTCTGGTAATAATGGATCGTTAGAGAATGACCAATAGGGTTGTTGCGGCATATTTTTAAAATCAAAGTGTCGCGTTGGATCCGATGAGTAACCTTGATTAAAGACGGTACTATCTAACCAAATTCCATTATTTAACAAAGCCTGCTTAATTTTTATAAATGGCTGTAAACACCAGCCCCCAGCCCGATAAGCAAAAATAGGGCGATGGCTACACAGCTGTAATTCAGCTTTGTAAGTGCTTACTATCTCTTCTATTTCTTGCTCTGAAAAATCATGTAAACGATAACGGCTTGTGTCAATATGCCAACCTGTTTGATCATAAACACTATCAAACCAATGTGGATGAATATGTAGTTGAATATCATGGCCGGCTGCTGAAAGCGATAATAATTGTTGTTGAATCTTGTTATATTGTACTTCGAGTTCAGGAAACTGAGTGGAATATTCTTTTAACTTAACAAGAAAACCGGCATCCACAAATAAGCAAACTTTGCTATTGTGCTTATCTAAAACAGTGATTAATTGCTCGGTAGGTTTTAAAATACAATTTTCAACTGAGCCTGGATTCTTACCAAAAAATAACTCGTAATCTAAGCTTATTAAATAGTCTACTGTTTGCATTGTTGGATTCCCTGTTATTTGTAGTTACTTAATGTAATAAAATGAGTATTTTATCTTTATATGCGGAAAATATGGTATTAAATTGTGTTAATATTCACATCTTAATTTTGGCTCCGTGTAATAAAAGTGAAAGCTTTAATTATATCAATAAGTTAAGTTTGAAATGTTACTCTGTAGTTAATTTTTCAGTTCAATAATAACGATTGAACTTATTACTGAATTCAAGAACCAATAACGGGTTACTAGAAAGTAGTTTAATGCAGGGATCCACAGAAGTAGCTGTGATGATTTATTTATTTCGAGCTGAAGTTACATAAACAACCATTATTCTAAACTAGTAAACGAATAAACGAATAAACTAATAAACTAATAAACTAATAAACT
>NZ_JACJDP010000001.1:0-31855 GCF_014163575.1 Psychromonas sp. SR45-3
GTTAGATGTTAGATGTTAGATGTGAATGTTGAATGTTGAATGTTGAATGTTTAGTACGCAACAGTGATGTGTATTAACCAGGCAACAGCCAATGGTGCCCTCCATCCCAAAATAATTTACAGCCAGAAAGAAACAAGAATAGATAACATAACCGATACACTAAAGCTTGGCTGGTTCTGTGTAGCAACATAATCCCCACCTTCACCCCCACCGGCCCTAGCGGCATTAAAACTAAAGACGTCATTAAATTGGTGGAATCAAACTCGCCTAATAACGAGTACGGAATTAATTTAAATAGATTGATGATGGCAAATAACACCGCCATGCTAGCAACCAACACCACTTTATTTAACTGCAGCGGTAATAGGTAAATACTCGCAGGGCCGCCTCCAGCATGTAGCGCGGTACTAGAAAATCCACTCATCATGCTCCAGAACCAAGCACTAATGAGCCCTCCTTGATGTTGGTTTTGGCCACCTTTAATTAAATATTGTAAGCAAAATAATAATGATAAACCGCCAATCACCACTTTTAAACCAGGCTCAGAAATTACACTCAAAAACATGCCTGCGATTGCAACACCAATAATTGCCCCCGGTAGCATTCGCTTTAACACCACATAATCAGCATGGCGGTAATGTTGTTTAACAGCAAAAAAATCCATCAAACATAAGATAGGCAATAAAATAGCGGCAGCTTGCGTCGGTGCAATCGTGATTGCCATTAAAGGCACTGCGATGATCCCAAGCGCTCCGCCTAATCCACCTTTGCCGATCCCATAAATAAAAACAGCAGGGATCGCAGTGGCGTAAAACCAAGGGTCTGTGACGATCATCGGCGAGTTACCTTATGAGTGACATAAATGATAAAAACAGTATATTCAGCAAAAACAAAAACAGCGCTTAGGTGATTTTTCCTAGCGCTGTTTGTTATTAGTCATCAATTAAGTATTTACATAGTAGGCATTGCAAAGCTGCTTTGATGCTCTTCTAAACGAACGCTAGTAGGCCAACGACTAGTTACTGTTTTCATACGAGTATAAAAACGAACGCCATCACTGCCATGCACATTCAACGGACCAAATACTGAACGCTTCCACCCACCAAAACTATGAAATGCCATCGGTACAGGAATTGGCACATTGATACCAACCATGCCGGCTAATACATTTTCACTAAACTCACGTGCAGTTTCCCCATCACGCGTGAAAATAGCCGTGCCGTTACCGTATTCATTACGATTAATCAGATCCAATGCAGTTTGATAATTTGGCACTCTCACTATCGCTAATACAGGGCCAAAGATCTCTTCTTGATAAATAGTCATCTCTGGAGATACGTTATCAAACAGTGTTGGCCCAACAAAATAGCCCGCTTCATGCCCTTTAATCAAAACATCACGACCATCTACTAACAATGAAGCCCCTTGTTTTTCACCGGCACTAATAAAGTCACAAATTTTGGCTTTATGCTGTGCCGTCACCACCGGTCCCATATCATTTTCAGGTCCATCAACAATGCCAGGTCCAACACGCATCGCTTGAATTTGTATTTTTAGCTTATCAATAAGTTGATCCGCTGTTTCATCCCCCACAGCAACCACTACAGATAATGCCATGCAGCGTTCACCGGCTGAGCCATAAGCCGCGCCCATAATGGCATTAGTGGCCATATCAAGGTCAGCATCTGGCATCAATAAACAATGATTTTTAGCCCCTCCCAATGCTTGGCAACGTTTACCATGTGCAGAAGCCGTACTATAAATGTATTCCGCAATAGGCGTTGAACCAACAAAGCTAACGGCTTGTACACGATGATCCGTTAATAACACATCCACCGCTTGTTTATCACCGTTTACCACATTAAACACACCGTCAGGTAACCCAGCTTGGGTTAATAGCTCAGCTAACTGTAATGCTAAAGAGGGATCTTTTTCTGAGGGTTTTAATACAAAGGTATTACCCGTTGCTAAGGCAATAGGAAACATCCACATCGGTACCATCGCCGGGAAATTAAAAGGAGTAATGCCGACACAAACACCAAGCGGTTGCATCAATGAATGGCTATCTACTCCTGTACCGACATTGGCAGAATGTTCGCCTTTTTGTAGGTGCGGAATGCCACAGGCATATTCAACCACTTCTAAGCCACGTGTAACTTCACCCATTGCATCGGAAAATACTTTACCGTGCTCACTAGAAATCAAACGGGCTAGTTGTTCTCTATTCGCTTCTAATAATGCCTTAAATGCAAACATCACTCGTGCACGTTTAAGCGGAGAGGTTTTAGCCCAAGCTGGAAAAGCTTGCTCTGCTGCACTGATTGCTGCGGTTGTTTCCGCTTCATCACTAAGCACAACTTGCTTTGTTTGCTCCCCTGTTGCAGGGTTAAAAACAGGTGAAAAACGTTGGCTATGACTGGCACTAACCTGACCGTTAATAAAGTTTTGAATGGTTTCCATGAACAATTTCCTTAAAGACTAACGAGTAATAATTTACAAGCTCAATATCAATAATGATTATCTAGATTAAGCTTATTAACTGAACCACTAACAATTTGCTTAGGCAGCGCTATCATCAACATTTGCTGCACTACGTTGTTGCCAAGATTGAATAATGGTGTGGTAATTATTTTTAATTTGTTTGATTAACGTACTGTCATCGATATCTTTTGCTAACCATGCTCGTGAAGGTTCGGAAAAAATGGTGCGCCCTACGGCAAAACCTTTCACCCACGGACACGTTGAAGCAATATCAAACCCTGCTTTTAATTGCGCAGCGGGTGCATCTAACCCTAACAAGACAACACCACGACAATGTGCATCATTTGCTTCAATCAAAGTACTCACTCGTTGCCATGAGGCTTTGCTTAATGGGGGGAGCTTCCACCAATCTGGCTTGACACCTAACTGATAAAAATCAGCGAGTAACTGCACATAATGAGCATCGTCCTGCGGCATATCTTTTGGCAAGATCACCTCTAACAGTAATTCATGCCCAGACAGGCAACAGGCGTTATAGACTTCTTGTACTGTTTGCTGCTGTATTTGTTGCATCTCAGCGGAGTCATCTGGATGACAGAAAACTAAACACTTCACCACATGCTCAAGAGGCCAAGTAGTTAACTGCGATCCTATATTGCCGTGCTCTAGTGCTAATGGACGCGAACCCGGTAACTCTATTGGACGACCAATCCAACAATCGCTGCCGGTTGCATTATTGAGAACGGTTTGTCCAAAACGGCTATCAGATAAAATGCCCGCTTTGCCCGCTAAGCCTGCTTCTTTAGCGACTTCTTGGCTGGCTTTAAAGATTAAGTCTTTTAATACGGGAATACGCCCCAGCTCAGCGCCAAACTCTTCCGCCATATCGACTAATTGGCTACGATGATCAAATGCTAAAACACATAATTCATGCCACTGTTTTCTGCGCGTAGTGACGCGGTGCAAATGATTTAACTCAGGGTCTAAATCGGGGCGAGGCACATCTTCCGCTCGTCTTAAATAATTATCTAACTCTGCTTTAGATGGCATTGCCGGCGCGCAGCCATGACGTGAAACTACTAAAGCACCACAGGCATTAGCGTAAGCACAGGCTTTTTCCCAACCTTCATTATTTAAGTAGCCGCGCAATAAACCTGACATAAAGGCATCGCCTGCACCCAGCACGTTTAAAACATCAACGCGCACACCTTGAATGGTGATCCCTTGGTCTAACGAGTCTGGAATAATGTCAGTAAAAACAGAGCAACCTAATGGCCCACGTTTACACACTAATTCAGCTTGGCTAACATTGCGCACAGCACGTAACGCGGCGATCGTATCGGTAGATCCACCAGCAATATGAAACTCCTCTTCGGTCCCCACAATTAAATCAAACAAATGCAGCACATCTTGTAATTGCTCGGTTACCGCTTGCGAGGCAATAAAGCGAGTTTCACCATCACCTAAAGAAGTTAGTCCCCATAAAATAGGACGATAATCGATATCTAATGCGGTTTTCACCCCATGACGGCGAGCATATTTTAATGCTGTTAATACAGCTTCTCGGGTTTGAGGATTGGATAAGTGTGTTCCAGTAATTGCCAAGCAGCGAGCAGATGCAATATATTCTTCGCTAACATCTTCCGCGGTGATCGCCATATCGGCACAGTTATCACGATAAAAAATAAGCGGGAAGGTTTCAGTATCTTTAATGCCTAATACAACTAATGCAGTTAAACGCTCTTTATCGGTAATTAAATGGCTAGTATCTACACCAACAGCCTCTAACTCTTCTTTTAAAAATCGTCCCATATGCTCGTCACCAACACGCGCAAGCATTGAAGACTTTAACCCCTGGCGAGCGGTTCCATAAGCAACATTGCCGGATGAGCCACCTAAGTATTTTGAAAATGACCCCATATCTTCAAGGCGCGCACCAATTTGCTGCCCATAGAGGTCGACCGCAACACGGCCCATACAAATCAGGTCTAGTTTCTTGTTTTTAGCTTGCATTATGTGGTGCTCCATTATTTGACGACCCTTCAAATCGATAACTCATTGCTGATCTACAACACGTTTAGCATTGTCAGTTAACAGTCGATAGCCCTGTGTTAATCATCAAAAAAGTGTTCTTTTCTTAACCATGAAGCCATACTATGAAATAAACGTTTCACTTTCAAGAAAAATGAAAACTTTATTTCATTTTTAGTAAGGTAAGTGTGATGAGCATTTCAATAATCGATATTAAATATAAAAACAAACCAAAATAAACGCAGTAATAACAAGGCTTACAAGTAATTTCAACATCAACAACAAAAATGAATTATTTATTTCATAACATGTAAATATTGAAATAATATATTCATCTATTAGGTAGTTCGGCTAACTATCCCTATAATTGCGCAGAGTAATTTGTCTCGATGAAATAAATATTCGCAAAATAAATGAATGTGAAATAAAGGAAAGTAAGATGCCGGTAGCCACTAATATTGCACAACTACAACAGCAAATTCGTACTCGCTACGGTGATTTAAGCAAACGGCTACAACAAGTCGCCTCTTATGTATTAGAGAACAACAATAGCTTAGCTTTTGATACGATTGCAGTGATAGCAACTCAAGCTGGCGTGCCTCCTTCAACCTTGATCCGCTTTGCTAAAGCCTTTGAATTCAGTGGGTTTAATGAAATAAAACAATTATTCAGAAGGGATTTAATTGAAGAAACCGCCAGCTATACGGATCGTGCACGATTACTAAAAGAGCATGAACCCGAACAAGCAGGACGTGGTAAACCGTTACATATTTTACAGCAATTTGCGCAAGTTAATTCACAGGCAATGCATCAACTCGCGACACAAACATCACAACAACAATTAGAACTGGCCGTCGATATATTAAATAAAGCTGACAATATCTATATTGTTGGTTTAAGGCGCTCATTTAGTATCGCTACTTATTTAACCTATGCATTACGCCACGCGGAACGTCGAGCCTTCTTGATTGATGGATTAGGTGGCATGTTTAATGAGCAGTTTTCTATGGTAGGGGCAAACGATGTGGTGCTGTCGATCAGCTTTAGTCCCTATGCAGCTGAGACCGTGACTTTAAGTGAAGCCGCCGTAAAAGCGGGCGCGAAGCAAATCATTATCACCGACAGTCAAGCTAGCCCGTTAGCGCAATTTAGCGATGTGTGTTTTGTGGTTAATGAAGGTAAAGTGGATGCTTTCAGATCCCAATCTGCATCCCTGTGTTTAGTACAATCACTGGCCGTTGCATTAGCTTTTAATGATGAACAATGAGTAGAAGACACCTGTTAATAAAAATACCGGTGTCTTTTATTGATCAATAAAGTAAACAGGACTTTCGACTAGCCTCGACCGCAGGCCATTCGTATTCTGGCTGCAGGTATCGATAACTGCTCTAATAAATAAACTTTAAAAGCGGCTTCATAAGGTTGTTGATCAATCGCTTTTTCCATACATAAAAGCCAAGCATTACTTTCTTCTACGCCAACAGATAAATGCTGATGCGCTGCCGGAATATTAATGCTGCCATAATGTTCAGCATATAATTTGGGGCCCCCCAGCCAACCCGACAAAAAGTACGCGAGCTTTTTCTTTGACTCAAAAAGGTCACTACTGTGCATCGACCTTACTTTTTTTGCTTCAGGAAAGTTATCCATATTGATATAAAAATCGTCAACCAGTTTAGAAATACCCGCTAACTTCCCTGCCATAGTGTATGAGTTATCACCTACACCATATTCCATACTAGAATCCATCATAAACTGAAACCTATTGCGCTACTTAGTATTAATATATCGCTGATAATAACCTACTTTAACGCTAATTTAATTATCCATCCGCGCCTTTATTGATCCAAAATAAATTGCTCATTAATAGCGTAACAATTAATACACATCATGCAAAAATGTCTCCCCTGCTCTACTGATACCTAGTTATGGGGCTTTCTACGGTGATTTTTATTCTTCTGCTTCGCCCTAATGCAGTGCATCAGTTGCACCAACACGGGAAGGGTTAAGCTAACAAAACATTTACCTCAAGCTCCAATATAACGTAAGCAACTGTTTTAGTTGAAATTAAAATAGAAAATTAAAATGGCACAATCGTTGCAAAATACAAACAAAAAGTTCCGATCGTTTCATTTAAAATATATATGGAGATACAATATGAAATTTTTAAAGGTTTTATCTAGCTTAGTTTTATCCACCTCTTTACTGTTTTCAGCACAAGCAGTGCAGGCAGATAAATTAGCAGATATTAAAAAATCGTCAGTACTTAGAGTGGCAGTGCCTCAAGATTTCCCTCCTTTTGGTTCTGTTGGAACCGATTTACAACCACAGGGGTACGATATTGATATGGCTAAGTACCTTGCCAAAGAATTAAACGTAAAACTGGAATTAATCCCCGTTACCAGTGCAAACCGTATCCCTTATTTACAAACGGGTAAAGTTGACCTAGTTATTTCAAGTATGGGCAAAAACCCTGCACGTGAAAAAGTGGTCGATTTCAGTGAAGCTTACGCACCCTTTTTCCTAGGTGTATTTGGAACCGCTGACGAGCAAGTGAGCAGTGCAGAAGATCTTGCTGGTAAAACAATTGGTGTAACACGTGGCTCAGTAGAAGATCTTGAGTTAAGTAAGTTAACTCCTAAAGACACTGTCATTAAACGATTTGAAGACAATAACAGTACTTTGTCTGCTTTTTTATCTGGCCAAGTTAGCTTAATCGCAACGGGTAATTTAGTGGTTACTGAGATTGCAACGCGTTACCCAGACAAAGCCCCACAAACTAAATTTTTATTACAAAACTCTCCTTGTTATGTCGGTGTTATGAAAGGCGAACAAGCATTGCTTGATAGCGTTAACCGTTTAATTAAAGCCGCTAAGCAAAATGATGTATTAGAAGGACTTTCACAAAAATGGTTAAAAGCGCCATTCCCTGCAGACCTTAAGTCATAAGTTGGAATAAAGACGATGAGCTATCAACTGGATTTTTCAGGTTTAGTTCCTTACTTGCCGCAATTTGCGGCAGGTTTATGGACCACTATAGAACTCACTGTTATCTCAACACTAGGAGGGTTGTTATTAGGTACTCTTTGCGCACAAGGTCGCATCAGTAAAGATGCATGGTTACGAAGGAGTTGTTCCTGCTATATCGAAATTATTCGTAACACTCCGTTTATTGTGCAGTTATTTTTTATCTTTTTTGGTTTACCTGCGTTAGGGCTCAAGCTTTCAGCTTGGCAAGCCGGCATGTTAGCGATGGTCATCAATCTAGGCGCTTATAGTGCAGAAATAATTCGAGCGGGTATTGATGCAGCACCAAAGGGGCAATGGGAAGCAGGTCAAACACTTGGTTTAACAAGACGTCAGGTTTTCTGGCATATTATTTTGCCACCTGCTTACCAACGTGTTTATCCAGCGTTAGTCAGTCAATGTATTATCGTCATGCTTGGCTCAGCCGTGGTTTCGCAAATATCCGTTGAGGAATTAACCTTTTCAGCCAACTTTGTGCAATCACGTAGCTTTTTAAGCTTTGAATCTTACATGGTGGCCGCATTGGTTTATTTACTCTTAGCAATATTAATGCGTCAGACATTTGCATTAATAAAGCATTTCGCTTTTAAAAACCCGTCTCTGTAGGAGGACTTTAAAATGGTACAGTTTACTGATTGGGATATTTTAAAAAACCTGCTACTGGCAGCACGTTGGACAATTTTATTGTCATTATTAGCGTTTGCAGGTGGTGGTCTATTTGGTTTGATCCTAACCCTATTACGCAGTATGCGTAGCCAAGTCATCACTCGAATTATTCAGACTTACGTAGAAATATTCCAAGGGATTCCATTGCTGATGCAATTGTTTTTAACTTTCTTTGGCTTGTCGTTAATTGGTATTGAAGTGGATGCTTGGTCTGCCGCAGTGATTTCTTTAACCCTGTTTAGCAGTGCCTTTTTTCATGATATTTGGCGAGGATGTATTGAAGCATTACCAAAAGGTCAATGGGAAGCCTGTCGCACACTAGGATTAACTTATTTACAAACCATGCGTCACGTTATTGTACCGCAAGCGATGCGCATGTCGATCGCACCTACCGTGGGCTTTTCTGTGCAAATCGTCAAAGGCACGGCACTGGCTTCAGTGATTGGTTTCGTTGAGCTAACTAAAGCAGGCACCATGATCAATAACGCTGTTTTTCAACCCTTTAAAGTATTTGCAATGGTCGCGGTGTTGTACTTCCTTATCTGTTTCCCACTTTCTGTTTTAGCTCGCCATTTGGAGAAAAAAAATCATGTCGCTCGTTAGTTTAGATCAAGTCCATAAATACTATGGCGAAAACCACGTATTGAAAGGTGTTGACCTTAAAGTCGAAGCTGGTGAAGTTGTTTCTATCATTGGTCGCAGTGGTTCCGGTAAAAGCACCCTCTTACGCTGTATGAATGGGTTAGAAGAATACCAAAAAGGTGCAGTTATTGTTGATAATCAGTCGGTTGAAAATGATGATTACAAACTTCGTTTACTAAGCCGAAGCGTGGGCATGGTATTTCAAAACTTTAACCTTTTTCCCCATATGACAGTAGGTGAGAACGTCATGCTAGCCACTAAGCTAGTGATGAAAAAGTCTTCTGCAGACAGTGAAATTTTAGCCAAAGAGCTATTGGAAAAAGTCGGACTAGCGGATAAATTTTCAGCTTACCCTGGCAATTTATCCGGTGGCCAACAACAGCGTGTTGCTATTGCACGCTCACTAGCTATGTCACCAAAAGTTTTATTATGTGATGAAATAACCTCTGCATTAGACCCTGAACTCGTAGGTGAAGTGCTAAAAGTATTAGAAAAACTTAAACAAGAAGGCATGACATTAATACTGGTGACACATGAAATGAACTTTGCACGCGATGTTGGCGATAGAGTGGTATTTATGAATCAAGGGCGAGTATGGGAGACAGGTCAAAGTGATGAAGTATTTTCTAACCCTCAAACCGAAGAACTACAAAGTTTTCTTGCGGCTGTGAGATGATAATAGAATACTTTCAACAGCCTGCATTAGCCTAGCAAGGAACAATAAATGACTAATAACAGCAACTCATTGATTGAGCGTATTACTAAGCATTACCCAGACCTGACTCAAAATAGTCGTCGCTTAGCCGACTATTTACTGCTTAATCCAGAAAAAGTACTGATCATGTCAACGAATGACATTGCTGAAGTCTGCGCCGTTTCTAAAACCAGTGTCAGTCGTTTTATTCGTCGCTTAGGTTATGCGGATCACCTTTCATTACGTAATGAGTTACTAGCAGTACGTGAAAGCGGCCAACCGGTATTAACCAATGCCTTAAATAACTGCGATTTTCACCAAGAGATTCAAGCCTTAGAGCGCTTACGAGAGCAACTTAAAAGCGTTGATATGGAAGCTATTATTAAACACTTAGCAGAAGCAAAACGTATAAAAATAATTGGTTATCGTAACAGTTACCCGTTAGCGTTGCACTTTCGACAACAGCTTATGCAGTGTCGTCGCCATGTTGAGTTATTACCTTTACCGGGACAGACCATTGGTGAAGATTTAGCGGCGATTGAAGAAGACGACTTTGTCATTGTGATTGGTATTCGCCGTCGTGTTAGCCACTTTGCAAAAATGATTGAGCAACTACAAGCACATCAATGTTTATTGATCACCGATCAATCTGGACAAAAATATGCACAAAGCACCACCCACACACTGATTTGCCATATGAATAATGAAACGCCTTTAGATAGCTATGCGGTTCCCATGAGCTTAATTTCTCATTTGGTTAATAACACCTATCAGTTATTAAAGGGTGAAGCGACTAAAGTGAGCAGTAAAATAAGTGTTAATTATTCCAAGCTCAATGAGTTAGAGTAAATATTAAATTAAATAATCAGCCGTAAGAGTAATGATCAAATGATAAATGTTATAAATAAACTTAAAAAAGAGTGGTTTTTAGTGGGTATGGTGATCGCCATTGCGTTAGCCACAATAACCCCTGAGCTGGGTAAGTCAGGGGGATTAATTCATCTTGATAAACTTACCGGTATCGGTGTCGCGATTGTCTTCTTTTTACATGGCTTAGGTCTTTCCCCTTCTGCGATTAAAGCCGGTGTGAGCAACTGGCGTATGCACATTTACATTCAAGCTGCGACGTTTATTGCTTACCCACTACTTTGGATTATTTTTGGCGATTTATTATTGGCTTATATGCCAGCAGCATTAGCTTTTGGTTTCTGCTACTTATTCGTTTTGCCAAGCACTATATCTTCTTCTGTAGCCATGACCAGTGTTGGTAAAGGTAATGTTCCAGGGGCAATTTTTAATGCTTCATTGTCTAGCATTCTAGGTATTGTGATCACACCTCTTTTAATTCAAGCATTCATGGGCTTTGAGGGTGTTGAGCTTGATTTAGTCGCCTCTATTACCTCGATTGCTAAGTTACTGCTGTTACCAATGATACTAGGGCAATTAGCGAGGCCTTTTTTATTAAAATTTGCGGAAAGACATAAATCAGTAGTGAGTAAGGTTGATAAATACGTTATTTTATTAATCGTTTATAACGCTTTTTGTGACTCTGTTGCGAACGGTATTTGGAGCTCATTCTCAATGCAAATGTTGATCACCTCGATTGCCATTTGTGCAGTGGTATTACTGTGTATGGTTCACCTTATTCAATGGGGAGCTCGCCGTTGTCAATTTCAATTAGCCGATGAAGTAGCGGCGGTATTTTGTGGTACTAAAAAAACACTCGCAGCGGGTATTCCAATGGCGACCGTTATTTTTGGCAGCAATCCCGACTTAGGCATGATCCTATTACCTATCATGCTCTATCACCCGATTCAGATTTTCTACTGCGCAATATTAGCTAGCCGTTATGCCACTCAAAGTGAACAAGTTAAAACGGCCTCTTCACACTAAGTGTTAAGTAGCTTTAAAGGTAACTTTAAAGCTATCAGAAGTAAAAATAACGGTAGTAAAAATAAGAAGGTTAAACAGGGAGTACGTTAAACATGGATCATCTAACAACTAAAGACGCAAGTGTGTACTGTACACAAGGACCCGATAATTTAGCGGCAACGGCTGACGGTGAGCTAAGTGGTTTAACCTTCGTGTTTAAAGACCTATTCGATGTTCAAGGTTATGTCACAGGAGCAGGTAATCCGGCGTGGTTAGCAAGCCATCAACCAGCGCAGCAAAGCGCTAGTCTTATTGAGTGCTTATTAGCCAATGGTGCAAGTTGTGTTGGCCGCGTGCAAACCGATGAACTTGCTTACAGTTTAAACGGGCAAAATATTCATTATGGTACCCCCGTTAATCCGCTTGCACCAAACTGCTTACCGGGAGGATCTTCAAGTGGTAGTGCGGTGGCCGTTGCAAAGGGTGAAGCTGATTTCTCAATCGGCACAGACACCGGCGGTTCAGTGCGCGTTCCTGCCAGTTATTGTGGCCTATTTGGTTTACGCCCAACACTCGGGAAAGTGAGTTTAGATAATGCTTTTCAATTATCAAAAAGCTTTGATACAGCAGGTATTTTCAGCCAAGACTTAAACAAACTAGCGAGTGTTTTTTCATTATTAGGTGCTTCAACACAACCGGTAACTGATCTCAAAAAGCCAGCAATTGCTTCAAAAAAGCAAGGGCAAGTTGCACAAAACTTGTACCTAGATAAAACATTGCAGCAACAATTCAGTGCGCAAAGATTGAGTGTATTAAGCCGTTGGTGCCAGCAATCGAATATCACGCTGTTAAGCTGTGACCTATTAGCCGATACAGAGCAAACCCTGGATAAACTAAGTCTATTATTCCGCACCATTCAAGGTTTTGAAATAATTGAGGAACACGAAGCTTGGTTAACAAAACACGGTGACTCCTTAGATCCTTCCATTCTGCAACGTGTGGTTTGGGCACGGACTATTACACCTCAACAATATCGTGAAGCTAAAGCACAACAGCACAATTTTAAACAACAATTACTTAGCCAGTTTAAAGATATGCAGGGTTTATGGGTGATACCTACCACCCCATCAGGCCCACCGGCGTTGACCATGGAAGGTGAAGCACTGGCTGAGTACCGTTCGCAATTAATGGGATTAACCAGCATTGCAGGTTTAGCCGGTTTTCCACAGTTACATCTACCGATACAAAATTTACAAGAAGGCCCCTGCGGATTTTCATTGATGGGTATCGATAACCAGGAAGAAGATCTGATCAAGACGGGTCTTAGCTTATGGCAAGGAGAGCAATAACATGACATTTCAAACTTCATTTACCGCGCCACATTACAAAGCAACACAAGCCGGCCAAGCTATATTAGATGCTGGCGGAACAGCTAGCGAAGCAATGGTGGCAGCTGCGGCGATGGTAGCCGTGCAATATCCACACATGAATAGCATTGGTGGCGATGGTTTCTGGCTAATTTGTAAAGCAGGGGAAAAGCCCGTCGCAATTGATGCCTGCGGTGGTGCAGCACTCAATATCGATGTCGAAAGTTACCGACAGCAAGCAGATGAATTACCAGAAAGTGGCGGTAAATCAGCAATAACTATGGCCGGCACGGTTGCGGGTTGGCAACAAGCACTTAAGCTAGATAGTAATGGACTCAATGGTAAAGCGATGCCTTTAAATAGGCTACTTAAACCAGCTATCGATGCCGCTGAACAAGGAATTGAAATCACCCAAAGTTTGGTGGATGCCAGTGAAAAGACCCTGTCTCGTTTAAGCCATTTAGCTAATTTTGCAGCCCGTTTTTTGGTTCAAGATGAAGTACTAAAAGTAGGTGAAAACCTCACCAACCAGCCATTAGCTAATACCTTTAAGCATTTAGCAGAAAAGGGTTTAGACGACTTTTATCGAGGTGAACTTGCCAAACAGATGGCAGATGAACTTGCTGATGCAGGTAGCCCGTTAACGTTAAATGATTTTGTACAATACCAAGCCACGGTATCAACACCATTAACTGTGGATATCTCTAAGGGTAGTTTATATAACTTAGATGCACCCACTCAAGGTTTAGCATCATTATTAATTTTAGCAATTTATGATCGTTTAGTGGATCAAGTGACCTCTGAAGTTGAGCATATTCATTTGTTAGTGGAAGCAACTAAACAAGCCTTTATCATTCGCGATCAGCAAATCACCGATCCCGCTTACCTAGATGCCCCTTTGCAACAATGGCTAAATGATGATGTGATTACAAAATGTGCCGCTAATATCTCCTTTGAACAAGCATTACCTTGGCCACATATCGCAAAACCCGGTGATACCGTATGGATGGGGGCATCCGATCAATACGGTACCATGGTCAGTTTTATACAAAGTATTTACTGGGAGTTTGGTTCAGGTGTGGTATTACCATCCAGTGGTATTACATGGAATATTCGCGGTAAAAGTTTCAGCCTTGACGCCAATCATCACAACGTACTTGCTGCAGGTAAAAAACCATTCCATACCTTAAATCCAGCCTATGCAGAACTCAAAGATGGGCGACGTTTTGTTTACGGCTCAATGGGCGGTGAAGGACAACCGCAAACGCAAGCTTGTTTATTTAGCCGCCACCTTTATCAAGGTATAAGTTTAGCAGCTTCTGTTTCAAAACCTCGTTGGTTACTGGGGAGAACTTGGGGTGACAGCAGCAATAACTTACGAGTAGAAAATCAACTTTATAAACAACACGGTGCCACCTTAAGAGCACTGGGTCACGATATAACAATAGTGGCTGATAATAATGAATTAATGGGGCACGCAGGTGCCATTATGCTCGATAAAAACGGGAAAGTAGCAGCAACTAGCGATCCTCGTAGTGATGGGCAAAGTTTACTTGGAGAAAAAAATGACCACTAAATCCCTATTTGAAACACTTAACCCGCCAGTTCGTTTATTAATGGGGCCGGGACCAATCAATGCATATCCACGTGTTCATCAAGCTATTTCTAGTGCTTTAATTGGCCAATATGATCCGGTCATGACGGGTTATATGAATCAAGTTCAATCCTTATACCGTGGCGTTCTTGAGACCGATAACCAACAAACGATGTTAGTCGATGGTACTGCACGAGCAGGCATCGAAGCGGTATTGGTTTCCATTTTACAACCTGGCGATAAAGTATTAATTCCAGTAATTGGCCGCTTTGGACACTTATTGTGTGAAATTGCACAGCGTGTTGGTGCCGTTGTTAAAACCATTGATATTGAGTGGGGTGAAGTTTGTCCGCCAGAATTAGTAGAGCAAGCGATTAAAGAATTCCAACCAAAGCTATTAGCAACGGTACAAGGTGATACCTCTACCACCATGAATCAACCGCTTGCTGAAATAGGTGAAATTTGTCAACGCCATGGCGTTCTATTCTACTGTGATGCAACTGCCTCTATTGCAGGCAATGAACTGAAGATGGATGAGTGGCACTTAGATGCAGTTTCAGTGGGGTTACAAAAATGTTTAGGTGGCCCATCAGGCAGCGCGCCTATCAGTCTAAGTGATCAATGTGCAGAAGTCATCAACCGCCGTAAACACGTGGAAGCAGGAATTAAAGCTGACCATCATACTGCCGGTACTGATATCAGAATTCAGTCTAACTATTTTGATTTAGCCATGGTCATGGATTATTGGGGTCCAGAACGTTTAAATCACCATACCGAAGCCACCAGCATGTTATATGCAGCACGAGAATGTGCGCGTATCTACCTTGAAGAAGGCAGTGAAAATGTTATTGCTCGCCATCAACAAGCGGGTGATGCAATGGCAATGGGCTTGAAAGCAATGGGATTAAAATTGTTCGGTAACCAACAATACAAAATGAATAACGTGGTCGGTGTTTATATTCCAGATGGCATTGACGGTGACAAGGTACGACAAGAGCTATTGTTATGTTTTGGTATTGAAATTGGTACTTCCTTTGGTCCTCTACATGGCAAGATCTGGCGTATTGGAACGATGGGCTTTAACGCTCGCCAAGAGTGCGTGTTAACAACATTGGCGGCACTAGAATCGATCTTATTAAAATACAAAGCTGGCATTCAGCCCGGTCAAGCAGTCACTACTGCGATGCAGTATTACACTGTTTAAAAAGGAGCCTTTATGTCGCTGACGACAACAAATGATGCTGCACAAAAAATCATGCAGTGGGCAGATCATCTCGCTACTTTCTCGGCAATGGAAGGCGGTTTGCTTCGTGCTTATTTAACACCAGAGCATAAATTAGCACATCAACAGATTGAACAATGGATGCAACAAGCTGGCCTACAAACATGGGAAGATAGTGTCGGTAACCAGTGGGGGCGAAAAGTATCATCAAACCCAGCATTACCAACACTGCTGATAGGTTCTCACAGTGACACCGTGGCCAATGCAGGTAAATATGATGGTAACTTAGGCGTATTACTGGCGATTGAAGCAATGACCCAATTAATGGGTGAAGAACTGCCCTTTCATATTGATATCGTTGCCTTTGCAGATGAAGAAGGAACACGGTTCAATACTACCCTGATCGGATCTAGTGCAACCGCTGGCTGCTTTAAGCCAGAATGGTTAGCAGTCACTGATAATCAAGGCATTAGCATGGCACAAGCGATGACTGATTTTGGTTTAGATCCGATGCGAGCAGGCCAAGATAAGCGAAATGCCGATGATATATTAGCGTATTTAGAAGTACATATTGAGCAAGGACCGGTATTAGAGAATCTCAATTTACCGGTGGGTGTTGTGACCGGCATTGCCGGTGCAAAACGCTATCAATTCAAACTTAAAGGTATGGCTGGGCACGCCGGCACTGTACCATTAGCGTTACGTAAAGATGCGATGTCAGGTGCAGCACAAATGATCGGTACGATTGAGCAATTTGCCTTTGATCATGGCATTGTCGCTACCGTTGGGCGCTGCGATGTATTTCCCGGTGCAGTCAATGTGATTGCGGGTGAAGTACATTTTACCGTCGATATTCGTAGTCAATCTCAGTCAACATTAGAAAGTTGTTGTGACAAGCTATTACAAAATTTAACTGATATTGCCGACAAACGTCAACTGACCTTAACACATGAAAAACTTTACCAAGCAGAAGCGGTTTTATGCAGTGATAACCTGCAACAAAAATGGGGTGAAGTGGTTGAAAAGCACACTCAAAAAGCCCCTTGTTTTCTATCAAGCGGTGCAGGTCATGATGCGATGGTCATGACCAATATTACCGACATCGGCATGCTCTTTGTACGCTGCGAAAAAGGCATTAGCCATAACCCTAGAGAACAGGTAATGGTTTCCGATGTCGCCGTAGCCTTGAATTGTTTAATCGATATGGTTAAAAAACTTGCAGTAGAATAATTAACAGATAGGTTATTAGAGACCTAATTTATAGGTCTCTTTTGATTTCTAAATTAAATAATTACCTCATCACCTCTTAAGCGTTTAGATTCATAATAATCTTCAGCAAGTGCTGTCATTTTAAATTCTGCCTCTACACCAGCAATCCGCTCTACAGCATCCTTAATACTATCAAGATCTATATTGAAAAATTCTTTTCTAAAGTTCACGGCATTAACTCGCTGCTTGTTAAACTCTCTATGCAATGCAGATTCTAATGCGGGGGCATCTTCAACATAAATCATTGCATGAACATCAAATATAAATGGTACGCTAGCATCACCAAGCTCTTTGACTCGATCTAAAGGCTCTAGTCTTCGAGTCAAACCAATTTTATAAACATTTTCTCCAAATGAGCCAATATTACTTATAACGTATACATGACCTTTTCTTGTTTGTTGTGCCATACTTTTTGCACGTTCTTCTTTTGCTTCTGCTTCGGCTAATTGTAATTCAAGTGCTTCAATTCGATTTTCCGCTACCATGCGTTCTTCATCATTAAGCTCTAATAACTCCTGCCGAGCTTTTTCTAATAAAGATCGGTATAATTTCTCTTCTTTTTCAGCATCAGCAATTGCTTTTTCATATTCTTTAATTGCTCTTTGCTCTTCTTTAATTTGCTCTCGGATTAGCTTTTGTTCAGTTATTTCTTCTTGTTTTTTCAAGGTATACTGATATTGAAGCTTACACTCCTCAAACTTTAAACCAACATAGTCAGTGTTAAATCCACATTCAAATGTAGCAGAGTTTTTTTCAAGGTTATTAGCTAGCTTTTCGATTCTTTCAATAGTTCGAGCAAAATTAGAAGGTTTTAAATTTGCTATTAATAAATCGGTTTCGATATTAAAGGACGTTAGCATTAACTTTACTTGCCCATTCAATATCTTCTTATTAAATGCCTTATCTGATGAAATAACAGTATCTTCAGGGAAGGTAATCGCAATTTTATCTTTTATCATATCCTTTTGCTGTTGACGGATATCTTTTATCTGTTCTGCAAACCTTAAAGATGTTTCGAATAAATACTCTGGCTCTTCATAATGCCCAACACTCGTAAATTCATCAATTTGAGAATATAGATCTAAGTAACTCATTAGACCTTGTACTTCATTATCCAAATTTTCAGCATTTATGTTCAACTCATAAACTTTTTTAGTAGCAACTTCAATTTCTGTTTCTTGCGATTTAATAGCTCCTAATAATTCTTTTTCTTTTCCCTTTAAAGCAATCACTTCTGCTAATTCTTCGGTGACAGTACTGAGTATTGCATTCTTTTCTGCTATTTTTGAGTCAAGTTCATCTTTCAGCGTTGCTCTAGTACCAAGCTCTTTTTTACTCTGTTCAATACCTGATTGAAGTGTCTTAAATTCGCCCGATTGTTTATCGTATTTACCTTTAATAAAAAAATAAACTGCTATAACCAACAACAAGAAAACAGCAGATAAGCTAGCTATAATTTGTATTTGCGTCATCTTATTTTAAAACCTCATCAATGTATTGTTTACGTAATGTAGCGCGCTCTTCACATCTAAATTCATATTCTAGCTTTGCATCATTCAAAGCTTCTTTGAAGGCAAGTTTTTCATCTGCTGCATTGCGTTTTTTTATTGCTAGGCTCCTCCTTTCATATTCCTTTGCGGCTCGAACCTGCTCTCGTAATGCTCGTTCATGCTCTTTTGCACTGCGTGCTTGCTGCCTATCTATTTCTTTGCGACGACGTTCTGCATGTCGTGCAGAATCCTTACTTAGCTTATTAATAGCTTTAGCAATTTTTATAGTTGTCCGTAATCCACTCATTCTTCTAGCCATGTATATCTCAATTATATAAAGCGTATTTATTATTGTACGCAAAGCGATCATAAAAAAAATAGAGGCTTATGGGGTTTAGCTTCCAATTAAAGGACATAAAGGGCTGCTATCGTTCATATTTTCGAATTAATTATCGAGACAAGGATGGTTTGCTATCCAATGTTGTGCAATCTCATCACGTCGTGCAACCCAAACCTGATCATGTGACTGTACATAATCTAAAAACTTCTTCAGCGCCATAAAACGACTTGGCTTACCTATTACTCGGCAATGTAAACCAATAGACATCATTTTAGGTTTACTATCACCTTCAGCATATAGGCAATCGAAGCTGTCTTTTAAATATTGGAAAAACTCTTCACCATGGCTAAAACCATAGGGAGAAGAAAAACGCATGTCATTGTTATCTAAGGTATAAGGGATCACTAAGTGTGGGCGACTTTCCTCACCATCTTGATCACTCGGTACTTGCACCCAAAAAGGAAGATCATCGCCATAATAATCAGAGTCATATAACATACCTCTCTGCTCAGCAACCAGACCGCGAGTATTAGGCGAGTCACGCCCTGTATACCATCCTAGTGGGCGCGATCCGGTCAAATCTTCAATGATATCTAATGCTTGATGCATATGCTCACGTTCTTCTTCAATCGGCATATGTTGATAATGAAGCCACTTTAAACCATGACAAGCGATTTCATGGCCATCCTCAATGATCGCTTGGGTTACTTCTGGATTTCGCTGTAAAGCAGTTGCTACGCCAAAAACAGTCAGTGGTAAATCACGTAATTTGAATTCATTAAGAATACGCCACACGCCCGCTCTTGAACCATATTCATATAATGATTCCATGCTCATGTGACGTTCTGGGTAAGCTTCAGCACCTGCGATTTCAGACAAAAAGGTTTCAGAGTGCGGGTCTCCATGCAATACACAATTCTCCCCACCCTCTTCATAGTTGAGCACAAACTGAACCGCTATCTTAGCGCCATTAGGCCAATTCGCATCGGGCACATTACCTCTTCCATAACCGATATAATCACGGGGATTATTGATACTCATTTATTAACCTTCCTTAGTTTTGTTATTTCCTAGATTCGCATAATAAGTTTGCTTTATTTATTAATACCATAGCTTATAAAAATTTATAAGGTCTGGTTTTATTATAAAGACACTTTTTGCTGTTCACCGGTGATGATAGTCGGTACCACTGACATGCCAACACGTAATTGAAAATCTTCACTTTGTGCTTCATCAAGACGAATTCTAACCGGTAAACGTTGTACTATTTTAGTAAAGTTGCCAGTGGCATTGTGAGCTGCAACAGATGAATAACTAACACCACTCGCTGGCGCGATACTTTCAACATAACCAGTTAATGTTTTACCCGGTAAAGCATCAATATCTAATTCAACTTTTTGACCTACCTTCACATTAGCGAGTTGTGTTTCTCTGTAATTTGCATGCACGTACACTTGATCAAGTGGCACCACTGCTAGCAGGGGATTACCTGGATTAACATAGTTACCAACTCGCACTGATTTTTGCCAAACAATACCATCAATTGGTGCTGTAATTTCAGTGTATGACAATCTTAAATTAGCCACCTCTAAGATCGAGTTTGCTTGTAATAAGGCAGCTTTTGATAAAGAAATAGCGACTAACACCAATTCTTTCATAATAGTAGGTAAGCCTCATCAATTAAGTGGAGGGAAAAAGGCGCGAGTAGGAATTGCACGAGCCAACGCATATTAGTGATGCAAGATGGTGTAATTATTGAGCAAGGAGATACCAACACAGTAATGAATACCCCTACTCACCCTTATACCAAAACATTGATGGAGGCTATTCCAATAGAGGTTGAATACGCTTAATAGCCTGTCATTACAAATACCTAATCAACTCATTACATTGCGCTAATCCACCTTGTTAAATCTCCTGATACTGAGGTTTTTAGCGCAACGCTCGCCTCCCTATTTGACCTATATTAGGAACACAAACCCCAGTTAAATATTTTTACTTACTGCTCATTTAAAGTGCACTTAATGCACCAACACTGTCTTTTTTTAATCTATCTAATGCTAAAATTTCTTATGATAAATAAATAAGCAACTGTTTTATATAGGCTTATAAATTTACAGAGAGAATGGCACGATCGTTGCAAAAATCAACTTACCAGTTCCAATCGTTTCACATAATGCATAGGGAAATACAAGATGAGTGACGCTTCAGAGTTAATTTACGAGCTCGATGATAATCCATCGCGCAAAGAATCTTTTTTTGCAGCAATACAGCATGTATTAGCAAGCTTTATTGGCATCATTACCCCCACTTTAATTATTGGTGGTGTACTTGGTTTAGGTGAGGAAATCCCTTATTTAATATCGATGGCGTTAATGGTGTCTGGTGTGGGCACCATCATTCAAGCTAAAAAACCAATGGGTATTGGTGCTGGCATGATCTGTGTGCAAGGCACAAGTTTTGCTTTTTTAAGCTCGGTATTAGCAGCCGGTTTTATTGCTAAAGCCAATGGCGGAGGTCCAGATCAGATCTTATCGCTCATTTTTGGTGTTTGTGTACTAGGTGCCTTTGTAGAAATCGCCGTCAGCCAGTTTTTAGAAAAGCTAAAACGAGTAGTTACCCCTGTGGTTACAGGTACCGTGATAACCGTTATTGGCATTAGTTTAATTAAAGTAGGTTTTACCGATTTAGCCGGTGGACAGTGGTTATTAACCAATAAGCCAGAGCTATTCGCGAGTTTTGATAACTTGTTTTTAGGTGTATTAGTGATGGCAAGTATTATTGTTGCACATAAATACGGTAACCAATGGGTGCGTTTATCTTCAATTATCATCGGCATGCTAGTCGGTATGGCTGCTGCGGTATTAATGGGCAAAGTTAATTACAGTGCTATCGGTAATGTAGAGACACTAATTAGCATACCTGTTCCTTTTAAATACGGCTTCTCTTTTGATTTAGCTGCGTTTATTCCTGTTGCGCTTATCTACCTGATTACTGCGATTGAAACATCTGGCGATATTACTGCCAACTGTATGGTATCAAAACAACCAATCAGTGGAGCTTCTTACCTTAAACGTATTAAACAAGGTATCTTAGGCGATGGCGTTAATTCATTAATTGCGGGCATATTTAATACTTTTCCAAATACCACCTTTAGCCAAAACAACGGAGTAATACAATTAACGGGTATTGCTAGCCGCTTCATTGGCGTTTGGATTGGTATGATCTTAATTGTGATGGGCTTGTTTCCTCATATTGGCGCTTTATTTCGTGCGGTTCCTAACTCTGTTTTAGGGGGGGCAACCATTATTATGTTCGCAACCGTTGCCATGGCTGGAGTAAAAATATTAACTCATGTGGAATTAAATAGAAAAAATATGCTCACCTTAGCCGTTTCATTTGGGATGGGATTAGGCGTGTTATTAGTACCGCAAGTGGTTAATACTGTTGCCGCAAATATTGGCGGAGATTTAGGTGCAATAGTAAAAAGTATCTTTGGTTCACCAATCACTGCGAGTGGTTTAACAGTTGTGTTTTTAACACTGTTTTTAGGTGAATACCCTGAACAATATAATCCTATCATTCAAGAATTTCCAATTGATGAAGAGATGTCAAAACAAGTAAAGGTTAAACCCTCAATAAAAGGGATTAACTAAAAGCCCCGCTCGCTATTTTGACTGACAGTGCATAAAACCGCATTGTCAGTTCAAATAAAAAGATAGTTAGCTTAGTGCCGTTAGATACAACTCCAACACTGCCTGTCGATAACAAAATACCATACAAGTGCTATTAACAGTGAGATCTATAACTTTAGGTAAAAATGTTCGTGGTTTACAGTCTCAACAGAATCAATAATTAAAAGTACAAAAATAGCTCAAAAATATAATTTATGATGACTATCACTACCTGCTCAATATAACCGCTAATAAAATCGACTTGATATTTCACAACTGCCCGAATTATTTTTAAATTTTATTAAATTGATTTATAAAGCAAATCACGTAATCTTATTGATGAAGAGAAAGGCTCCTATTTCCTCTGTTAATAGCCAATGACCCTGTCTAATAATGTATTAACTTAGTTTGGAATTTTTATGAATGTCGACACATTATTGATTTATATTTTTGTTTCATTTTTTTACATTATTAGCCCAGGTCCTGCAGTATTCCTAGCGATTTATAATGGTGCGGTTAATGGCGTGAAATGTGTTGTGGTTTCAGCCTTAGGTAATATTCTCGGTTTAATGCTTCTGTCTATTTTATCTATAACGGGTCTTAGTGCCATTCTTTTAGCATCAGCGACTTTGTTTATGGCAGTTAAAATTATTGGTGCATGTTATTTAATTTATTTAGGCATTAAACAAATACAATCAAGTAATAAAGATAAAAGAGGGTCATCTTATAAACTTGAACAACAGCAACGTAGCCTTTTATCTTACTTTAAAGAGGTTTTTGTTGTCGCAATAACAAATCCTAAACCAATCATCTTTTTTGCCGCTCTTTTCCCTCAATTCTTGGATACTGAGCAATCACTACTAGCGCAATTTTCGATAATGACGCTAATATTTATGCTTTTTTCGTTTATGTCGTTATCTACTTACGGATATTTAGCTCAGAGAGCGAAAGGGTTTCTTTCTAACTCACATAACGTAAAGTGGTTTCATCGTATCAGTGGAGGGTTATTTGTTGGTATGGGGATCAGCCTTTTTACCGTTAAAGCATAAATTTATAAAGCAATTAATTTCAGCTCAAAAGCCATTCACTTTAATTCAAAAAATGACAACATTAATCTGAAATTTTAGCTCTCTTTAGGGCTGCATATACGATTCATTATCTGGACTGATCATGGAAATAATTAGAAGCAAAAAATTTAAAGCTGAACACGCATGGGGCGCAAAAGACATTGCCAATATGAACGGTATTACAACCCGTTTACACTGGACTAATCAGCCGTATAAATGGCATATAAACGATAGCGAAGAAGTATTTGTTGTTTTAAATGGTGTGGTTGAAATGTTATTTAAAGAAAATGGCATTGAGCAATCAGTGGTGTTAGAAGTTGGAGAAATCTTCTATGCCTCAATTGGAACTGAGCATGTTGCACATCCTCGTGGTGAAGCCAGAATATTAGTCGTAGAATCAGAAGGAAGTGTATGATCTTGGCTAAGGTTTCAGAATAACGTTTAAGAATAATATTTCAGGCTAAGACCTTAAAATAATAGCTCCCACTTTAAGGTCTTAGAAGCAATAAAAACCAATGCTGCTGATACCTGTAGCTGATTCAGTTAATACTCTTCAATACTGTCTCTCCACTGCACCAGTGCTTGAATATGATCAGGTCTGATACCACAGCATCCACCGATAATATTGGCCCCTAGGTCATACCATTTTTTAGCAAATTCGAGATAGGCTTCAGGGGATAACTCACGATAAGCTTGCACACCTTCATTGGCTTTATAATCGCTAGCGATCGGTGTAAAACTATTAGCAAACACACCGATGTTGGCCTGTATGTTATGCACAGATAAAGCTTGGTTAGTATCTGCTATTGCCTGCTCTATTACCTCAGGAATAGAGCAGTTAAAGAAAATTCCGTCAATGTTTTCGTTAAAACTACCGTTAAGGATAATGTTAACCGCTTCTATAACAGACTCGCCCGATCGTAATCTAGCAACCTGTTCAATTTCATCGCTTAATGTGAATGCATAGTGGCAAGGTTTTATTGAATGCTTCAGTACATTTGACATAACCAGTGCTTCTTCAATACTTGAGATGGTTTCAGCCAACCAGATATCTACATGTTTATCTTGCGCGTTAAATAAAGTGCTTAAAATATCAAAGGCACCTTCGCTTTCAAATAAATCTGGACGGTAAGATCCAAATGCAGGCGGTAGAGATCCCGCTACTAATACATTTTTTTTAGCTGCTTTTGCAACATCTTTGGCAATAATCGCAGCTTGCTCGGCTAATGCACTACCTTGCTGTTGATAAAGCGTTTCGCCAAGATGAAATGGTACACAGGCATAACTATTGGCAATGATCATATCAGCGCCAGCATCAATAAATCCTTGGTGTGCTTGAGCCACATAATACGGGGCTTCTATTAGAGCTTGGGCACTCCACAATGGTTGTGAGAACGGAGCACCAATGCGCTTAAGCTCACGCCCCATGCCACCATCTAATATAGTTAATTTTTTCATTGTGGACTTCTATACGTCTAAAATAAGATACCTTATTTAAACATAATTTTAAAAAAATCATAATGAAACTTAATCTGGATAAAGATGAAAGAAATTCAATACCGTGGAAGCACTCAGAAATCAGCAACGCGTGAGATGAATAGATTAGAAGCATAACGGGAATAGGCATGATTTGAAGGATTAGGTTTTAAATAAATATCATTGCTAAAAAGCAGCTTACCAGCGTTTAAATACATTAAACACTGGTAACACTACTTCTAGCTGAGGTTATAGCTTAGCGTTATAAAGTGAAAATATAGTCTCACTTTATAACTTTGCTTTCTTGAGACGATAGTTTTCAATCCATATTCCTAAGGTTTCACGCTCTTCTGCTGTCATATTAGTTAAATTAGCTAAAGGCATATCTTTGTTTAACACCGCGCGAGAATAAACCTTCTCATGTTGTATTTGTACCGCTTCTATTGAATCAAGCGTAAACCCTAACGGCGCACTAGCAAACATGGTTGATGTCGGTGTTGCGCTATGGCACTCAGTACAATTTTTTTCTACAATTGTCCATGCTTGCACGTCTGAGACCTGCGCGACATCAGTAGCAGCCACTCTAGGAGCAAAACTATCCCAAGGTGCAATCGCCAACATCAATGCAAAAAATGCAGCAATACCACTGATTAATACAGAGGGTTTATTAATATGGCGATGTTTGAGATTAAAATAATGTCTGATCCACATACCAATCACGATAAAGGCGATTAACACTAACCAACCATATTGATGCGTATAAGTATGTGAAAAATGATTACTTAGCATAATGAAAATAATCGGCAGGGTTGCGTAGTTATTATGAATTGAACACAACTTTGCTTTTAAACCTACTGCCGGATCAGGAATGCGCCCTGCTTCTACTTCTTTAACTAAATAACGCTGGCCAGGCATGATGATATGATAAACATTACCCGCCATACAGGTACCAATTAACGCACCGATATGAATGTAAACCGCTTTATCAGCAAACAATTGGTCAAAACCCCAAGCCCATACTGCTAACAACAGCACCATAGCTACCGCAAATAACAAGCCATTTTTAACCAAAGGCGAGTTACATAATAGCCGATAAATAATATAACCTACCGTGATACTACCCAGTGATGTTGCAATAGCCGCTAGTTTACTTAATTCACTTTTACTACCATCTAATAGGTTTACATCTGCGCCAACGTAATACAGCAAACTAAATAACAAACCACCGGTGATCCAAGTTGTATAAGCTTCCCATTTAAACCAATGTAAAGTGGTTGGCATGTGTTCTGGCCCATTTTTATATTTAGCCACTTCGTAAAAACCACCGCCGTGAATAGCCCACAGGTCACCACTGATCCCTTTCTCTGCTTTTACTTTTGGAGGCGTTTCTAAGCTGTTATCTAACCAAGCAAAATAGAAAGAGGCCCCAATCCATGCGATACCCGCAATTACATGGAAATAACGCAATACTAAATGCGCAACCTCAATTAAGTAATTTTCCATAATCTATATCGTCCTTTTTATTCTTATTTTTAGGTAACTACTCAGGCCGCCGCTATTTAAGCCTATTTCTTCGTTGAAAAATGCTCATTTAAACCACTAAACTGCGCTTTTTCGCCTTGAACTAAGCATAAATAGCTTAGCCCTGAGCATTTACATTTTTATTTTGGTAAAAAGCACTCAGTTTTAATGAGTGCTGAGTAGTTACATTTTTAGTAGCTATTTTTTTAATAACGGTTTTTTAGGGTCTGTAGAACTGTTTTTTTACGGTCTATAAAATAGATGCTTACTAGCTACCACGGTATGTGGAATAACTATAAGGAGAGAGCAAAAGAGGCACATGATGGTGCTTGATATCTTGCACTTTAAAACAGATTTCAGCGCTAGGATAAAAAGCATCAATCCCCTGCTTCAACCAATAAGCATCCAACTCAAACACGATTTTATAGGTCGAAAAAAGATCCTCTGGTTGTTTATCTTGATACCAGCCGTTATCCAACCAATCGTCAATGCGTCCATCTTCATTGGTCACTGCAGATGACAGTAATAGCCACTCTTGGCCCTTTAAAACAAAAAGCTGAATGTTGATATCTGCAGCAGGTTTTCCAAGTGAAGTATTTAATATATGTGTGGTTATTGGGTTCTTATTCATAATAATTTTTCCAATCGTATTTGAGTGATTTTAGCTTGTTCGTTACTTGCTATTGTGAGTTCAGTTTGACGATCGTTACCGATCCTTGATTGAATAATCGCTAACATTTGTTGTGCGCTTTTCCCCGATGCACAAACAATAAAAATAAAACCAAACTTTTCTAGGTAAACCTTATTTAAGTCCAGCATCTCCTCAAGCAGCGTTTGTTCTGCCACTGACATACCAGACTGCTCATGACTTGCACTGCTAGAAGTGCTGGCATATTTTTCATGTAGGGTCGCTAAATTACCTATTTGCGGATGTCCGGTAAAAGCAGTTAGATAATCTTGCTCAGATAATTGCAGAAATATGCGTTGTGATGCAGCTAATAATGTACTCATATCTTTAAATGGACGCTCTGCAACCATGCTATTAATCCAGTTTGGCGCGCAACAGCAATGCTCAAAAAGATCATAAGCTTGCTCTGCACTGGCATTATTTATTTTATCCAAACTCATCTAACTTCCTTTTTCATCTCGCTGAGATTGACAATAAACCTCATTATATAAAAACACTATTCTGCTGCTCGTTAAACGCTATTGATGTTCCATTACAGCAATAAATAGTAATACGCATCAACTACAAGTCGTTAATCGATTATTGTTTTAATCGAAGCCCTGTAATGGTGCAAAAGAGAAAATAATGTCCACTCTTGGTGCTTATAAAAATATTTTAAAACCTGGGCTATTAGGTTTAAAAAACCAATAAGAAACTCATTTAAAAATAAACAAGCCTTTATTTATTAGGCTTCTAAGCACTTTCCCAGAGTTCACTTACGGGTATTCAGGCAATGAATTTTTAAGAACTGGTAAGGTTATTGCTAATATCATACCAACTTTGACCAATTGGACAGGTTACTGTGTAAACCAGTACTAATAAGGCTATTTCAATGGACATTTTGATGGTTATAGAACAACCAAAATGATCCTTTATTAAAAGCTATTTTTGAAAAACACAGTAATCATTGTAATTAAAAGGGATTTATTCATGAGCAATGTTAAACGCTTGGCAATGCAGGGGATAACCAAAGAATATCCAGGCTGTAAAGCCAACGATCAAGTCTTTCTAGATATAGAGCATGGCGAAATTCACGCCCTATTGGGAGAGAATGGTGCGGGAAAAAGCACCTTAATGAAAATGTTATACGGCGTAGTCAAACCCGATGCCGGCAGCATTATTTGGAATGGCTCACCTGTATCGATAGATCAACCTGCGATTGCCCGTGGCTTAGGTATTGGCATGGTTTTTCAACATTTTTCATTATTTGAAACCTTAACAGTGACTGAAAATATAGCACTCGTATTAGGTGACCAAGCAGGCCACCTCAAGACATTAGCGCATCGTATCAAAGCAACGTCTGAGCGCTATGGTATGCCCTTAGATCCCGAACGCCGTATTTCCAGTTTATCCACAGGTGAACGGCAACGTGTTGAAATCGTACGTTGTTTGTTATTAGATTTACAACTACTCATTTTAGATGAGCCCACCTCAGTATTAACCCCACAGGAAGTACAGGACCTATTTAAAACCTTAAAAAAACTCACTAAAGAAGGCTGCTCGGTACTGTTTATCAGTCATAAATTACATGAAGTCACTGAACTATGTGACAGCGCAACCATCCTTAGAGCAGGTAAAGTAGCTGGTCATTGCATCCCTAAGAATGAAACCTCCGAGTCCATCGCTCGCATGATGGTAGGCGACGATATAGCGATCAGTAATGAATGTAAACGCGCCCTAGGCGGTGATGTTTTTGCCAGTATTGAAGGCTTGTCTACACAGTCAATCGGGCAATTTGATATTGCACTTAAAAATATTAATTTGCAGGTTAAACAAGGCGAAATTGTAGGTGTTGCAGGAATAGCAGGCAATGGACAAGAAGAGTTATTAAAAGCGTTATCCGGTGAAGAGATCCACCGTAATTCACAAGCAATAAAGTTTGCAGGTCAATTTGTTGATCAATTCAGCCCATTAAAACGGCGTCGTTTAGGGTTAGCTTTTGTACCAGAGGACCGCTTAGGCCGAGGTGCTGTTCCCGATTTAGACTTATGCGATAACGCACTACTGACCAGCTTTGATTCAGGCTTAGTACAAAATGGCTTCTTAAAAAAATCAAAAATTGTGCAGTTAGCAGACAAGATCATTAAACAATATAAAGTGAAAACGCCGGGTAACCACACTAGCGCGGCAAGCTTATCTGGCGGCAATCTACAAAAATTCATTGTTGGGCGAGAAATAGATCAAGAACCAAAATTTTTATTAATGTCGCACCCAACTTGGGGTGTTGATATTGGCGCCCAAGTCGCTATTCACGAAGCAATTTTACAGTTAAGAGAACGTGGCTGCGCAATTTTGATTATTTCCGAAGATTTAGACGAGTTATATAAAATCAGTGACCGCTTAGGTGCTATCTGTGACGGTAGCGTGTCAGACTTTTTAGTGCCAGAAGTATTACCGTTAGTTAAGTTAGGACAATGGATGGCAGGTGATTTTGGACCAAGTACAGAGCCAAAGACAGCAACAACCGCTGCGACAAAAACAGTGGAAATAGGAGCAACAAGTCATGATTAAGTTAACCCCTCGCGCGCAAGCTTCGGCAAAGTGGGGTTACCTATCCCCTGTATTGGCGGTTTTTTTAACCCTGATTGCAGCCACTGTATTATTCTGGGGGCTAGGAAAAGATCCACAACTCGCGCTGTATACTTTTTTCATCAGCCCTATCGAAAATTGGTACGGCATTACAGAATTACTAGTTGTCGCAATCCCTATTTTACTCTGCGCCTATGGGTTGGCTTTATGCTATCGCGCTTCAATATGGAATATCGGTGCAGAAGGACAATTATTATTAGGTGCAGTGGTTGCCACCACAATGGCCTTACAATTTGTTGATTCAGATAGCTTCTGGGCAATGCCCTTAGTATTACTAGCAGGTATGGTTGGCGGTATGCTTTGTTCCGGCATCTCAGCGCTCCTCAACTTGCGTTTAAACTGTAACGAAACGCTAGTGACCATCATGATGAACTACATCGCACTTAATACTCTTTTGTGGGCGGTCTATGGCCCTTTAAAAGATCCGAGCGGATATAACTTTCCTGAAAGCGCTCTGTTTGGAGACAGCTCTTTATTACCTATTTTATTTGAAGGAACACGCCTGCACTTTGGTTTGTTATTAGTCATCTTAGCGTTGGTTATTGTTTGGGTATTTATGAGCAAAACTTTTTTAGGTTTCCAAATCAAAGTACTGGGGTTGGATAAACCAGCTGCTCGCATGGCAGGGTTTAAAGAGAAAAAATTAGCTGCAATGGTGTTCTTGGTTTCAGGTGCATTAGCAGGGCTTGCCGGCGCAGTCATTGTCACCGGTTCAACGGGTCAATTAATCCCCGCTATCTCTCCCGGTTATGGTTATTCGGCGATTATTGTTGCCTTTTTAGGTCGTTTGCATCCCGTGGGAATCACCCTAGCAGGGTTATTAATTGCCTTAATATTTATGGGCGGGGAAATGTCACAAATGGTATTGCAATTGCCCAGAGCAATCACAGGTATTTTACAGGGGCTGATCCTGTTTTTCTTGCTCTCTTGTGACGTGCTGATCCGTTATCGCATCGTATTCACCGTTAAGTTACCTGGTTTCACAGCAGCTGCTAAACATTAAAGATTATTAAGGAGATCAACAAATGGATATTGATTTAGTTACCAATATTTTATATGCCATGATCATGACCGGTACCCCGCTATTATTGGTTGCGTTAGGTGAAATGGTATGTGAAAAAAGTGGCGTGCTCAATTTAGGTCAAGAAGGCATGATGCTAATGGGCGCAGTTGCAGGCTTTATTGCCATGTACCACACGGATAATCACTTTATTGGTTTTATCGCGGCTATCTTAGTCGGTATTGCGATGTCCCTTTTATTTGCCTTCATTGCATTAAATTTAAATGCAAATCAGGTTGCAGCAGGCTTAGCCCTAACTATCTTCGGCACTGGTTTATCAGCTTTTTTAGGCAACGATTATGAGGGTAAGCAAATAGCCGTGCTACCTTCGTTATCTATCGATGCATTACAAAGCATTCCATTAATAGGTAAGCCACTATTCGGGCAAAATGCGATTGTTTATTTAAGCTGGATATTAGTAATTGTGGTGTATTTATTCTTCCGCTATCACCGCCAAGGTTTATCAGTAAGAGCGGTTGGCGAAGACCCAAGCGTTGCTAGCAACTTAGGGCTGCCGGTGATGTTCATTCGTTATTTATCGGTTATTTTTGGTGGTGCAATGGCCGGTTTAGCAGGCGGTTACTTATCCATTGCTTACACACCGATGTGGACGGAAGGCATGGTATCAGGCAAAGGTTGGATCGCATTAACCTTGGTTGTGTTTGCGAGCTGGCGAATAGAACGCATTATTTTAGGCGCCTACTTATTCGGTTTTGCGAGCATTATGCATCTTGTGGCACAGGGTTTAAATTGGGATGTTTCTTCTAATTTATTAGCGATGATGCCTTATGTTGCGACATTAGTGGTGTTGGTGATGTTAAGTCGAGATAAACAAAGATTGAAGTTGTTTGAGCCGATGGCATTAGGGAAACCATGGCACAGGAGTAGTTAACATTAGTGCTTTGAATGAGTTTGCTTTGAGTTGGGGTTCGTCTGCGCTCATCCTGTCAGCTTGATATTTATTATCGGTGATTTCGCCCTGTCGGCGACACGCCTTTCTTTTATCAGAAAAGAAAGGCGGCAAAGAAACTGACACCGGATCGTTT
>NZ_JACJDP010000001.1:31955-35234 GCF_014163575.1 Psychromonas sp. SR45-3
TCTAATCCAAATAATAAATAGCTTTTATAACGCACCGGCTCTTACGGCACATCCATGTGCCAAACGAGCCTAATCCAAACATCCTGTTTGGCTTTGCTAAAAGCCATTGATGATTTGGGAAAACTTAACGGTGGGATTGTTCGTCCACATTGAGCAATGTTTTTATGCTTTTATTGAAGCTAATGCATTGGATGGGCTTATTTTTAGTTGGGTTCGTCTGCGCTCATCCGGTCAGCTTGATATTTATTATCGGTGATTTCGCCCTGTCGGCGACACGCCTTTCTTTTATCAAAAAAGAAACCAGTACCTAGAAAAGTCAAAGAAACTGACACCGGATCGTTTTCTAATCCAAATAATAAATAGCTTTTATAACGCACCGGCTCTTACGGCACATCCATGTGCCAAACGAGCCTAATCCAAACATCCTGTTTGGCTTTGCTAAAAGCCATTGATGATTTGGGAAAACTCAACGGTGGGATTGTTCGTCCACATTGAACAATGTTCACAGCTTATTTTATTCAGCATGGCAAAACTATAATCTATTTTCACATAATCCATTTGGTTCTGCATTTCCGCCATAAATGTGGGATTATTCTATCTACATGACCAAGGTTTCAGTTTTATTTTTAACTTGTTGATTAGTTTATTCAACTTGTTATTCTAACATCAAATTTAAATAAACAATCGCGTTCTATCTATCCACCAGAAATACGGAATAGTTATGCTTAATTACGCTGTTAGCAGTTTTTCGAGTGCGGTATTTATGAGTCGTGAATCAGAACTTTTATTATCAAATTTAATGTCTTCATTTAAAGGTCGCCATAACACTTATAAAAAGGTATATGGTGAGTTTTCTACATGGTTCTTTTTAATGTTAATCTCCTTGTTTATTACCCCAATTCTATTTTTAGTAGTTTGGTGGTTGGGCGAGGATCAACTGGTACAAAAACTAAATAATGTCTTGTGGGTGTTTATTATTTACGGGATTGCAATATTAAATCTTTATATCAAGGTTATAAAATCTAAGAATCGGCTTAATGAAATAAAGCAACAACTTGAAGATGCAAACTTTCGAGTATGTGCCAACGTAAATTCAGCAAATGATACGCCGCTAATTATCACAAAAGAAGAGGTTACGGACTCTCAATTTACCCTAAAGCCGTTTTCTAAAATTGACTTCAAATTGTATAATTTCCACTTCGAGGTATAAACTGCTAACAAGTCACTTAAAAGGATTGCCGTGTTTGTCCATTGCAAAAACAATGCATGCGAAAAGTGCCCACTAAACAAGGTCGGCAAGTTCAATTTGAAACAGGTAAAACAACGAAGCACATTTCTTATACCGATAGAATGCGAGTGAAAATAGACAGTAGCCCAGGAAGGCGAGAATACAGCAAACGACTCGGTGCTATTGAACCTGTATTTGGTAATATCACGGTGAATATAGGCATGAATAAATTCACGCTACGTGGCCAAGAAAAAGTGAATACGCAGTGGCAGATGTATTGCCTTGTTCATAATATTGAGAAGTTAAGGAATAGTTTACATTAAGCTAAGGGCAAAGCTCTTTAGCCTCAATAATACAGTCTAATTACCCTCATAAACGTCTCTACAACTCAAATTAATCAACCATTTATTTAAAATTCAATAATCTATTTGAATCTAAAGTAAATATAAAATACTGTGTTTTTATAATTAAAATTCGGGCTGATAATAAGAAATTCTACAGCCTCGTTAGCCGTCAAAGGAGTTTCGATGAACGATGATAATAAAGATTTGAAAGTATGTGGAATTGTAATGCCTATTTCTAGTGCGGACGGTTGTTCTGAATCTCATTGGTCTGAAGTATTAGGGATCTTAAATGATGCAATTGAAGATTCGGGTTTTGAGGGGAATTTAGTCAGTAATGCTGATGATGTGGGCATTATACACAAGAGAATTATTCAAAATCTTTATGATAATCCTATAGTGGTTTGTGATGTGAGTTGTAAAAACCCTAATGTAATGTTTGAGCTGGGCTTAAGGCTCGCATTTGATAAACCAACAATTATTGTAAAAGATGACAAAACTTCTTATTCATTTGATACATCGGCAATTGAACATCTAGAATATCCGAGAGATCTAAGGTTCAGCCAAATTGTTGAATTCAAAGAAAAGCTAGCGGACAAAATTCGTGCTACCTATAAAAAATCAACTACTGATACTAATTATACGACCTTCTTAAAACATTTTGGTGAATTTAAAGTTGCAAAAATAGATAAAAAAGAAGTATCAGGGCAAGAGTTTATTTTAGAAGAATTAAGAAGTTTAAAGCGTTCAATATCCCGTATGGAACGTGCGCCAATCCACCGTAAAATTGGTCGTATGAGTATGGATTCTGATATAGATATCTGTTTAGGGCACGGTGAACGACCTGATTTAAACGAGAAAATGGGAATACTATTAGAACATCCTGCCTTAAAAAATGTAGGTGTACATGAAATAGACGATGATCATTACCACCTTACAGCTGAAGTAAAGAATAACTATCCTGTTGATCTTATTAGAGAACAATTGGACATGGAAATTGGTCGAAATAAACGCCCTAAATATAAGAAAGTGTCTGGTGAATTAGATATTGACGGCTAATCGGATAGCCGGAGGTATCTAACCCCCATCCCCCACACCACCCTGCATGCGGCTCCGCACAGGGCGGTTCATCTTATGATGAATAGTGAATATTAATCCACAAATCTTTTAATGATATCAAACCTTGTCTAGCTAAAAACTCATTACTGATCGCTATATTGATCCCTTTGGATCAAAGTATGGGACATCCATACATTAAAACAAACAAGTTTATCTAGTTAATAAAGACGACATGCCGCAAAGGCGGAATACCAAAGCCTACAATGACCTTAATGAATCAACGAACGCAGATGAGTTATAGCAAACATCAAAAAACCAGATAGCTACTAATTATATTTAGGTTTAAAATATAGTCTTATTTGAGGTTAATTAGGGGTCATTATGAAGCAATTTTTAGCTGATTGTTCAGTAAGTATTTCAGAGCTTAAGAAAAACACTACTGCTTCATTAAATGAGACTGAAACAACTAGTTCTGGACACCCAATAACTTTGACCAATATTCAGAACCAAACTATCTTTTAGTAACAACTAGTTCTGGACACCCAATAACTTTGACCAATATTCAGAACCAAACTATCTTTTAGTGATGCAGTTTTGTATGCACGGAGGTAATTTGTTATGACGCAATCTCGACAATCCCAAGTATCGCTT
>NZ_JACJDP010000001.1:35334-37344 GCF_014163575.1 Psychromonas sp. SR45-3
TACACCCTATTACCATTGTATTTCTCGTTGTGTTCGCCGAGCTTATTTATGCGGTGAAGATAAATATACAGGTCAATCATTTGAACATCGCCGCCAATGGATGGTTGAACGCATGCATCAACTCGCATCTATTTTCAGTATTAACATTTGTGCCTATGCCATTATGTCCAATCATTACCATTTGGTATTACACATTGATGAGCAGGAAAATCAATTACTTAGTGATGAACAGGTTTGTCAGAGATGGGGATACCTATATTCAATACCAAGCTTAGTTGACCGATGGTTAAAGGAGCAAACAGTATCTATTACAGAAAATAAAGCGGCACTTAATATCATCAATGGTTGGCGTGACCGTTTAGCAGATATATCATGGTTTATGCGTTGTTTTAATGAGTTCATTGCACGCAAAGCCAACAAAGAAGATGATTGTACGGGGCGGTTCTGGGAAGGACGCTTTAAGTCACAGGCTCTATTAGATGAAGGTGCATTATTAACCTGTATGGCCTATGTCGATCTGAATCCTATTCGAGCCAAAATAGCTAAAAGTGTTGAAACATCAGAATATACTTCTGCCTATGAACGACTTCATGGTGTTGCTTTTAAAAAGGAAAATAGCACTAAAATCGCTGAAGTTTCTTTGACAAATATAAATTTTCAGAAAAAACCATTATTGGGTTTTATAGGTGATGAGCACGAACTGCAATCTTCTATAAATAGCCTGAAGGGCATTCCATTCTCACTACTTGATTATATTGAGTTGGTTGATTGGAGCGGGCGAATTTTACGAGAAGATAAAAAAGGGGCAATTCCTAGCCAACATCCTAAATTACTTAATGCATTAGGGCTTGATAGCGAAAGCTGGCTATCATTGGCGAGCAGTTTTGGTAAAGATTATCAAGGAGCAGTGGGTTCATTGGAAGAGTTGGCGATATTTGCGGAGCACACTGGTAAGCGTTGGATAGCCAGTAAAAATGAATTGCGACGAAATATGCACTAGTTTATTGAACATTACCTATCTTAAATAGAGGAACATATGGCATTCACACCTTTAGAAAGAGAAGAGATCGAGCGTTTACTATTGGATCGTCTTGCAAATCGTAAACAGCACGCGGTTAAAAAAGGATTTGATGTAGGTTATAAATTTAATAACCAAAGCATTGAATTTTTCGAGACTCATCCTAGCTCCGATCATGAGCAAGGTTTTTTTTACTTACACACCGCAAAGATCTCCTATGTGAGAACTCAGGATGTGTGGAAAATATATTGGATGAGAGGAAGTTTAAAATGGCAAGGCTATCTAAGATGCCCTGAAACAAAGAAATTCAATGAAGCATTATTTTTTGTAAATGAAGATCTAGACGAAATTTTTTGGTGTTTATCATCAATAAAAGAACAAACAGGTCCCGCTTAAAATATTACTCATATGGACTTAACACTTACCATTTTCACTTTCATTTTCATTTTCATTTTCATTTTCTTGATATTAAGCACTGTTTGCGTAAGGTACAGAGATGTACGGTCCGAACTGCTACGATTAAAAACAGTGTTTAATTTTAAGATTAAAAATGAGTGAGTTGGCATTCCCTTTGATTTTTATAGACACAGGTTCCTTTGGCTAATCAAAGGAAAGTAAGTCGCCGTAAAGGAATACCAAAGCCTACCATTAAGCTTAATGACTGGACGAGCGCAGACGAGTTATATCGAACAGCACGAAACAATCACCCCACCTTACTTTTATTACTTTGTAATTCACTTAAATGAACCAAGTTACTTTGTAACTCTTTCCATTCTTTACCCTGTTGTTTTGGTGATTGCACTTGCACACTTTGGTATAACTCAACCAACTGCCCTGCTATTGAAATAGCAACTTCCATTGGTAACTGAAAAAAGTATGGGACATCCATACATTAAAACAAACAAGTTTAGCGAGTTAATAAAGACGACATGCCGCAAAGGCGGAATACCAAAGCCTACAATGACCTTAATGGCTCAACGAGCGCAAACGAG
>NZ_JACJDP010000001.1:37444-317962 GCF_014163575.1 Psychromonas sp. SR45-3
AAAACAAACAAGTTTAGCGAGTTAATAAAGACGACATGCCGCAAAGGCGGAATACCAAAGCCTACAATGACCTTAATGGCTCAACGAGCGCAAACGAGTTATAGCAAACATCAAAAACCAGATAGCTATTAATTAAATTTAGGTCTAAAATAAGGTCTTATTTAAACACTTAATTGGTTATTATCATGAGACAAGTTTTAGCTGATTGTTCAGCAAGTATTTCAGAGCTTAAGAAAAATCCTACTGCTTTATTAAATGAGGCTGATGGTTCGGCGATCGCTATCTTAAATCATAATAAACCAACGGCTTATTTAGTTCCTGCAGAAACCTATGAGTTACTTATGGATACGCTAGATGATTATGAGTTAGCTAAAATCGTAGAAGCACGTCGAGCTGACTTATCAACAGCGATTGAAGTAAGTCTAGATGACTTATAAGTTAAAGTTCTTACCTGCGGCTAAAAAAGAGTGGGATAAATTAGCAGAACCGCTTAAAAAACAATTCAAAAAGAAGTTAGCTGAAAGACTGATTAACCCGCACATACCATCAGCGAGGCTAAAAGGTTATGATTCTGTTTATAAAATAAAACTTCGTACCGCGGGCTATCGATTAGCCTACGAAGTAATAGATGATGAAATCGTCATTTATGTTTTAGCGATTGGTAAACGAGATAAAAATGCGATTTATAAAAAATTAGCATCTCGACTTATCTAACAAGTCCAAACTAAAAATCAATACCAAAACTTCCCTTAAACCTTACTTGATGTAGCTACGACAATTCCACCGTTGAGTTTTCCCAACTAATCGACTGCTTTTAGCTAAGCCAAACAGGACGTTTGGCTTAGGCTCGTTGTGGCCATGGATGGCCAGTAAGAGCCGATGCGTTATAAAAGCAGTTGGTTGTTTGGATCAGAAAATGACTCGGTGTCAGTCTCTTTGCTTACTTTCTCTTCTGACCAAGAGAAAGTAAAGGCGCCGCTAGGGCGGAATGCCAAAGCCTACAATTAACCTTAATGACTGGACGAGCGCAGACGAGCTACAACGAATAAAAATTAAATATGCATTCCCAGGCAGAGCGCTGTCTCTTGATCACAAGTCATCAAGAGACAGCGCAGAGCATGGGAACGAGGTAAACCATTAACCAACCTTACTTTTATTACTTTGTAATGCGCTTAACTGCACTAAGTTATTTTGCAATGTTTTCCATTCTTTGCCCTGTTGCTTTGGTGATTGTACTTGCACACTTTGGTATAACTCAACCAACTGCCCTGCTATTGAAATCGCGACTTCCATTGGTAACTTACCTGCGACAGCTTTCAAACCAACGGGGCAGGTCATGGTTTGAACTTGTGCATCGGTGAAGCCTCTTTGCGATAAACGATATTGAAACTTCTTCGCTTTAGTTTCTGAACCAATCACTCCTAACCATAATGAATCGGCACGTTTGATAATGGCTTGCGTTAACGAGAAATCTAATTGATGGTTATGCGTTAAGATTAAAGAAGCCGTGTTTTTTACTGCATTGCTAACTTGATCCACAGGCGCTTCATCAACCACTTTTTGAACGTTGCTTGGTATATGCTCAGGAAATAGATCTGCACGGCTATCAATCCAACGTACGCGTATCGGCAGTTGCCCTAGCATCGGTATCAAGGCTTGCGCTACATGACCTGCGCCATATACATCTAGGTGCATATTGTCGCTAGCAAAGGCTTCAAATAATACTAACACTTGGCCACCACAGCACTGTCCGAGACTAGCCCCGAGTTGAAAGTTTTCAACTTGCTGACAGGTTTCTCCTTGTGTTATCAATTGTCGAGCATGTTTAATCGCTTTAAACTCTAAATGCCCACCACCAATAGTCGCGTAAATATTATTTTCACTCACCACCATTTTAGTGCCACTGGCACGCGGTGTTGAACCTGCCGCGCCTAATAGCGTAATAATGACATAGGTTTCGCTACCCTGTTCAAGTTCAGTGGCAGCTTGTAACCAACTATGTGCATGTAAACCTTGTGTTGAAATATTAAGCATCATCAACTCCTTGTTTGCTTTGTTTACTCTCCTGTTTGTTTTGTTGTTGTAACCAGTCTTGCGCAACTTGTACGGCACCTAAAATACATTCTGCTGTAGCTGGCGTATTTAAGCTCGGAGCAAATTGATAATCAGTGATACTGGCGACGGCATTTCGCAACGCACTCCACACACTGATCCCTAGCATAAACGGAGGCTCGCCTACGGCTTTTGATTTAAATACTGTGGTTGCAGGGTTTTGTGAATCGTAAAGCGTGACATTAAATTCTGCAGGTGTATCACCTATCGCTGGAATTTTATAAGTGGCAGGTGCATTACTGGCCAACTCACCTTTATCATTCCAACTTAAGTCTTCAGTGGTTAACCATCCCATACCTTGAATAAAGCCACCTTCAATCTGTCCGATATCTAATGCGGGATTAATCGAGTTACCCACATCGTGCAAAATATCGACTCGTGTAACTGAGTTTTCACCGGTTAATACATCTATCTCTACTTCGCTCAGTGCAATTCCATAAGCGTAATAAAAGAAAGGATGACCTTCTGCTTTTTCACGGTCGTAATAGATTTCAGGCGTGGCATAAAAGCCCGTGCTAGAAAGTGAAATACGATTTAAATAAGCCAGGTTGATTAATTCAGGAAAACTGATTTGCCCTTTTTCATGGATCAATTGGTTATTCACTAACTGTAAACTGTCCGCATTTACTGCAAAGTGCTCGCTAGCAAAGGCGAACAATCTTTCTTTGATGGTATTCGCTGCGTTTAATGCCGCCATACCGTTTAGGTCGGTCCCACTTGATGCTGCAGTGGGTGAGGTGTTGGGCACTTTATCGGTACGTGTTGCATTGACTAGCACATGTTGCATATCGATGGAAAAAGCCTGTGCCACTATTTGTGCTATTTTGGTATGTAAACCCTGTCCCATTTCCGTACCGCCATGGTTAACATGAACAGAACCATCAGCATAAATAACCACTAGCGCACCGGCTTGGTTTAAATGCTGTACGGTAAAGGAAATACCAAATTTAACTGGCGTTAATGACAACCCTTTTTTAATGATTGGAGAATGTTGATTAAAGCTTTCAATACTGGCTTTACGCGCCCAGTAATCGGCCTCTACTTCCATTTTTGCAATCATATCCTGAAGAATAAATTGCTCTACTTTTTGTTTGTATGGCGTGATATCACGACCAGGCGTATACAGGTTAAGCTTACGAATGTGTAATGGGTCTTTACCTAGGTAGTAAGCAATATCATCAACAATTTGCTCTGCGACAATCATGCCCTGCGGGCCACCAAAACCTCGGAATGCGGTATTACTAACGGTATTAGTTTTGCAACGGTTACCATTAATATGTGCAGCAGGATAATAATAAGCATTGTCAGCGTGAAACAATGCACGGTCTACAATTGCATCTGATAAATCTGCGGAGTAACCGCAGTAACCATTGATATCGATATCAACACCGGTGATCAGCCCATCATCATCAAACCCTACTTGATAGGTGTTGTAAAATGGATGACGTTTGCCCGTTACTTTAAAATCATCGCCTCGTGCTAAACGAATTTTAACACTTTTACCGGTATAAAAAGCGGCCAGTGCAGCTAGACATGCCCAAGGTGCAGCCTGCGTTTCTTTGCCGCCAAAACCACCGCCCATACGACGCATTTCTACGGTGACATAATTAAATGGTTTATTAAGAATTTTTGCGACTAAGTGCTGCACTTCAGAGGGATGTTGGCTTGACGACTCAATAAACATGCCACCATCTTCCGTTGGCGTGGCAGTGCTCACTTGCCCTTCTAAATAAAAATGCTCTTGCCCACCCACGTAGAGTTCACCATTAATTTGGTGCTTGGCGTCATTAATTGCTTGTTTTGGCTCACCTCGATGTAACGCATGTGGAGGGCGCACCCAATGCTGCTCAGCCATTGCTTGTTTAATATCAAGCACAGCCGCTGTCTCTTGATATTCAATTTTCACTTTTCTAGCAGCAGTGCGAGCTATTTGATAACTGCTTGCGACCACCAATAAAATAGGCTGACTATGGTATTCAATTTTATCATCAGCCAGTAAAATATCGCCACTAAATACAGGACCAACATCATTTTTACCCGGTATATCCTTGGCGCTATAAATATCTACTACACCAGAGACTGACAACGCCTCGCGTGTATCGATGGAAACAATATGGCCACAACTAATTGTTGATAACACAGGGTAAGCATGCAAACTGTTTATTGCTTCAGGTTTATCATCAATATAAACGGCCTTACCTGTGACCTGTTTAAGCGCACTTTCATGCGCAAAAGATTGGCCAATCGCATTCTTTGCAAGGCCACTTGGTTTATCTGTTTTAAAGTGCCTCATGATGGATCCTTGTTTGAATGGCGGTATTAACCTGAGTATTTTGTTTTATTTGAATTTTACCCAATGCTTGAAACCAAATACGATCAAATAGATTTTTACTAACTTGAAGACGGTAAGCAGAAGAAGCGCGCACATCAGATAACGGCTGAAAATCGACATCTATTTGTTGTGCAGCATGCTGTAAATTTTCTAGGCTTAAGATTTGCCCATTGAGTGCTTTGGCAACATTTTTAGCCAGTGCAGGTGTTGCAGCCATGCCACCCATTGCACATCTAACATTGTGCATTTTATCGTTATCCAATTGATAACTTAAAACTAAACACACAGCAGAAATATCATCTTCTATGCGTTTCGATATTTTATGGCAACTTAACTGTAATGAAGCGTCACGCTTAGGAATATGGATCGCAACGATCACCTCATCGTCAGCTAATTGTGTTTTGCGGTAATCAACAAAGAAGTCGGCCAATGCAATCACACGTTGTCCACGACAACTCTGTAACTCAATACTGGCATTAAGCGCAATAAATAGTGGCGCAGGATCGCCAATGGGTGAAGCGTTAGCAATACTGCCGCCTAGCGAACCCGCATTTCTTATTTGTAATGATCCTAGGCGCTCAAACAGTTCATGAGATTCTGGATAAATTTCACAAAATCGCTCTAAAAATTCGCTATAAGGTAATGCAGCACCAATATGTAAACCTTGTTGATCTTCATTAAACTGCATTAATTCAGGACAATAACGTACTGAGATAAGTTTATTGTTATAACTAAGGCGCTGACTGAACTCTACCGATAAATCCGTGGCGCCTGCGACAAATTGAGCCTGAGGATGCGATGCTTTTAAGGCACACAACTGTGATAGATTTTGCGGTAAATAGAAATGTTGATCCCCATCTTCTAGCATTGGAATTTGATTTGCTAACAGGGCTTTTTTAAGCGTTTCTGTTAACACCCGAACCTGTTGGCTAAAACGATGATCTTGATGTGAAATATTTTGTGCTGCCTGCTGTGGATAACTAAAGCACTTTTCTGCTGCTTTTAAAATCGGTTGATAACCAGTACAACGACATAAATTACCACCTAGCGCTTGAATAACCGCTTCTTTACCTGGATATTGATTATGGTTCATGTACAAAGCAAACAAACTCATAATAAAACCGGGTGTACAGAAGCCACATTGAGAACCATGGCATTCAACCATGGCACGTTGTACTGGATGTAAATCTTCTAGCTTGGGGTCGACTTTAGTCGTAAGCGCTTCCACCGTGATCAGATGTTTCCCATGTAAGTTGCCCACCAGCATTAAACAAGCATTAATACTTTTGTACTGCCACTGGTCATTAATTAAATCACCAACCACAACCGTACAAGCACCACAGTCTCCTGAAGCACATCCTTCTTTGCTCCCAGCTCTCCCCATATTGGTGCGTAACCAGTCTAAAATGCTCAGACTTGGCGCAAACGATTTCAGTTCAATCATTTCGTTATTAAGTAAAAACTGAATCACGTAAACCTCCCTTTACTAACTGAGCCTTTGTTTATAGGTCCTTAGCATTATTAATTGTAGAACATTAAAAAATTTTAAATGCATTTGACCACTTGGTCAGTTTCTTGCTCTGCATACTATGTACCAACCTTGATTCGTGTTCAAAAAATGGTATTTGATATGGAACGTCATTAAGCAGTTTTTAATGCAAAACAAAAATCGATAGATGGAGAACAAATATGAAAAAGATTTTCAAAATGTTGTGTTTAACTCTGACCTTGGGTTTCTCTGCATTTAGCCATGCAGAAGAACCATTAAAAATAGGGTTTGTTTACGTGAGTTCAACAGGAGAAGCAGGTTGGACCTACACACATGACCAAGCGAGACTTAACCTAGAAAAAGTATACGGCGATAAAATTAAAACGACTTTTATCGAAAATGTAGCTGAAGGTCCCGATGCTGAGCGTGTGATCACACAGCTAGCACAAAGTGGTCATAAATTAATTTTTACCACTTCTTTTGGGTACATGAATCCAACACTTAAAGTAGCTAAACGTTTCCCAAATGTACGTTTTGAACATGCAACGGGTTACAAACGCGCTAAAAATGTCGGCACTTATTTCGACCGTATTTATGAAGCACGATACTTAACCGGTGTTGTTGCAGGTTACATGACAAAATCAAATGTATTGGGTTATATCGGTGCATTCCCTATTCCTGAAGTAGTGCGTGGTATTAATGCATTTACACTAGGTGCTCGTTCAGTAAAACCAGACCTAAAAGTTAAAGTTGTTTGGGTAAATACTTGGTTTGACCCTGCAAAGGAGCGTGAAGCAGCGAACAGTTTGATCGACCAAAAAGCCGATGTAATTACTTTTCATACGGATTCTCCGGCAGCAGTGCAAGCAGCTGAAGATGCAGGCATTTATGCGATTGCTTACCATTCGGATATGAGTGATTACGGTCCAAAAGCACAACTCACTGCAGCCGTACATAACTGGGATAGTTTTTACGTTAAACGTGTTCAATCTATCATGGATGGTACATGGAAATCGGAAGATGTTTGGGAAGGTATTGGTTCAGGTATGACACAAATTGCACCTTTCAATAAAGCTGTTCCACAGGATGTGGTTGATAAAGTAAATGCATTGTCAGCACAAATTGTGAGTGGTGCATTCCACCCATTCACAGGGCCGATCAAGGATCAATCTGGCAAAGAGATTGTTCCTGCTGGCGAAGTGATGAAAGACGGTGATTTATTACGCATGAATTATTATGTTGAAGGCGTTGACGGCAAACTAAAATAGCCCCCACTCTTCTTAGCATCATAATAGATGGGGTTTAGCATTATCTAAATCCCATCATGTTAAGCATCTATTACATTTTTAAATGCGAGAGTTAGCAACGTGACAACCCTACAGAGTGTTTCCTAGTTATGAACAAGACAATTAAAAAATCGACTCAAAAAACAGGACAAAAAAGAGCAATACAAGAGCGAGGAAAATTAGTTGATATACGTAAAGATAATGTAAAACATATTTTAGCGGCCGCTGAAAAAATATTTGCAGAGCGAGGTTATCGAGGCACCACTGTTTTAGCAGTCGCACAGGAAGTAGGTTTACCAAAAGCCAATATTCTTTATTACTTTAAAACCAAAGAAGGTTTGTATAAAGAAGTCATGAGCCAATTATTAAAGCTATGGATGGGCAGCATGAATGAAATGAATGAGCGCTCTCACCCTAGAGATGCCCTGCCGCTTTATATCGCCAATAAAATGCGTCAATCGCAACAACATCCCAATGCATCACGCATTTTTGCTGCAGAAGTATTACATGGTGCGCATTACCTGCGAGCGCCGTTAGAGGCAGAATTAAAAGAACAATATGAACAGACCTGCCAAGTATTCCAAAGTTGGATCGATAAAAAATGGATGGATCCGATGAATCCGCAACATTTACTGTTTATGTTATGGTCCAGTACACAAGCCTATGCAGACCATGGTTTACAAATCAGTATTCTCATGAAAAAAGAACAGCTAGAAGAGCAAGACTTTGAACAAGGCGTGCAATTATTAACACAAGTGATTTTAAAGGGCTGTGGTATTAGTAGTAAAAACAACGATTAATAGTAAAAACAACGAGGGGAAATAAACTGCTCTCTTTACGGCTCAGCAACAAATAATTCCCTCTACAGCTCGACAACAAATAACTCTTTTTACGACTCACAACAAATAAAAAAGCGCTCTTTATAAAAGAACGCTTTAAAGTTGCAGCTAAGTGAATTGCCAGTGACTAGTTTGTTTAACCGTACACTAATTCAGGTAACCAGGTTGCCAATTGCGGGTAATAAGCGAGTAGACCAATTACCACTATTTGAATTGCGATAAAAGGGATCACACCGCGATAAATTTGTGGCGTTGATACCGAATCTGGCGCGACACCACGCAAATAAAACAGTGAGAATCCAAAGGGAGGTGTTAAGAACGACGTTTGTAAATTTAACGCGATCATAATACCTAACCAGATAGGGTCAATGCCCATTGCTAGCAAGATAGGTGCAACAATTGGGATCACAACAAAAGTGATTTCAATAAAGTCTAAAAAGAATCCCAGCAAGAACATCACTAACATCACTAAAAAGACCGCACCAAACACACCACCCGGTAAGTTAGTTAAAAACTCACGCACTAGGTCATCACCACCAAAACCTCTAAATACCAATGAGAAGATAGAAGCACCAATGAGTATCATAAATACCATTGAGGTTACTTCAGTAGTGCTGCGTAACACTTTCTGTAATACAGGAAAGGTAAGTGTATTCTTAAGTTTAGCGAGAATAATCGCTCCAATAGAACCCACAGATGCTGCTTCCGTTGGTGTTGCGATACCGCCGAGAATAGAGCCCAGTACTAATACGATTAAACCAATTGGCGGAATCAATACGGTTAGTACTTGTATCCACAGCTCTCTACTTACCTTACGTTCATCGGCAGGGATAGGGGGTACTTTTTTAGGGGCAATAATAGCAATAGCGATAATATAAATCGCATATAAGCTGACCAATAAAATACCAGGCAGCAAAGCACCTAAAAATAGGTCTCCTACGGTGACACTTTCCGGAGAGAAGATACCTTGGTCTAATTGTGCTTGTTGATAAGAGGAAGAGATCACATCACCCAGTAACACCAATACAATAGAAGGTGGAATGATTTGTCCTAAGGTGCCCGATGCACAAATTACACCCGTTGCAACTTGCGGAGAATAACCACGCTTAAGCATGGTCGGTAATGCTAGCAGGCCCATCGTTACAACCGTTGCACCAACAATCCCAGTACTAGCAGCTAATAACATGCCCACAATCAATACTGATAAGCCGAGACCACCAGGTTTGCCACCAAACACTTGGCCCATGGTATCTAACAGGTCTTCAGCTATTTTGGACTTCTCTAACATCACCCCCATAAATACAAATAGGGGGATCGCTATTAATAAGTCATTGGCTAGAATACCTTGTATACGATTTGGAATAGCTTCTAAAAAAACACTATCAAAGGTATCTGTTGCAAAGCCAACTAGCGCAAATAATAAAGCCGAGCCAGCTAGCGCAAACGCAACCGGATAACCAATCAATAAAATGATGAAGGCAAAAGCAAATAACCATAGAGGAATAAATTCGATCATAGTCCATGCTCCTCTTCAGTTACATCTAATGCCAACACGTGTTGTTCATATCCTTTAATAATTAATATCGCTTTTAAGCTTTCTGCAATGCCTTGAATGATCATTAATACCGGCATTAGTAAAATCGTAGACTTAAACAGGTAACGCGCATCAACTCCGCCCGCTTCCTGCGAACCTTCTAATATTTCCCAAGAGGCTGCCACATATTCCCACGCGATATAGAAGATAAAGACACAGGTTGGCAGTAATAAAAATAGGAAGCCTAATAAGTTAACCCAGGCTTTTTTCTTTGCAGAAGCTGGTCGGTAAAATATATCAACACGGACATGAGCACCTTTGAGCAAGGTGTATCCCATACCTAACATGATCACATAGTTATGAAAGTAACTAATAGATTCTTGCATAAATACAGAGCCAGTATTAAAAGCATAACGCATAACAACAACGGTGAAGGTAATCAGCACAATTGCTAACACAAACCAAGAGACAAAACGACCTAACCAATCACTGAAACGATTAATGTTCCTGATCACGGCTATTAATGAAGGGGATGGTGTATCCATACAAAATTCTCAATCTACAAACTAAAAGAAACGGCGCGGTGTGACTATTAATCTAATGTAATCCAGTACATTACGATTCAATAAAATATCACGGCCGTTATTATGACGTTAAAACAGAAATTAATCCTATTCATAAAGGTATTAATAACACTTTAATGAACAGGATTAACATTGAGAGTAGTGAAATAGGGGCTAACTACTCAGGACTTCTTGCATTTAAGTAAGCTTTTTCTGAAATATCATGCCATTTAATAACTTGATCTCGATAAGCTTTATAAGATGCATAAACTTTTTTGCTCATTTCATCTTTTTGAGCTTCTTCTTCAACCACCTGCTCCGATAACACTTTTAATTCAGCTAACACATCTTTTGGAAAAGGTAATAACTCAATATCGCCTTTACTCATTAACTGTCCAAGAGCCGCATGATTACGAGTTGTGAAATCGGCTAACATATCTGCATTCGCGATTTTTGTTGCATTTAACACAATCGATTGTAGATTTTCAGGTAACCCTTCTAATGCTTTTTTATTGATCAGGATTTCCATTGAAGAACCTGGCTCATGCCATCCTGGGTAGTAATAGTATTTAGCTGCTTTGTTTAAACCAAAAGCTAAATCGTTATAAGGGCCAACCCATTCCGTTGCATCAATAGTACCCGATTGTAAAGCAGGGAAGATTTCACTACCCGGTAGCAATACAGGTGTACCGCCAGCGCGTTTTAACACTTCACCACCTAAACCCGGTATACGCATTTTTAAGCCTTTAACATCGGCTAAACTATCGATACGTTTATTAAACCAACCACCCATCTGCACGCCTGTATTGCCACCCGGCATAGGCACAATACCAAAGGGTTCATAGACTTCATGCCACAGTTCTAAACCACCACCAGTGAAAATCCAGCCATTCATCTCTTGCGCTGTTAGTCCAAAGGGTACCGAAGTAAAAAACTGCCCTGCAGGTACTTTACCTTTCCAATAATAGGCGGCACTGTGGCCTAATTCTGCGGTACCACGAGAGACAGCATCAAACACTTCTAATGCACCCACTAACTCTTTTGCACCATAAACTTTAACTTGAATTCGTCCGTCACTCATATCATTAATGAGTTTCGCTAATTCATTTGCCCCTGTCCCTAAACCTGGAAAGTTTTTTGGCCAAGTTGTTACCATTTTCCACTTATATTCTGCTTTAGCGGCATTGGCCATAAAAGGCGTTAATAACGCCCCTGCCATCGTCATTCCGATCGCTAATTTTGTAATTATTCTTTTTAACGGCATTCTAAACTCCTTGAATGGTAACGATTATTTATAGTGTTATATTTTCCAATGCTTCACTTATCTGTAATAAAGTCTTTAGGATGTTAATGAATTGCTAACAAGTAGCAAATAAATCATCCCTTAAGTATCGATTTATTTTCAACTTTTTGACATACCTCTAGCCTGAGTATTGAATTTAAACAAAACAGCCAGTTTATTGGCTGGTAGCAGCGCGAATAACATGCCTAACAGAGAGCACACTCCGCCTGCGATATGGAACCAAAATATGGATTCATCAAGAAATACAATTGCCAATACAGCCCCAAATAAAGGCATTAAGGTTATCGATAATGACGCACTTTCCGCCCCTAGTCGTAAAACCCCATTAGTCCAAAATATATAGGCAAGAATAGATGGGAACACCCACAAATAAGCAAACAAACTTATGTGTTCAAAAGAAGGTAAATAAAATTTAAAAAATACAGCTTCAATGGCATAAGCGACCATCAAGAAAGGTAGCCCCAACATGATCAAAATATACAGCACATTAATAGACGATAATTTAAGTGATAACTTTTTCAACAACACAGTAAATAATGCCCACACCACCACAGCAGCAACCATCAATAGATCACCCTGACTGAATTTAAGGCTTAATAAATGCAGCAACTGCCCTTTTGTTAAAATCAGTAATACCCCTAATATTGAAATGACCATACCAAGGAATTGCATGAAACGAGGACGATTACCCAAGACGCGCCATGCCATCAATAAAGTGGCAATCGGAATAAGTGTATTAATAAGGGTAATATTTACTACAGTGGTAAAATTAGCCGCCAAATAAAGCAAGCTGTTATAAAATACGATACTTAATATCGCTAGCCCTGTTAACGCCAATAAATGTGGGCGGATCATTGCCCAATTTTTTATCACTCTTGGCAAGCAAAAAGGCGTAAGCAATATAAACACACCGAACCAACGGAATAGATTCATCGCAATAGGCGCAACTTCAGGCATATAACTTCTGGCTAAAATAGCATTAATGGCCCAAAATAAATTGGTCATTAACAAACCTAAAAAAGCCATCCATAAAATACGATTATTATTTGTTGTATTATTACCAGCCGCTCTGTTAATCAATATTTACTCCATAGGGAATGATCTAGCTAATATAAGTGGTGTGAACCTATTAAAGCAACAATCGTAACAGTGAATGTATTGTTAAGCGAAGTTCTTTATCGCTAATAACTGTTTAGTAAACTCAGCAAAACCATAACCACCCGGTTCAGTCATAATGAATTTTGGATGATGTAAAAGCCTTTCCCAGTAATTTTTGATATTAGCGACCCCCACACTTTTAGGTAAAGCCGCGAACATGAATTGATCATTCAAGGAGTCTCCCACATAACAAGCTTGTGCAAGTATCTCAGAGGTTGATAAGCCTTTTTCCTGCAAAAACTGAAATGATGTCGCTTTTTTAGAATGCTCTCCATACCAGCTATTAATATGAATTGAACTCGCCGTTGCATTAGCGCCTAACATTTTAATCTTAGACACGACTTCTTCAATAACAGGCGTAGCAACAGGGTCGCGATTTTGACCAATATCAATCGCGACTTCACATAAACGATAAGACTGATCTAATGTTAAACCTAGGTCAGGGTAATCCGCTAAAATGCTAGTAACTTGCTCTTTTAAGGTGGCTTGATTTTGTGCAATTTGTTGAAGAGGAAGCCCTGACTTAAGGGTTAAATTACCCGCTTCCTTTTCCATAATAAAAGCGCCATTTTCGCCAATCACTGCATCAACCGGCCACAGTTGTGCAATATGATCGCACCAGCCTGCGCAAGCCCCTGTTACTGCAACCACTTTCAGCCCTGCTTGTTGTAACGCGGCCAGTGCTATTAAGGTCTCTGGTGGCAACTGCCCGTGCCAGGTTAATGTATCGTCAACATCTGTTAATACCCACTGCACCTCTTTCCAATCCTTGGTTAAGGTGTTTTTTAATTGCTTCATTGTATTTCCTTAAGCATCTATAACGCTTATCTATTAATGCTTATTTATTCGTGCTTATAACAAGTTAGGTAAGAACATTACTAAACCTTCCGAGTAAGTTAAAATCATTAACACGATTAATAATGCTAATAATAAAGGTGCAACCTCTCGTACAAAGTCGGTCAGTTTTACTTTCAGTATCGAGCAAACCGTAAACATCATGGAACCAAATGGAGGGGTCACACCACCAATCATAATATTAACGATCACAATGATACCGAAGTGCACAGGGTTAACGCCTAGATTAAGCACAGCCGGTAATAACAGCGGAGTTAGGATTATCATTGCAGCACCGCCTTCAATAAACATCCCCACTATCAATAACAGTAAGTTAATCAGCATTAACAGCACTAGCTTGTTATCTGTGACTAAGATTAATGCAGAGGCAACGTTCTGCGGAATTTGTTCCAAGGTCATGTAATAACCAAAGATCATCGCACCGATAATAATGAACATGACACTACTGGTGCCTTGCACTGTCTCTTTAAAAATAGCAGGGAAATGTGTCAGCTTTAACTCGCGATAAACAAATAAACCGATGATTGCACACAGTAAAACTGCGATGGCACCTGCTTCTGTAGGAGTGAATAAACCAAAGCGCATACCTAAAATAATCCCGAAGGGAATCAATAAAGCTGGAATAGCTCTGCCTAAATAATGAAGCCTTTCTTTAGCTGGTGCAGGCTCAGATCTTGATGGGGCATACTTTCTACGTCTCGCTATAATTGCAATCGTCACCATTAATGATAATGCCATCATAAAAGCAGGCACATAACCTGCGATGAACATTTCATGCACTGAAACATTGGCTAGCAAAGCATAAATAATTAAATTAATACCAGGAGGAATAACTGGGCTAATACTCGATGATGCAGCTGTAATCGCAGCGGTAAAGGGTAAGTCGTAACCTCGTTTAGTCATTTCTGGTGCAAGTATTTTCGATTGCATGGCTGCGTCTGCATTCGCAGATCCGGAAATGCCGCCCATTAGCGTACTTAGAGCCACATTCACATGTGCCAAACCACCGGTTTTATGACCGATCAATGAATCCGCCAGAGATAACAAACTACGACTAATGCCGGAATAATTCATTACCGACCCCACCATAATAAAGAAGGGGATCGCTAATAGCGGAAATGAGGAAGCCGATGAGATGAATCGTTGCATCACTAGCGTCACAGGGATCGAGGTATTAATAAATAAAAAATAAACCAGCGAAGAAGCTATTAAAGAAAATGCAATCGGTACATTTAGCAAAAACAGAGAGAACAAAATAATAATAGGAAGATAGATTTCCACTGTGTCACCTATATGTCTGACTGCGACGAGGAAACGTCGCTAGATTGCTTAGTTTGTGCGGATTGCTTAGGTTGCCTAAGCTGCTTAATATCTTTGAAAATAAAATTGACGGTATGAATCGACATCAAAGAGAAACAAAGAAATAGCACACCATTAATAGTGAAGTAGGACATGCCCATCACCGGCGTCACTTTGTTAGACAGCATCATGTAATCGTAACTTAGGTAAGCAAGGATCAAGTTGATAGCCAGTAAGAAAAAGGAAATGACTATATTGAATGGAATTTTTGCTTTTTCAGGCAATAACGCAATGATCACATCTACGCCCATATGTAGCTTATGTTTGTAACAAGAACTAATACCAAAATAAACAGACCAAATAAAGCAAATAACGGCTAATTCTTCACTCCACGGAACAACAAAACCAAAACCATAACGCAGGATGACATTAATAATGACCATCAAAATGGTAATGGAAATAGCAATTGATGCTAAGATTTCTTCAAAATTTTTAAATAAGAAGCCCATGACTTCTCCTACTCGTTAACTCATTGCGGTGCTCGAAAGCAAGCAGCTTAGTAATACATTGTGTTGCTTTAAGCGCACATAAAACAAACTCGCGGCATAACAATATTTAGCTTTTAAAATACATAAATAATACTAGAGACGGGACAACAGTTTACTTAAAAAACACATCAATCATGCTAGAGGCATAAAGCCTATTACGTACTAAAAAAGATGCTGCTTTATCGTTAAAAACAATAAAGCAGCATTATTTTATAACCTTTAACGATAGCAGCGGTAGTGCTTAGCGTTAATCACTCACGTGAATACTTAATGTTAGTCACTAGGTACAAGGTTAAATGTGGTGATACTACTTCGGCTATTTAGCCGCACGAATTTTTTCAAGTTCAGCACCAATCTTGCTGCGAATATCACTGCTCCATGCTGGGAACTGGTTATAAACATCAGCTGTTAATTTGCTGAATTCAGCGCTATCCACTTCGTTAAATTTAACACCTAACTCTTCTAGTTTTTGCGTGTATTCAGCATCCAATTTCACTAACTCGTTAGTATTTGAGATAGCACCAGCTGCTAACTCTTCATTAACAATTTTTTGTTGCTCTGGTGTAAATTTATCCCATAGTTTAGGTGAAATATACAGACCAACAGTCCCTAAGAAATGTTTAGTCAAAGACATGTTTTTAGCGACTTCATACATTTTAGTTGAGTACATTGTTAAAATTGAACCTTCGAGACCATCTACAACACCTTGTTGTACGCCAGCATAGGTTTCAGGGAAAGGCAATGATGCAGGTGCAGCGCCCATTGATGCTAATGTGCTAATAAATAATTGACTACCTGGAACACGAATACGCATACCAGCCATATCAGCAGAGTTTTTAATCTCTTTATTAGTGATCATATGACGGAAACCAAACATGTAATCAGCATTCAGTACTTTGATCCCTTTTGCTTCTACTTGTGCAGTTAAATCGGCCACTAATTGTGTATCCATCATTGCCAGGTATTCATCGTATGAGTTGTATAACATTGGACCTGCTAGAGCAGCAAAGTCCGGCACGTAATCGCCAAGGTAACTTAAATCTTCAACCGCAATCCAATCTGCGCCGTTCACGACTTGCTCGAGATTATCTTTATAAACTGGTAACTGTCCGCCTGGGTAAACTTTAATGTTGATGCCGCCATCGGTACGTTCGCGGATCTTGTCACTCACTTTAATTAGCTCTTGTGTTAGCAGCTCATTTTGAGTGAAAACTAAACTCATGTTGATATCAATTGGTTTAACAGCTTCTGTTGCTGTAGTCGCTGTTTCAGCAGGTTTTTCGCCGCAACCAACAAGTAATGCAGCAGCGGTCATGATGGTTCCAATTACCTTTATCATAAATAATACCTTTATTTGTGAAGTTAAATTTGTGAAGTTACATTTGAGCGCTTCATCAGTTTCTGAAAATAAAAAATGGTTATTTAAGTTGTATGCAATTGTGCTTACAACATAATTCAAATGAACATTTATAGGATCATATTAAAATTGAGTCAGTGCAAACAACACGTTACAAAAATGTAGACCTGAACATAAAAATACCACTAAATTGTTAACATTTAATGACAATTTATAGTAATGTTTATTTTTTTATTTATTTTCACATTGCTTTGTTTTTGCAATACAATCCTAAATAACAGGGTTTTTACGTTCATTTGAACATTACAGGTGGGTTTATGATCGCAGGTCATCGTGGTGCAGCGTCGCTAGCACCAGAAAATACATTAGCTGGTTTCAAAAAAGCTTTACAGTCTGGTGCAAAATGGATTGAGCTTGATACACAATTGAGTGCCGATAACACCCCCGTCATATTCCATGATGAGACAGTGGATCGTTGTACTAATGGCAAAAATAAAGTTGCAGACTTAACGCTTGAGCAATTACAAGCATTAGATGCAGGTAGCTGGTTTTCAGAGGAGTTTGCAGGAGAACAGATTCAATCTCTGGAGCAAACCTTAGCATTTTTTATGGCTAATGATTTATCTATGAACCTAGAAATCAAAATTCATCATGACCATCAAGTACAACCTTTAGTCGATAAAGTGGCAGAAGTGTTAGAAAAAATGAACTTCCCACATGAGAAATTAATTATCTCTAGTTTTTCGACATTAGCATTAACGCACTGTCGACAAATAATGCCAACGGTTCGTCTCGGTTATATTACCGAACATGAGCCACGAACAACATTAGTAAAATTAAAACCGCTCAATTTATATAGCCTGCATATTGATTACAAAATATTAACCGAAGAGATGGCTAAAGAAATCACACAATCAGGCCTAAAATTAAATATTTGGACCCTCAACGATATTCAGCAAGCTAGTAAATTTAGAGCTTGGGGAGTTGAGATGATCATCACAGATAAACCTGATCTGTTTGCTCAAGCATGATAAAGATAAATGCGCGCCAACAAAATATTCTCGCTCGTTTGAGGCAACATGAAGATATTCAGATTGATACTATGGCTGAATATTTTCAAGTTACCACACAAACCGTTCGACGTGATGTTAACCAACTTTGTAAAGCTGGCTATGCACGGCGTATTCACGGTGGGGTTGGTTTGCCAGTACAATTAACCAATACCAGTTATCAACTGCGTAGCGACTTACAGTTTGACGTCAAAGATAAAATTGCCAAAAAAGTCGCCGATTCCATTCCCGATGGCGCGACTATCATGATGGGAATAGGCACCACAGTGACACGTATTGCTTATTATTTAAAAACCAAAAATCGAGTGATCACCAACAACTTGCAAGTAGTGAAGATTTTAGAATCGAACCCTGAAATTGAAGTTTATATTGCCGGAGGCTTATTTAGATCTCAGCAACAGGATGTGGTGGGACACAGTGTGTTAACGTTTTTTAATAGTTTTGAAGCAGATATTGGCATATTGGGATGTGCCGCTGTTACTGAAAGTCATATTGCGATAGAACATGAAACTGCTGAAGCAGAGCTATCACAAAGTATTTTACACAACTCACGACAAACTTGGTTAGTCGCGGATGCAAGTAAGTGGTCGGGTTCGGCTTCAGTGAAAATAGCGTCATTAGCGACATTTGATCAAATCTACACCAATCAAACTAACCTACCTCAAGATTTAGCTATCACTGCAATCGAATAAAATGTTCATTAAGCTAATAATCATTTTTATTCTGCTAAAAAGCATAAAAAAAACCACTACGCTTGGTAGTGGTTTTTTTTAACTTAAAGCTTTAGTTAATTTTCAATCTAACAAACTAACCTTCGAGCAATTAACCTCGGTTTAACGAAACCGCGTTACGAAAATCAGCAACTTTCTGTTGTGCCTGGTCACCAAATAAACGTTCACTAACAGCTTCTAGACCGTCTGCATTATCTAAATATTCTTTACGGATCACTAATGTTGCTTTCGAGCGGCGACGCAGTAGATCTTCGAGGTTAACAACCATCTCATTCTCAGCAACCCAATCTATTTCAGCCCAAGTAAACTCTGTATGCTCAAGAGCAAGTTCAGCTTTACTAGGATCTTGTTTAATCGCTTCTAATAGAATAAACGCATCTTCACCGTAACGGCGCCAGAAACGACTTGATAAAGGTTCAATCGCACCTTTTGGTGTTAATTTATCAATCTCTGCCATTGCACTCATAAATTTAGCTTTAACTGAATCAGCAGGTTCACCATACCAACGCGAAGTTGTCTTCTTCATTGGGATCGATAAGTCTTCAACAATATCAGCAATTTCATCACCCACATTAATACAGTCAGTTAATTTACCACCGAAGATACTGATGTGTTTATCAAACTTATTTACATCTATCGCGTGTTTACGAGATAAAGCGACCCAATCTGCAACGCCTTCTTCGGCTTCGATAGCTAATGGTCGAACACCACATCTTTCTGCAATAATATCTGCTTTAGTTAACGGCTTATCTAACTCTAATAATGTATTAGCATTATCAAGAATAAATTGACGATCTTCGTCTGTAACCTCTGTTTTATGGCTCTCTACTTGGTTATCAGTGGTGCCAATACACGTTTTTGAACCCATTGGTAATACAAAGAATAAACGTCCATCGCTTGCAAAGAAGGCCAATACACGGTGATCTTTTGAAATACGTTCAACCGTTAAATGCACACCTTTTGAAAATAAGTGATGATGTGATGTTTTCTGTTTGGTACTTTTATTTACTTGGTCAACCATTGGTCCACAGGCATTGATCAAGGTTTTTGCTTTAATCGTAAAGGTTTCATCAGTGGTATTATCTTTAGCATCGATAACCCATTGATTGTTTTCACGCACCGCCTTAATTGACTCTACATAGTTTGCAACAAGCGCTGATTTTTTTGCAGCCGCCGTTATAAAGTTAAATACAAAGCGCGAATCATTGTCTTTTAAGAAAGCATCTGAGTATTCAAAACCAGCTTGAGCGCCAGTTACTTTAATACTTGGTTCAAGTTGTTTAATGGCATTACGTGTTAGATATTTAGGCGCCATAGTAAATAGTCGACCAAATAACCAATAAGCTAACGTTCCCATGAACACAAACCAAACAGGGAAACGAAAGCCTTTTTGGATAGTGGTTAAGAAACGCACCTCAGTCACTGACGATGGGTAATGCTTCATTAGGTTATTACGGCTCTTACAAAGTTTATTCACTAAACGGTATTCGTGGCTTTCTAAATACTTAATACCACCCCACGCAAGATTTGATGAGTTAGAGCTTGTTGCGCCAGCAAAGTCGCCTTTATCGATCAGGCCAACTTTAACTCCCTTGGCAGCCAAAGATGCAGCAGCGACAGCACCGTTGATACCACCCCCTAAAATAAGGACATCTAACTCTTCTTCAGCTAGTTGTTTAATATTGTTCGTTCTATTGAGGCTCATTTCGGAATCCTTGAATTAAATGTTCGTTCGCGCCAGTTTATGTTCACATTAGAACATATAGTTTTTCTAATTAATATGATCATTCGCACTTTACAGATAAAAATATGATGATTATTGAATTAAAAACGTACTATTTAAGTTGTAATGACTTTCATTACGTAAAAAAAAACCAACTGAAATTAATCAGTTGGTTTTCGAGGCCAGCTCTATGATGTTGATTCATTTAATAGTTTAGTCAGTAATGCCCTTAAGTGACCCATTAACAACTGGCTCCAATAATGAGTAACATCTTGAGTAAAATACGCCTTTAAATAGAACAACATAAAAAGATGACCTATCTGACTGTTAACAATCACGATAACCGTCACTTTAACAACAGCAATAAGTACTGATATGTATTAAAACGTTTATAGCGTTTCATTCCCATCAACAACTATTTCTATCAGCAAGCAGCTATATCAATCGTTTACGGATCTGAATAGCAACAATCTCAGCAACAATAACAACCGCAAAGATACTTACTAACACCATCGCTACTTTTTGCCATTGGAATAAGTTTTGCGCATCATTCAGTACCACACCGATACCACCAGCACCTACTAAACCTAATACCGCCGATTCACGTACATTAATATCCCATCTAAATAGTACAATTGAATAAAATGCAGGCATCACCTGCGGCCAATAACCTTTTACTAAAATACTGCCCCAAGGTGCTCCCGTTGCTTTCAAAGCTTCAATGGTGCCCATATTCACTTCAGCCAATGCTTCAGATAATAATTTACCCACAAAACCAATACTACGAATCGCGATAGCCATTATCCCAGCAATAACACCAGGTCCAAACAAGGCAATAAATAACAAAGCCCAAACTAATGAGTTAATAGATCGTGTTGCCACTAAAAAGAATTGTGCAATCCAATTCAGTGTTTTACTAGGGGTTATATTAGGTGCATTTAATAAGGCTAAAGGCACAGCAAAAATTAATGTAATCAGTGTACCTAGCGTAGCAATATGTAATGTTTCAATTAACGCATTATGAATTGAACTAGGGTAAAATGCGTAATCTAGCGGTGTCATCCGTTGAAACATATCCAACAATTGCTCTGGTGCATCGTATAAAAACTCTTCAATCACCTCTACACTTTGCCATGACCATACTAGCGAAACCACGATCACCAAATAAACCGCAAAACGCGAGATCCTTTCCTGTAATGTAAATCTTTTCCACTCTAAATCGATACTTGAAGTTGTCATTAGAAAATCCTTCTAACTAAATTTGAGAGCATTTCACCAACCAGAATAATAGCGATAATGGTAATTAAAATGGCAGAGACAAAATCGTAATCAAAGCGTTGGAAGGCTGAGAATAAAGTCCCGCCTAAACCACCAGCGCCAACAATGCCAACCATGGTTGAGTTTCTTAAATTTGAATCTAACTGGTAACTGGCGAAACCGATAAAACGGGTAAATACCTGTGGCATAACAGCATAAATAATCACACTAAAGAAACTTGCCCCGGTCGCTTTAATCGCTTCTACCGAGTTAAATGAAATCTCTTCAATTGCTTCAGCAAATAATTTAGCGATAAAACCAATGGATGCAAATATCAGCGTTAAGATCCCAGCTAACGCACCAAAACCAACCGCTTTAACAAAAATAATAGCGATGATAACGGGATGAAATGAACGACACAGCGCAATAAAGGCACGTACCGGAGCAGTGATCATAATAGGCATCATATTACGAGCCGCTAAAAGGCCAATAAACAATGAAATAACGATACCAAAAAAACTAGAAATAATGGCAATTTGTAAGCTTTCAGCCACCCCATCCATCAACAAACCAACACGAGAAAAGTCTGGTGGAAACATTCTTGTTAGCAAGCGCTCACTCTCGCTAAATCCTAATAAAATTCGCTCTAATGATAACCCTAATGAACTGGCACTGTAAAAAATATAAGCAATTACAACTACCCACAGCGCACGATTTAATAACGAGGCTTTAAATGGGTTAACCGCATGCCTAGTGCTAGATTTGGCTAATCCATCCATGACTCACCTCCATAAATGACTTTCAGATCAGCCTCACTAATATCTTCAGGTGGACCATCGTAATGCACTTTACCATTGGACATACCAATGATTCTTTTAGCGTAACGTTTAGCCAGATTTACATCATGGATATTAAGTAACACAGGAATATCATTACGTTGTGCAAAGGTTTCCATTAGCTCCATGATTTCAACAGCTGTTTTTGGATCTAATGAAGAAGTTGGCTCATCAGCTAATAATAGATAAGGTCCCTGCATTACGGCTCTGGCGATACCAACTCTTTGTCGTTGTCCACCGGATAATCCATCGGCTCGTTGATTTGCAAAGTCAGTTAATCCAACCACCTCTAATAATTCAAAGGCATGTTTTAAATCTTCCGGTTTATAGTTACGACGCCACGCATCCCAAGAACTCATATAACCTAAGCGTCCACTCAATACGTTTTCTAAAACTGTCAATCGCTCCACCAGGTTATATTCTTGGAATACCATGCCTATGTGTCTACGCATCTTGCGTAATGCTTTACCTTGAAGTTTAGTTAAATCAGCGCCGTCAAATAAGATTTCACCACTGCTAGGGTCATTTAAACGATTGATACATTTTAATAATGTACTTTTACCTGTGCCTGAAGGGCCAATAATGGCTACGATGCCAGATTCATTAATATCAATATTGATGCCTTTAAGGACAGGTTTACCAGCGATATATTCATGATGAAGATCGTTAATTTTAATTGCGTTAGAACTTGTAGATGCCATGGTGACAATTCCTTGTATCAACAGAAATGCTAAGTAATACCAATTTAATTTAATAAATGATCTATTTTGATGCCAATGAAAAGTGATGAAAAAAGGTATTGATGACAGCAACGAGTTGTTCTCATTACAATTCAATAATAACGCTTTGATTCATATTCACAGGCATAAATGAACGGATAATTCGTTAGATTGGTAAAATAGGCCGAAGATCTATTTTCAGCCTATTACTTATGTAGTTTTATTATTTTTCAGCGGCTAAAGCTGCTGCTTTTTTTGCGGCTTTCTTAGCAGCATTCTGTTCAGCTAATTTTTGTAAACCAGCTTTTGTATAAGCAGTGCCGGTAGCATGCGCGATATCGCGGATCACACCCCAGTCTTGTTTATAGGTAATAGGTGCAAATCTATCTGCTCCTTTAAACGTAGCACTCATTTCCGGTGTAAAGCGGTAAGTTGAGAAGGCACTCTCTATTTTTTTAACAAGCTCAGGGTTAAGATCATTTGCATAACCAAATGCAGAGGTTGGGAATTTTGGACTACGGTAAATAATTTTAATGTTTTCATCATCAACACGGTCCGCAGCCACCATACGGTCGTACACATCTGAAGCGACTGGTGCAGCATCATAATCGCCATTAAACACACCTAATATAGATTGGTCATGCTTACCTGAGTACAACACTTTATAGTCTTTATCTGGCACGATACCTAAAGCAGGGAATAAAGCACGCGGTGCTAAGTTACCAGAGTTAGAAGAAGCAGAAGTATGTGCAACCTTTTTACCCTTTAGATCTGCCATTTCATCAATGCCACTGTCTTTTCGAGTAATAGTAATCAAATTATAACCTTGGAAACCTTCCGCAGTACCTTTTACCGCAATCGGCACATAACCCGCTAGATTAACGGCATAACCTGTTGGCCCCGTAGAAAACCCTGCAATATGTAAACGTCCTGAACGCATCGCTTCAACTTGAGCAGAATTAGAGTGTACTGTGTAATAAACAACACGCTTGCCTGTAACTTTACTGAGGTGTTCTTGGAAATCTTTGAAAGCATCTTTATAAACAGCGGGATCTTCAACAGGTGTGTAAGTAAATACTAAAGTACTTGGGTCTCGCCACTGTTCAGGATCTTTAGGTGAATCTGCCACTAAATCATTATTTTCATCACAGTATCTATCATCTAATACACCGCGATTTGTACACTCATCAGCAATCGCTAATGTCGGCACAGTTAATGCGCCTGCGAGTAGTAATCCTTTGTATAATTTATTCATTTTACTTCCTTTTAGTTATGAGATTGTCATGCTCGTATCAGGTTATCTATTGGTCTGCTCTGAAACTTATTACAATGTCGCAGAGGTATTCACCAGACATAAGCTATTGAGCAGGCATAACCTATAGCAAGCCAAATGCCAACATAAAAAATAACTATTAATCAATAACTTAAATTAAATACAAATAAAAAACTCTATTTTTTGAGTCAATAAAGTCAACTAATTTAATGCTTTCAAAGGAAGAATGGGTCACTTATGTCTCTTTTGTTGCGCTCACTCTAAAGTCAAATTTGTTGATGTTATATTTTTTTAACTTACGGTATAGCGTTTTTCTAGGCAGGTTTAATTGCTCTGAAGAAGCATTAATATTACCTTCTGATTTTGCTAGTGCTTCTAATAACAATGCTTTTTCATAGCCTTCCATTTGTAGGTCAAAATCGAATCCTTCAGGCTCTGTTTCTGAGGTTGTTTTTTGTAGGTTAAAGCCTTGCCCATCAATGCCTAAAACAAATCTGTCTGCGACATTTCTTAGCTCTCGCGTATTACCTGGCCAATCATGCATATTCAGAGCACGTAATTGCTCACACAATAAAATAGGCGGTTGAGTTTGAAATTTTTGACAGGACTTTTTCACAAAATGACAAAATAACGGGTGTACATCTTCCACACGTTTTTTTAATTTGGGGATATTGATGCTGGCCACATTTAAACGATAAAACAGATCTTTTCTAAACAGACCTTGGTTACTGAGTTCTTCTAAATTTGCTTTACTTGCAGCCACCACCACAATATTAACAGGTATCAATTGATTACCACCGACTCGTTCAACCACCCTTTCCTGCAAAACACGTAAAAGTTTTATCTGCACTGAGATAGGCATACTTTCAATTTCATCTAAAAAAAGCGTGCCGTTATTAGCTAGCTCAATTTTTCCAATTCGTTGTTTACTGGCATTCGTAAATGACCCTAACTCATGTCCAAATAACTCACTTTCAATAATACTTTCAGTCATCCCGCCGCAATTAATGGCCACAAAAGGCTGCTCTTTTCGTACACTAAATTGATGCAGAGCATTAGCAACGACCTCTTTGCCGGTACCGGTATCACCATTAATAATGGTATCAACACCACTTTTTGCTAGCACTAATATTTGTTGGCGGATCAGCTCAATACTGCGCGATTCGCCAATCACAAACTCTTCAATAGTTGGAGAACTATTATGCTCAAGCGCATTATCGGGGTCATCGAACTGGCGTTTAGCAAAGGCATCATTTAATTTAACGATTAAATCAGAAGGCACTAACGGTTTTTCTAAAAAGTCATAGGCACCATTTTTAATTGCTTGCGTCGCCATCGGAATATCACCGTGTCCACTCATTAATAACACCGGCAAATTGGTGACGCGTTTATTAATGGCATCCAACAACGTTAAACCATCAATATGCGGCATTTTCACATCACATAAGACAACACAATGACTGTCTGGCCTCAAAGAACGTAAAGCGAGTTTGGGGTCAGTGAAGGGGAAAACTTCAAACCCCTCTAATTCAAGCATCTCTGTTAACGCTTCAATCACGTCTATTTCATCATCAATCAGCACCACTATTTTAGTATTTTGCATCGCTAGAACACTCCTCGTTGAGTTTCTTTAATTCAATGGTGAAGGTCGCACCTTTTCCTCGCTCTGATTGCACAGACAAGTTGCCATTGAAATCTTTAATAATGTTAAAAGTAATGGATAAACCTAGCCCTAATCCTTTACCAACCATCTTCTTAGTGAAAAAAGGATCAAAGATATGCGGCAGGTCTTCACTGATAATACCTTCACCGTTATCCTTCACCTTAATGCAAAGTGAGTGATCACTTTCAGTGACATAAATATGTATATGTGCATCATCAACGCCTTCCACTGCATCTAATGCATTGGCAATAATATTCACCATAACCTGCTCAAGACGAATAGCATTCGCCGACACAAAATAGTTGTCTAACGGGACATAGCTGATCTTACATTTACCATAATCAATGCGGCTTGATAACAACTCTAATGCTTCTGTGATCACGCTACTGACGCAGACCTTTTCAAGTTTCCCATCTGATTTACGGGCAAATGATTTTAAATGCTGGGTAATAACAGAGGTTTTAGCGATTAACTTTTCTATCTTGCACAGACTATTTTTTACTTTGTCCAGCTGCTGCCTTTCCAACCAAATCGACGCACTGTGCAAATGACTATTAACCGCAGTTAACGGTTGATTGATTTCATGGGTAATTCCCACACTCAGTCCACCTAATGCAGCTAACTTTCCGGACTGGACTAGCTCATTTTGCAGGGTAATTAATTGCTTATTGGTTTGTTCAAGCTTCAGTGAATTAGCTTGAAACAAAAGTACATCTTTAGCCATTTCTGTTATTTCATCATGACCTTTAATTTGAATCGGTGTATTCAATTTTCCAGAAGAGATTAAGCGCATACTTGACTGCAAATCACGAATCCGTTGCAGAATGTTATTTCTAACATAAAACCAAGAGAAAAAGACCGCGGCACACAGGCTAAAGAAGGAGACAGACAATGCTAACTTCATGTTTTTTAATAACCGTTGTTCAGTCGCATCTATTTCCGAATCCACTTGCTGATTAACCCGTTTGGCATAACTTTCTACTTGTACTGCTAATTGATGTAACTGCAACCGGCTATTGCCCCAAAGGAATTTCTGTTGGTAATTTAAATCAATCTGTTGGTTTTTTAAGTTAAATAATTTGCCCTGCCGAGACATCATATTATTAATGAAAACAAGCCGCTTATTAAGGGATGGGTCAGTATTTTCTAATTGTCCTGCTTGCCAAAACTCCCACCAATTACTGCCTACTTTTTCTAAGCGTAAAATAGTGTTATCCAACTCGTTAAATGTCAGGTCGTTATAAAGCTTTTCAGCTAAACCAAATTGGTAATGTAATAATCTGCGTAATTCATTGTGGTTAATCGCTGTTTTTTTTGTATCATTTAACTGCGATAACCATTGATCCGTTGCAATCAAAAAGGGGAATAGCCCACTCAGCAGATCTTTGAACTGTGTATTTAATACCTGCATTTTGACTTCATTAGTGTAAAGCAGACTTAAGTTGTAATTAATCTGATTAATAAGGTTTTTAAAGTATTGATTATAATCTGGAAAATCAACCATCAACTCACTCATCGTGGACAGTGAACGCTCAATTTCTTGCATTGCCTGGTCACGCTCTTGGTCCGATTCAGCGGAAAGAATAATAAAAGAAGTAGAAATGATGGTACGAGCAAGGTCATTAAGACGCGCGGCTTCCTCTAAAGAAACCATATCTTCCTGTTGAATTTCAGTCAGTCGATTTAAGGTTTCATTAAAGGTTGAATAGGAAACACTGGACACTAAAATAGTCGAAAAGGCCAACACACTGAAGGCAAAGACAAGTCTAAATCCAATACCAAAATACCTGGCTTTTGCGCGCATTAAATTCCGCCTAGCATTAATTTATTAACCCGCTGTATTTGTTCCAAAAACATTACTTACTCTCTTTTATTTCAACCATTACTTTCACCGCTCAATAGTCACTGACCTGAATAAATAATCAGGCTAAAATGTGTATATTGATAAGCTCAGCAGGTTGTATTAATGCAGTATTAACAGTGAAAAGGATTGGCGATTAAGGCTTTCACTCGAAGGAGATGATTCAACAAAACAGCTATAAAGTGGCTTATCAAGCCGCTCATAAGATCGCAGTATAGGACCTAAACACTTTACAAATATTGCCCGTTATAAATAGAGCAACTTATAACAAGGAGATTACACCTCATTAACACGGATTAAACATTCTCAAGAAAAAAACATGCTTTTGAACACGTTAAATGAGCAGAAATGAACACGAATGTGACCTAGGTAAGTTTAAGTAGATAAAAGATTGTTGCCCCCCTTTTAGTTATCAGTATTTCATGTTCAATACGCTATTGCTCAATATCATTAATGCAGTCACATTGAATAATGTGGTGTACGAAAGCACATCTACACAATTACCACAAAATCACATAAAAAATAAAAATAGTTATTTAAATACATATAGTTAATTTATTTTTTAATCTCCATATTTTGACCATATTTGCCCCTTATACTTTCCCTAATCGCTTTCATAGAAGCACTTCTACTTTTACTAATAAGATTGGATCAGTCATGAATAAAAAAATAAAGAATCTAACGATATTAATATTGTTCGCTGTTGGAGTTGGTTTCTCGATTAAATACTACTTTGCAGAAAATGAGCAAAACCTTGTTTTTACTACCGACTTTGTGAAAAAAGGCAATATAGAAAATGTAGTCCTAACAAATGGCGTACTTTATCCCTATACCCTCGTTGATGTAGGTTCTCAAGCTTCAGGACAAATAGACAATATTGCAGTTAATCTCGGCGATCAGGTTAAAAAAGGTGATTTAATTGCCCAAATAGACAATTTGACGCAAAAAAATACGTTAAAAGAAGCGCAAGCGTCACTTAGTATTATCAATGCTCAATACCGAGCAAAACAAGCACAAATATATGAAGCAACAGCAGAATTTGAACGCCAACAAAAAATGTTTAAAAATGGTGTGGCTTCGCAGTCCATTTTCGACACGGCGCAGGCAACGTTAACCGTATATAGCGCAGAACTAGAACAAATCGAAGCGCAAAAAGAACAAGCGTTGATCAGTGTCGATAACGCCAAATTAGAATTGGGTTATACGACCATCGTTGCGCCTATCGATGGCACTGTTATTTATATTTCTGCACAACAAGGTCAAACTATCAGCAACAATCAAGAAACACCTAGTATTGTTGAACTTGCGCAGCTTACAACCATGACCATTAAAGCTGAAGTATCAGAAGCAGACGTTATTCATATAAAACCAGGGCAACAGGTTTACTTTTCAATTCTTGGTGATACTAAACAAAAATACACGGCAGTATTACGTGCAATTGAGCCTGGTCCTACGTTATTGACTGGCGATGATAGTCAGCTGAGCATAGGTGACAGTGATGCTATTTATTACAATGCATTATTTGATGTCGACAACCCTGATCGGCTATTACGTATTGGTATGACGGCACAGGTCTCGATTATTTTAGACAGTGCTGCAGATGTATTACAGGTTCCAGCTCAAGTACTGACCAAAACGCCCAACAAACAGAATAGCTATCAAGTACCTGTCAAAGTAGATAATAAAGTCGAGTACCGTGATGTTGAAGTTGGCATCAATAACAGTGTTAATGCACAAATATTATCAGGACTTGAAGAAGGTGACGAAATTATCCTCGGCCAATCTTCTGCAAATCAAGCCACTACCTCTAGCCGTCAGGCCGGTGGCCGTCAAAAACAAGCGGGGCTTTAATCTATGAGTGAAGTACTACTTGAAATTGCAGGTGTCAGTCGAACATTTAGCGCTGGAGAACAAGATCTTACCGTGTTAAATAACGTGAGTTTAAAAGTTCACAGAGGCGAAATGATCGCTATTGTTGGAGCATCAGGTTCAGGCAAGTCAACCTTAATGAATATTTTAGGCTGTTTGGACAAGCCTTCGGCAGGCCAGTATCTGATTAATGGTCAAGATACGTCTAAAATGGATGAAGACCAATTAGCGGCACTGCGCCGTGAATATTTTGGTTTTATATTTCAGCGTTATCATCTACTGGGTGACCTTTCTGCCGTCGCGAATGTGGAAGTACCAGCATTATACGCCAGTGAAGATAAAGCAACTCGTCGAGCAAAAGCTGAAGCATTGCTGACTCGATTAGGGTTGAGTGACAGGCTTGATCACAAACCAAGTCAATTAAGTGGTGGCCAGCAGCAACGAGTCAGTGTTGCACGTGCACTGGTCAATGGTGGCGACGTTATTTTAGCAGATGAACCAACAGGTGCACTTGATAGTAGCAGCGGCGAAGAAATGATGAAGCTGTTACAAGAATTACATAAAGACGGTCATACCATTATCTTAGTGACCCATGACTTACAGGTTGCGAAGTTCGCTGATCGTATTATTGAGATAAAAGACGGTGAAATAAAAAGTGATACAGTCACTAACCCAAAAACGGAAACAATTAATGCCGTCGAATTTAAAAAAGAGAAAAAGGCGACTATCCCAAAAAACAGTTTATTTGATTGGACACGTTATCTTGAAGCGCTAAAAATGGCATTAACTGCCATGTCTAGTCATAAACTGCGTACGTTTCTAACCATGCTTGGCATTATTATTGGTATCGCATCCGTTGTTTCCGTTGTCGCTCTGGGTAACGGCTCTCAACAAACGGTTCTTGAAAATATGGCATCAATGGGCACCAACACGATTGAAATTAAACCCGGTAATGGACTGGGTGATCGCCGTTCTGGTCGAATACGCACGTTAACAGCCAGTGATGCAGAGATTCTCAAAACATTACCATTTGTTGATAGTGTTACGCCCACAGTGAGAGCTGATGTGGCAATTCGCTATAGCAACCAAGCCCTCACCGGTGAAGTACAAGGTGTAGGTTCGGAGTATTTTAGAGTAAAGGGTTACACTTTAGCGCAAGGCCAATATTTTGATGAAAATAGCGTTGATGATCTCGCTCAAGTGGCAGTAATTGACTCAAACACTGTCGCCTCTTTGTTCCCAAAAGAATCAGCACTCGGTAAAGTAATATTTCTAGGTCAACTACCCGTACGAGTAATTGGGGTAACAGAACCAAGAGAAAGTGCCTTTGGCAACACTGATGCATTAAATGTATGGATCCCTTACACCACTGTGTCAGCACGTATTTTCAGACAAAATGATGTTAATGATATTACTGTACGAATTAATGACAGCGTATCTAGCACCGCTGCTGAACAGGGTATTATTAAGCTAATTAAGATGCGCCATGGTGTGGAAGACTTTTTTACTGTTAATACCGATACTATTCGAGAAAATATTGAAAAAACGTCAGCGACGATGACCATGCTTATTTCAACCATAGCGTTTATATCTCTGATTGTAGGGGGCATTGGTGTTATGAATATTATGTTAGTGTCAGTAACTGAACGTACCCGTGAAATAGGTATTCGAATGGCAGTAGGTGCTCGTAAGCATGATATTTTACGACAATTTTTAATTGAAGCGGTTTTAGTCTGTATTTGCGGTGGTATTTTGGGTATTTCATTGGCTTTTTTAATTGGCCTTATCTTTGCCTCGAGCAGCAGTGACTTTCAAATGATTTATTCAACAAATTCAATCATTACCGCATTTGCTTGCTCAACTTTAATCGGTGTTTTATTTGGTTATTTACCTGCACGCAATGCCGCCAAATTAAACCCTGTTGACGCACTTGCGCGAGACTAAGAGAGCATCTAGCTAGCTTTAAAATGGTGAGTATTGAACAACTACTATCAATAAAAGATAAGTTAACCTATTTTTAATCAGTAGCATAAGAAGGAAATGACGTGAAGTTATTTTATAAATTTTTCTTTGCATTTTGCATTACCAGCTTTGTTGCTGTGGGATTAATGCTGTCTTTAATTACCGTTAATTTATCCACCAGCTTTAATGATTTTGTGAATGAGGCAGAGCATAAACAAGTTTCAAATTTGAAAAGCAGAATTGTCTCTTATTATCGAGATAACGGCAGTTGGCAACGGCTCAAAGGCAATGAACCTCTCTGGAAAGAGATGCTAGGCGCTAAAGTAAACAGCAATGCTGCGGATTCAACACCAACGAGCAACAGACAAAATGCCACTGAAACTAATGACAACCTACTCGCCTTAAGTAGTTTGTTGCAAACACAAAAAAGATTGAGCTTATATGATGTTGATAAACAAGTTATTATTGGTAGAGACTTAATAACTGACAACCCCTATAGCGAAGTCATTGAGCTCAATGGAAAAATAATAGGCTGGCTGAGTTTAGTGCCCTCTGAGCTTGTCGAAGGCAGCCCAGGAAATGAATTTTTAGCACAACAATACAAAAATTATTACATCATCGCGCTGATGGTTATTGCACTAGCTTTAATCACCGCTTGGTTATTTTCAAGACACCTGCTGGCGCCAATTAGCTCTCTTATCGATGGCACTTATACCTTGATTCGAGGTAATTACCGCCTTCGAATTGAAAAGAAAACCAATGATGAACTCGCCTTGCTGTCCGATAACGTTAATGTATTAGCTGAAACCTTAGACAAAAATCAGAATAACCGCTTTAAATGGATGTCAGATGTGACCCATGAATTAAAAACACCATTGACCGTGTTAAGAGGTCAGTTGATCGGTATTCAAGATGGTGTATTTATAGCAGATGAACAACGCGTGCAGTTATTCATCGACCAGATAGACAGTATGAGCAATATTGTTAATGACCTGTATCAGCTATCTATCACTGACGTTGGTGGACTTACTTATAAAAAACAACCGCTCAATCCGATTCAAATATTACTGCAAGTAGCAGATAGCTTTACTGCCAAATTTGAACAAAAAAAGCTCTATGTAGATTGTTCACAGTTGGCACAACTGATGGCAGATAAAAAATGTAGCGTATTAGCCGATAAGGATAGGATAAGGCAGTTATTTGTTAACCTGTTTGAGAATTGTTGCCGTTATACGGATGCAAGTGGGCAAATTCAGATTTCAGCTCAAATTATTGCTAAGCAACTACATATTCAAATACAAGACTCCGCTCCGGGCGTACCATTAGCTATCCAAGATAAATTGTTTGAACGCTTTTATCGTGTAGAACCCTCTCGTAACCGTGGTTACGGAGGGTCGGGGTTAGGGTTAGCTTTATGTAAACAAATTATCGATGCGCACCAAGGCGAGATTAGTACTTCTGATTCCTCATTAGGCGGACTCAGTATTAATATTACACTGCCAGAACACAGGAGTTATACGTAGTGAATAAGCATAAAATTCTCATTGTTGAAGATGAAGCTCATATTGCCGAGGTCTTAATCGCCTATTGTCAGAACAATGGTTACCTGGTTGAACACCTCAGTAGCGGTAAAGAAGTGATCCCTTTTATTGAAGAAAACAGTGTAGATCTAATACTGCTCGATTTAATGCTGCCGGATATTGATGGACTGGAAATCTGCAAAAAAATCAGAACTTTCTCGCAACTGCCGATTATTATGATCACAGCCAAAGGTGAAGAAATTGATAAATTACTGGGATTAGAATTTGGTGCAGATGATTATATTTGTAAACCCTTTAGCCCTAGAGAAGTAATGGCAAGAGTAAAAACCGTGCTACGTCGAGTGACCAATAATAATACAGAGTTGGATGCAGCTAATAGCATTAAACACTCAGAGTTTGAGATGAAAATTAATGAATTTGAAGTCACCTTTAAAGGTCAATTCTTAGATCTTACTCCCAGAGAATTTTTAATACTTCGGCTCTTTTTAGAAAACAGCGGACGTGTTTTTAGCCGAGACGAAATCTTAGTTTATGCTTACAGCGATACCTTGGATATCTCCGATCGCAACATCGATACACACATTAAAAATATCCGTAAAAAGATTAACCAAATAGCAGAAGAAGCAGAACCGATCCGTTCTGTATATGGCATTGGTTATAAGTTTAATAAATTGTAGTGAAATATTTTTATTAAGTCATAAAAAATACTGACAGTTTTAACTTTTAGTTTTTCAAATGAGATAGATACATTTTTTAACATATAAAATTAGAATGACATACCGAACGATATTAAGCCGCTTTATACTTAAATTAATAACTTATAGCGTTTGGATTAGTTTGGCTATTTCACACCACTTGCTCTGTGTAATCAAATCAGTTGGTACCATGCAAGTCCGCTCACATGCAATGACAGGCCCCGGTGTTCAGTGTTCACTAATACTGTTTGATTTAATTCTCGTTTTACACTCAACTTTCATGAGATTAACAAGTAACTTTCAGCCGAATTAGATTTTTAGATGGGGAAGTATTAAAGAGGTTAAAGGCGATAATTTTTATTATCGCCCTCTATAACTAAGTATTTCAACTTAGTATTTTTTAAGTACCCTAATGATTTCTACTTTATCTTCAGCATTGATGATCTTTTCAATATCCTCATCATTTTGGAATAACTCTGAAAGAGCCATAATAGTGAGTAAATGACCATCAGAATCTACTGCCGCTAATGTTATTGAGAAATATACATCGCCATTATCAGTAGATCCTAAATCGACACCTTTTTTAAACACAGTCAGCTGTAATGCAGTTTCATTCACTCCATCTTCAGGGCGTGCATGTGGCATTGCAATCTTAGGTGCTAACACATAATAAGGACCAATTTTTTTATGTGTTGCTTTGATCGCATCAGCATAACTTGGCTTAACTTTCCCCCTTGCAATGAGTGTAGAGCAGGTCAAATCGAGTGCATTATCAATACTTAAGTTTTCTTCGTTGGTAATAACAATTCCGTCATTACCAATTAAATCAAATAGACTCATTGTACCATCCATCCAAGAATAAGCCCGACAACACCGAAGTCAAAATCAGCAAACGTTGTAGCTTCTAGGCCTAGTCCACCTAGTACAGGAAGTAATAACATTGGTAAGAATGAAATACATAAACCTTGCGTAAATGACCCTAATACCGCGCCACGTAAACCACCTGTCGCATTTCCATAAACGCCAGCAGCACCACCAACAAAGAAGTGAGGTACAACACCCGCCACGATGATAGTCCAACCAAAAGCACCTTGAATTCCCATCGCAACAAGACCTGCAGCGAAAGAACATAAGAAACCAATAAGCACTGCATTTGGTGCAACTGGAAATACCATAGGGCAATCTAAAGCTGGTTTTGCGCCGGGTACTAACTTATCTGAAATACCTTTAAATGCAGGTACAATTTCAGCAATAAGCATCTTCACACCTTGCAATACTATGTATACACCACCTGCAAAGGTTAAAGATTGAATAAAGGTAAATACAACCCAATTTTGTCCATTTGAAATTTCTTCAACAAAATCACTACCTGCAACGATAGAAGCGAGTAAGAAAAAGGTTCCCATCGTTGTCGCAATTGCAACCGGAGTATCACGTAAGAACATTAAGCTCTTTGGTACATTTATCTCTTCCGTTGATTTAGAAGTGTCTCCAAACTTACTGCCGATATAACCAGAAATTACATAGGATAATGTCGAGAAATGCCCAATAGCAAGTTGATCTGTACCCATTACTTTTTCAGTATATTTTTGTCCTATAGCAGGCATGATAACCATCAATGAGCCAACGATAGTGGAGCCTAATGCAACTAATGCAACCCCAGTGATATCTGCTGTAGAAAGGATTACAGCAACCAACATAGACATAAACATGGTGTGATGCCCAGTTAGGAAAATATATTTCAATGGAGTAATACGTGCTAATACAATGTTTACAACAAATGCAAAGAACATAATAAGTGCCATCTCATAACCAAAAGCTTCTTGTGCAATTGCTACAATCGCTTCGTTATTTGGAATTACACCGCTTACGCCAAAAGCTTGAGTGAATATAGTTGAGAAGTTATTTAAAGCCCCAATCAGCGCTCCAGCACCGAACCCAAGGATTAAAAAACCCATTACTGTCTTAATAGTTCCCTTTAAAATCGTAGATGTATCGGCTTTTTGAGCAACTAAACCAATGAAAGCAATAAGACCAACCATTAGTGCTGGTTCTTTTAATAAACCAAGCATAAATTCAAAAAAATTAACCATAATAATGACCTTAATCGTTTAGGATAGTATTTAACTGTTCTTCAATTGAAGCTTTATCGAAAATATTAACTAAGCTGATAATATTTTCCTTGCCCGCTTCTTTTAATTGCGCAGCAACATCTGCAGCCGCAACCCAAATGTCAGCTTTGCTACCAGTAGCAGAAGATAAATCTTCGTGATCAACCATTGCATCAAGGCCTATTTTTTTCACCACATCTTTTACAGCCATTTCCATCATCAATGACGTACCTAAACCATTTCCACACACTACTAGTATTTTTTTCATCTCATTATTCCTTTGTTTGGTGAACTTGAATGCAAGATTGCTTTCCTAATTGATTGGCCGAATCATAGCCGAATGAGAAAAAATCGAACGTGATGGACGTCGCGAAACAAAAGTGATCTTGCGACGCATGTCACATCAATAGATTTTTGTTGTGATGTGGTATTTTAAAAGAATAAAAAGGGAAGGATTAACAGTGATAAAAAAACAGAAAGCCAGGTAAGCTTTAATAAACAAGTAGTTACAAGATGAACAGTGGATTAACTACCGTAATCTGTTAGCATTTTTTTCACTATAGAATTGATTTTTTTATTTCTCTTTGTTAGATCTTTCAATGAGATAGGTTTATTCGGATCAGATTTTATTGCCTCCATTTCATTCAATTTATTTTTCATTTTTTGTACCGCAGGCAACAACATTTGAATTTCTTCATTTTGATCATTCACCATTAACACAATGTTTTCCGACTCAACCTTAGTAATTGTTAACCATCCGTGTTTCAAGGATTTAACTCGCTCACCGACCAAAACTGACTCAGGCGGAATGTCACGATCAGGTACGTTACCATTTCTGAGTTTTGCTGCGCTAATAGCTCGAATGTTACCTGTATTTTCAAAAGCAACAATGACAGTATGACAATTGTAATATTCTACAACACTCACATAACCATGTTTATTGGTCTTAAACTTACTTCCATTAAGCATGTCTAACGGAGCCGCTATTTTTTTCACTACTTGTTCCTTTTTATTCTTTAATAGGAATAAAATAATATAATATAATACTTCTTAATCAATGATAGCTTATAGACATCGTAAAACACCACTCTTCCTTTATTTCAAATGATACAAGCAAAAGGAAAGATACAATAACCGTCCAATAGTTTCGATGACTTTTTACAGAAAAACAGCACGCAGTTATTATCTTAAAGACTTCCAATATTAACCTATCCAAAATGATTTTATTAAGATCATACTTTCAGCAGTTGTAGTCTATAACACCGACTTCACACACTTAAAAAGAAGTAAACAGGACTTATTTTAAGTTTACTTAAAGCCCAGCTTAAAGGGGGTGTCATGAATATTGCTGTGTTGAATGAGGTTGGGCTAGTTACATTTAGTATTTAGGTTAAGGCGGGTTTAATTAGCTTTGAATGTTTAGCTCAGATAAGTTGACTGTGCGATATAAAGCACTGTCTTGCAGGGGCCTAAATAGAAAAAGTATCAACAGCTGTGTTGATACTTTTCAATTTTAAAAAATATGGTGGAAGATTGAGGTTTTATCCTCCAGGCATATTTATTTTAATTTTATCACTGAGAGGGTAATTGGTTTTTCTGCTGTTTTATTTGTCATTGCAGCACTATCAAAGACGGCATCAAAGTTCGTCACTATAATTTCATCTCCTCTGACAATCACTTCAGCAGGGGCATCTAACTCTCCATTAGATCCATCGGTATCACCATTTTGTGCTAATAATTCAAGCTTGCCATTCATATCAATACTGTAGATTGCATTGGCAAATAGGTCTGCAATATAAATTTTATTGGTGCGTTTATCCCATTTCAAGCCATCGGTTGCTATCATGCCGGTAGCAAAAATAGATGTTTTAATCTTCTTATTGTTTTTGTCCATCGTTGTTTTATGAACAGAACCTTCTTCCATGATTGCAGTATAAAGATTACCGTCACCGTCTATCGTTAAACCATTTGCACCAAAATTAAGTAAGCCTGTTGACTCAAAGGTTTCAAATAAATGTGCATCATTGTCTTCATAACTTACAAAAGGTTTAATTTGAATGGGTTTGTCCGCGCTTAGTTCCTGGATATTAAATTTGTAAACTCCGCTGATAGTTGTGCCATTTTCAGATTTTAAAACGGTGTCAGAAACAAATAATTCATTACCTTTCCATACCGCGCCATTAGGAAATGTGAAACCAGTGATAACCACATCCGTACTGACCGCTTTGCCATCTTTTACATTGATTCTTATCAACCTTGATTCGCCATTAAACCACAACTGCATATCCGCAACATAAGCATTGCCATCAGGGCCAAAACCTATGCCCATTGGGGCTACCTTATCCGAAGACTTCTCCATATCCTCAGCCTTAAAGGTATACCAAGTCGTTAATTTATTAAGTTTGTCTATTTTCCCAATCGTTGGTAGCGCTGGTTTTTGCATCTCACCGGACTTGATTAATGCGTCATTGTGAAAGTTGGGAGACGTAAAATAGATATTACCTTCCTTATCAAAATCACTACTTGCAGGAGAATTAAATGTTTCCGGTAGGCTTAAGAATAATTCAGATTGTAATTTAGCCGCATAAGCATGATAGGTTGTAAAACCTATCAATAAAGCCGCTGCCATAATAATTTTTTTCATTTTATTTTTTACCTTAGTGAGTGATTGAAGTTTGTGTGGATCAGTATACTGAAACATAAAACTGTTGATAATATGGCTAAATTTAAAATCACTTTATAGTTTATATTGATAATAAGCCCGTTCGGACATTTTTCCGTTTGAAGTAGATCTAGCGGTAAGGTCGATAAAATGAGGAGAAAGTGAAGGGAATAAGTTAGAAGGTAGCAATTGAGGTAATCTCTAAAGGAATATGGAAAATGCTCTAACTAAATAATCGATGGCACTGATCGCTTTAAAGCCTGAAATAAAAAAGCTGCTAATAAAACGAAGCGATTACTCTTTACTAAATGACAGTTTGCTTTAACAGTCCCACAAACTGAAATCCCTCCTCTATAGAAACCATAGACTCAGTGCTCGTTAATTGTTTATTTCATTGTTTTACTGTGAAAGCATCGACGGGGGTATGGTAACTATTGTGAGCTCAAAGACTAAACAGGATTAGCACCTTCATATGCCTGATACCTTTTTACTATCCACACCAAGTCATACTTCATTATTAACGTTTTCTATAAACTGATTCGCTTTTTTCGTTGATTATCATCGTGAAGGAGTACTGTTAAGCTGTGTCACATCATCTAATCACTTAAATGTTAAGCGATAGATAGGAAGCAGATAATAATAGTTTTGCTTCCACCTTTTAATCATCCCTTTACATGTTTAGGGCAAATATAATGATAGCGGAGAAAGTAATGTTTAAAAATTTCGGATGGATAGTTGAAGCAAAATTAAACGCAGGAGAATTGGAAAATTTTAAAGCGGTAATGAATTCTCAAGTAAACAGAGCATTGACTGAGAAAGGTACCCTAAACTATCAATATTACCTCTCTGATGCAGGCGACATTATGGTTTATGAGCGTTTTGCAGATGCGGACTCATCACACGAACATATTGAAAATTGGGATGCTCATGCTGAGCGCTGGCTTGCAGCCGCACCCGCTACACGTATGGTGCATCTGGGCGAGCTACCTGAAGATGTTAGACAGCGTCACGCTGCGCTAGATCCACTTTGGTTAAAACCATTAGGTGGATTTGCAAGAGAAGAAGCTGAAGGCAGCATGCTTAAAAAAGACGGTCAAACTACCTTTGAAAACTTTGGTTGGATAGTTGAAGCAAAACTTAATGAAGGCCAACTGGAAAATTTCAAAGCAGTGATGGATTCTCAGGTTAAAAGAGCATTAACTGAAGAAGGTACGCTGAACTACCAGTACTATATCTCTGATCAAGGTGACATTATGGTTTATGAACGATTTAAAGATCTTGAAGCGTCATTTATTCACATTGAAAACTGGAATGATCACGCAGAAGCTTGGATTGCAGCAGCAACGCCAACACGTATGGTACATCTCGGTGACTTACCTGAAGAACTTAGAAAAAAACATGCCGCGCTTGCGCCTCTTTTATTAAAACCACTAGGTGGATTTGCAAAATAATACTGACAACTAATAGCGATAACACATACCGACAATGAGTAGCGACAACCGACTCAAGTAATAACCTGGTTATGCTCTGTTGATAATAAAGTTTATCTCTTGGTTTCATCACTGTGTGACCATTCCAGTCACGCAGTGTAATTAGTCAGTAAGGAGTCACTATGTTAGGTGAAGATCATTCTCTTATTAATGAATTTCCGAAATACAAAGCTCTTATTTTTCAGCTCTGCAAAAGCGATCAAACCTTTGCTGAAGACTGCAAAGATTACAACACGCATGATAAAGAAATCCGCGAGTTGGAGTTAAATAATGAGCCGATCACTGATCAAGCAATGCATCAGCTGAAGCATGTTAGGGGGATATTGAAAGATTCACTTTATCAACGCCTGATACAAGCAAAAAACAGTGCTTAACTCGCTGAAGCGATTTAATTAATAACAAGCGAAATGTAAACAATGCAAAAAGCAATGGACAAAACAATGAGTAAAAACGTTATATGGGCTGTTGAAGGTTCAATTAAAGAAGGGCAAAGAGCAGCCCTTAATACGGTGATGCACGACATGATTGAAGTCACGTCAAAAGAAGTTGGATCACTCAATTACGAATGGACCTTAGCTGAAGATGGTAGCACCATTCATATCTATGAACGTTATGCAGATGAAGCGGCAGCAAAGGCGCACCTTACAACATGGGGAAAAAATGCGGCACGTTTTATTGCGGCTGTCGATATATCAAGAGTTGTTATTTATAGCTCAGTCAGTGAAGAGCTGAAAGCTTCATTTGCCGGTGCGGTAATGATGACACCAATCGGTGGTTTCGCCAAATAAGCAGCCTATTTTTTACTGACAGTGTCGTCGTGCTTTAGCAAGGATTTAGTAGCCGATCAGCAATGGCTTACTCATTCGTAGAATGGTTTGTCGAAGTTATAGTAGCGCTTTGGCAAAGATGTAGTAGCGCTTTGGCAACCACTTATTTCTATCATGTTAAACTATATCAATATTAGGAAGTTGATTTTGTTGAAAATAAAAGGAGTGTTTAAACACTCCTTAATATAGGTTCATTAAACAAATGACTATCAATAACCACCTACCCCATTATTCATAATCACGTAATGATAGTCCTTCTTGATCAAATAAATGCAAATCAGACTGCTGTACGTATAAAGACATTTTATCGCCTCTATTCACTTGTTGATCCGAAGGAATGTGTACAATGAAATTATCATTGCTCTGGTAATGCCCAAATAGATAAGTACTATTACCTAAACGCTCCACGTTGTTAGCCAGAAATGATAGCGTCAGTGCATTTGCTTCCGTAGCAGCTAATTGTATATGTTCCGGTCTGATACCCAACTTAACTTGGTCGCCTTTTTGGCAATTGCTGGAATGCGTATTAATTAATACCGACTGCCCGTCAGGTAAACCGACGCTAACTTGAGAGCCCTTAACATCAAGTAATGTTGCACTAATAAAATTCATTTTAGGTGAGCCGATGAATCCAGCAACAAACTCATTACCAGGGCGGTAATACAGATCCATTGGGCTGCCAGTTTGCTCCACTCTACCATCTCGTAATATGACAATTCGATCTGCTAGGGTCATGGCTTCAACTTGATCATGGGTAACATAAACCATGGTGTTACCAAGTTGCGAATGTAAGTTAGCGATTTGTAAGCGCATCTCAACGCGTAATTCAGCATCTAGATTAGATAATGGTTCATCAAATAGAAACACCTCTGGGTCACGAACGATGGCTCTTCCTATTGCAACACGCTGACGTTGACCACCCGACAGTTCTTTTGGTTTACGATTTAATAATGGTTCTAACTGTAAAATATCACTGGCTTTCTTAACTTGTTTTTTAATTTCGCCGCTCTCGATATTAGCCATTTTTAAAGCAAATCCCATATTTTCTTCAACCGTCATATGAGGGTAAAGTGCATAGGATTGAAATACCATGGCCACGCCGCGATCTGCAGGTTCAACATTAGTGACATCTATGTCACCAATAGACAGGGCGCCGCTGGTAATATCATCAAGCCCAGCAATGAGTCTTAATAACGTCGATTTACCACAACCAGAAGGACCTACAAATACAGTAAACTCGCCTTCTTTTATTTCTAAATCAACACCATGGATAATTTCAGTTTCTCCAAAGCGCTTAACAACCTGATGTAATGAAATTGCAGCCATGATTAATTATCCTATTAAGAACGTGCTATTAAAATCGCTTTTCAAGCGAAAAAAAATGTTTGCGAAAACTGTGGAATAAAGAAATTTACGTTATCGCAACTATCCTCACGCAGAAAGGCTTGCGTATATTTAATGTGATCTACAAAAATACAAAACTTAATAAGTATGACTGGGATCTCACTGCTTTTTTTGAGTTATTTGTACGAAAAAATGGAGAGAGACTCACCTCGCAATTTTTAGTTTCTAAACTGAAATCGCTAATAAAAATGTTTATCTTATTAAAGTAATTAATCACGTTTATTAAAATACAGAGAAATAAAGACTTAAAATGTCTTGCGTAAACATAATCGCAATTGAGGATTATATGATAACAATGTGATGGAGCAGATATGTTGCAGCAATCAACAGCTAAAACTAAGGGAATTCAACGACCAAATCAGTCACCAAAGCCACAACGTATAATATCCAAACGCTTTGTGCCCTGGATTTTCATGGCGCCTGCCTTATTATTATTTAGCCTATATGTTCTCTACCCTATCGCTAGTAGCTTTATGCTTAGTTTTTATAGCTGGGATGGCCTTGGGGATAAAACCTGGATTGGTTTCGATAATTATATTCAATTGTTTGACTCAGAAACCTTCTGGACGGCATTAAAAAATAATATTCTTTGGATGATATTGTTTATGTTAGCCCCGCCGATCGGGTTAGCAATCGCACTATTTTTAAATCAAGATGTGGCCGGTATACGTTTAGTTAAAGCCCTATTTTTCTTTCCATTTGTCATTTCCCAAGTGGTTATTGGGTTAGTCTTTTCTTGGTTTTATGACCCTAATTTAGGATTGCTGAATACCATTCTAGATGTCTTTGGTTTTCAGACCATTGCCTTACTGTCTAGCGAAGAATATGTCACCTACGGCATTATTGTTGCGGGTTTATGGCCACAAATAGCCTACTGTATGATTTTATATCTCACTGGGCTAAATAGTCTCAACCCCGATCAAATTGAAGCCGCTCGCTTGGACCGTGCAAAAGGTTGGAAAATGTTGCGCTACATAATTTTACCACAACTATCGCCTGCAACATTTATTGCCGTCGTCGTAACCGTGATAGGTGCACTACGGTCCTTTGACTTAGTGGCAACCATGACAGCCGGAGGGCCATGGGGAAGCTCAACCGTACTCGCTTACATGATGTATGAAGAATCTATATTCAATTATCGCATGGGTTACGGCGCGGCTGTTGCCGTTGTGTTGTTTTTGATTATGGCTGTCTATATTGCTTATTTCTTAGTTAATATGTTGAGGAGTGAAAGATAATGTATCCAACACCGATAAAACATGCATCACCTTTAACTAACATTCTTTATCGTATTTCACTGCCGATAACTATTTTATTATGGTTAATGCCCTTAGCCGCTGTGATGATGACCTCGATACGATCTATTCAGGATATTAACCAAGGTAATTACTGGGGTTGGCCAACCAGCTTTAACTTCATTGAAAACTATAATATGGTTTTTCAATCAACGGAAATGGGACAATATTTACTTAATTCAATAATTATTACCCTACCCGCGGTAATGGGTGCCGTTGCCCTTTCTACCTTAGCGGGATTTGCTTTAGCTAAGTATAAATTTAAAGCTAATATTTGGATGCTCGCTATTTTTATTGGCGGTAACTTTGTGCCTTTTCAAATTTTAATGATCCCAGTACGAGACCTCACCATCTCTTTAGGTTTGTATGATACTCACATGGGATTAATTATGTTTCACATCGCTTTTCAAACCGGATTTTGCACCCTCTTTATGCGTAACTTTATCGTCGGTTTACCCAATGAATTATTAGAGTCTGCACGGGTTGATGGCGTTAGTGAGTTTAAAATATTTTGGTATATTGTTTTACCCTTAGTACGCCCTGCACTTGCAGCACTTTCTGTACTTATTTTTACTTTTATTTGGAATGATTACTTTTGGGCATTGGTATTGGTACAAAGTGATACCGTGCGCCCTGTGACGGCTGGCCTAAGTTCATTACAAGGCCAATGGTTAGCGTCTTGGAATCTCATTTCAGCGGGTGCAGTCGTGGCCGCATTACCACCTGTAACACTTTTTTTTGCCATGCAGCGTCACTTCATTGCAGGGTTAACACTCGGTGCAACAAAAGGATAATAGCGACCTTATAGATCAAGTTTAAATAACCATTGGCGACAAGATGCTGCCATTACTTACAAGGAAAAAATATGAAAAAGTTCAATACAATATTGGCTGCTAGTGCGCTTTCCGTGACGCTATCATCCATGTCCTATGCTGGTAACTTAGTGATCAATTCAGATGCTTCAGATCCAGCACCAAAAGCGGCATTTAAGGAAATAATTACCGCCTTTGAAAATGAAAATCCAGATATTAAAGTCATCTATAACCTTTATGATCATGAAGGTTATAAAACCACTATTCGTAATTGGTTAGTTACATCGCCACCAGATGTTGTATTTTGGTATGCGGGTAATCGCATGAAAGCATTTGTCGACAAAGGTTTGTTTGAAGACGTCTCTGATGTTTGGAACGCTAATGATATGCACCAAGATTTTGCCAGCTCTAAACCAGCAATGACCATAGATGGCAAACAATGGGGTGTACCATATACCTATTATCAATGGGGTATTTATTACCGTAAAGATATCTTTGATAAATATGGCATTGCAGAACCTAAAACATGGGATGAATTTCTCGCTGCAAGTGCCACCTTGAAAAAAAATGACATTGCCCCCGTCGCCATTGGTACTAAATACCTTTGGACCACCGCCGGTTGGTTTGATTACATTAATTTACGAGTGAATGGTTTAGATTTTCATATGGATCTGATGGATGGAAAAATCCCTTACACAGACGAACGAGTGAAAAAAACTTTTAGCACATGGAAGCAAATGGTTGAGCCAGGTTACTACTTGAAAAATCATGCGACTTACTCTTGGCAAGAGGCACAGCCGTTTTTATACCGCGGCGAAGCGGCCATGTATTTAATCGGTAACTTCATTACTCCTAACTTCCCAGCAGAGCTAGAGGGCAAAATGGCCTTTATGCAATTCCCTGTGATCAATCCAGAAGTTGGTATTGCTGAAGATGCACCAATGGATACTTTGCATATCCCATCGAAAGCAATAAACAAAAAAGATGCGCGTGCTTTCCTCGCCTTTATGGCAAGACCTGAAAACCAAACCTTAGTCAACAAAGCGCTATTGCAAATCCCACCGAATAAAAAAGCAAAAGCGGTTGATAATCCTTTCCTAAATAAAGGGGTTACCATGCTAAATAACGCGGATGGAACCGCGCAGTTCTTTGACCGAGATACCGATCCGGGTATGGCTAAAGAAGCCATGAAAGGTTTCCAAGAGTTTATGGTAAAACCAGAGCGACTTGATAGCATTCTTAAACGTTTAGAAAAAGTGCGTGAACGTACCTTCAAAAAATAGATAGCTCGGAGTAGACAACTAAAGAGCAGATCGCTGAAAAGTAATCATACACATGGTTCTAAGAAGGAGCTGTTAATAACAGCTTCTTTTTTTTGTGTGAATATCAATATAAGGCTAGCTAATCACCAAATGATTACGCTAACGACATTCGGAAAGAATTACTCTTACTTATTGGCTCATTTCATATAGTGTTTCAAGGGTAACGTGTCGATCTCGATACATGTGCGCGATTTGTGCCAGCAGCAACTCAGCCGTGCCAACGGAATCAATCAAAGCATTATGAGCGGTATATTGAGGCAGGTTATAGCATTTTCTGACTGCTGAAAGTCGATTATCTTGGGATATTGTGTTGCCTCCCGTTTTTGCAGTTTTCCACTCTTCTATTTTCATGGTATCAATCCACATCAAAGGTAACTCAGGGATCCCTAAGAATTTTTGCGCATGAAAATCCAGAAAGTTTTTCTCAATGACCTTACCATGCACCACTAATATTTTATCTTTACTGTCATTGAGTAATTTATTAATTGCCTCCTCAAGCGGGATGCCATTATTCTGGATCATTTGCGGGACGATTTGATTGATAACCGCTGTTTCATGATTGATCTGTTGGCTGTTACTAATGTAAAAATGCTGTTTCCGCTCAAGATCTATCTGCATATTGACAATTTCGACCCACCCCATACTAATAATATCGTTGCTATTCGACTCAAACCCTGTGGTTTCAAAATCAACAACAAGAAAAGGCAGCGCCTTAAAAAGTGTATTTTTATCAACTAAGGGCTGGCTTAAGTTCAATTCAACCTCATAAGGCAGAGTTGATTTCAAACACTCAGCCCGTTTAATGGTTAGCTCATCCCAACGGTTCGTTTTTTTAAACAGGCTAAACATTAACTGAATCTCATTTTTGTATATTGTTGCCAATCATCAATGAGGCGAAAAGCATCTTTGATATGTTTACGTTCAAAACTTCCAAAATAATCAGGATTGATCTGACTGCTAGGTACTTCGCCCTTATTGATCATGTCCACTTGATAAGAAAACCTAAAGTTCTTAAGAAAGTTATACGCACTAAGAATATTTTTTAAAGTTGCATCATCCATCAGCCCAGCTTTGTTCACTGCCATTAACCTGTCAGTGGTATTACAGGTATCAGACTTAGCTGATAGCGCATAAATTCTCGCTAAATCGACAATAATATTAATGCCATAACGTTTTATATTAAGTGTTTTTTCATTATGTTCATTCTTACTTAATACCAGATTATGGAAAATTCCTAAAGGTGCTCGATTTTCTGCCGCATCACGTATTAATTTACTCAAAAAAATACGGCTAGAAAGCATTTCTTTAAATTCATTTACCAGGGTTGTTCTGTATTGGTGGTTCCCATATATAACCCTAGTATCAAGAAATACACTGAGGTTCAAAAGGCATTCGTATTCCGGATTGCGGATCCACTTTTTAAAATATTCTTGCCATACAGATAAAGGTTGGCACCACTTCGCAGTGACCGCCATAAACTTACCGGGACAAAGTTCATAACCACACAGGTCGAGCCCCTTAGTGACGACCATAGCAAGGTGACGAAAATACACTTTATCTTTTGTTGTCGCCTCATTCGATAAAATAATCGCACTGTCCTGATCCGACAAAATATGCGCTTCTTTACGCGCATGTGAGCCTGATACTACCCAAGAAAACTCGCAAGGCACTGGCCCAAGTCGGTCAATGGCAATCTCAATTAAACGCTGATTCACAGCATCCATGATCGTACTCAAAATAGTAGTTATTAAATCTGCAGGTACTTTATCATTAACTAATGCTTGAAAGATGCGGTCACGTTCAGGCATATGCTCTGCCAATTTATTTTCACTCGTTGATTTTTTTATTTTATTAATCAGATAAATAGCTTCAATACGTTGATTTTGAAAAAGTTGATTTAAAGATAGCAAACCAAGTACTTTACCCTGTTCGACAATCGGCAAATTTTGAATATTGTTTTCCATCATGCAGATAGCTGCATCAAAAACACTGGCCTTTGGAGAAATAGTGCATGGTAGTGAACTCATAACCTCACTGACGGGTGATTGTGTATTTTTCTCTTCCGCAATCACTCGGCCAATAAGATCCGTACAGGTCACAATACCAACTAACTGATTGTTCGCCTTTACAATTAAACAAGAGGCATCGTTATCTCGCATCACTTTAGCTGCTTGCGCAATTGAATCGTCGCTATTCACCTGCACAAATTGTTCACTGGCGACCTGTTCGACGCGATTAAAAAAAGAGTTCTGACTACTATCAGACCAAGTTGACTCAAGTGCAGAATCAATACGGTCTTCGGGTTTGGCAGTAAAATGTTGTGCATATTCAGGATATTGAGATTGAATATAATAAATAGTTTTGGCTGGCACTAAATAAAGTAAGGTATTGTCGATTGCTTCTATTTGATAGCGCGCTTCTGAGTTAGAAAATAAGCTAAAACCAAATACATCATCCTCTTCCAGCCGCCCTCTTAGACTGCCATCAACGCATCGTTGTTCAATAGCGCCCGTTTTGACAATAAATAAATAGTTATCTTGCTCCGATGAAGGCGGTGGGATCACCTCTCCTTTGGCAAGATAAACGATCTTAATTGTCGCACTTACTTTTTGCAGTAATGCCTCTGGTAAGCGACTAAATGGATCGATATTAGCAATGAACGATTCGATATTTGGAATAAGTGCTTCTGACATAATAAAACCGCTAAAAAATGAACAATATAGTCATATTTATAGCACACAATGGAAACGCTTACACAGACGTTTTCATACAAAGAGAGCCTGTAACTCGCCTAATTCAATCTTTTATCCTTACTTCAATGTGCAATAAAATTATTTAAATTGCATTATAATCAACAAAATAGAAGAATATTAGCGTTAAAAAATGAGTTGTTCGCCTGCAATCGGCCCATAAAAAACGCTTTGCAAAGAAAATGTAAACGTTTACACTATGTGCATTAGATCACTTCTTTTCAACATTTAAATTGTTATTATTTATCTTAATTGAATAGCTATAGGAGCAGTTTGTCATGAAAGTTCTCGTTACTGGTGGTATGGGGTATATAGGCAGTCACACCTGTGTACAAATGTTACAAGCTGGCCTAGAGCCTATTATTGTTGATAATCTTTGCAACAGTAAATTGGCCGTGTTGGATCGTATTGAAGCACTGACAAAAGTGCGCCCAATATTTTATCAAGGTGACGTTCGCGACCAAGCATTTCTAGATAAAGTCTTTAGTGAACATGATATTCAATCTGTTATTCATTTCGCCGGCCTCAAAGCGGTGGGAGAATCAGTAGCGAAGCCTTTGGAATACTATGATAACAATGTTAATGGCTCCTTAGTACTAGCACGCGCAATGCGCACTGCAGGTGTAAAAAGTATTGTTTTTAGCTCTTCTGCAACGGTTTATGGCGATCCAACAAGCGTGCCTATTACAGAGGACTCACCTGTTGGTGCAACAACCAATCCCTATGGTCGTAGTAAATACATAGTGGAATGTTGCTTCTCTGATTTTTATGACTCTCAGCCGGATTGGAGCATTACATTACTACGTTATTTCAATCCTGTTGGCGCACATCCTTCTGGCTCTATGGGTGAAGATCCACAGGGGTTCCCTAATAATCTAATGCCATTTATTGCGCAAGTTGCCGTTGGCCGTCGCGATAAATTGTCTGTCTTTGGTGATGATTACCCAACGCCTGATGGTACCGGTGTACGTGATTATATTCACGTTATGGATCTTGCTGATGGCCATATCGCTGCATTAAATACGGTCGGTCAAAAATCTGGATTACATATTTATAACCTAGGCACAGGTAATGGTTCTAGCGTCATTGAAATGGTTAATGCCTTCAGTGAAGCCTCTGGTAAAGAGATCGCCTATGAAATTTGTCCGCGCCGTCCAGGTGATATCGCAGAGTGTTGGGCAAGTACCAGCAAAGCGGAGCAAGATTTAGGTTGGAAAGCCAGCCGTAGCATTATGGAAATGACCGCAGATACGTGGAATTGGCAGTCAAAAAATCCACAAGGCTATTAATAATTATCCCAAATGTTAGGTGCTGAGTAAGCAATGCCTGACATGATAAATAGGAAACAGAATAACTATGTCTGATATTAAATTTAATCCAATTGATCACCCACATCGCCGTTATAACCCATTAACAGGACAATGGATCCTAGTCTCTCCACATCGTGCTAAACGCCCGTGGAGTGGTCAAGATGAGAAACCTTCAAACGTACAATTACCAAGCTACGATAAAGACTGTTTTTTATGTGCTAATAACACACGTATTTCTGGTGACAAAAATCCAGATTATAAAGGTACTTATGTTTTTGCTAACGACTTTGCGGCATTAATGACGGATTCGCCAGAAGCACCAGAATCTGAAAATCCGCTCTTTAAAACCCAAGGCGTACGTGGTTTAAGTCGTGTGATCTGTTTTTCTCCTGACCACAGTAAAACACTACCTGAGCTACCAGTGAATAAAATCCGTGCTGTTATTGATACTTGGAATGAGCAAATTGAAGAATTAGGTAAAGATTACGTTTGGGTACAAGCTTTTGAAAACAAAGGCGAGACAATGGGTTGTTCACAACCACATCCACACGGTCAAATTTGGGCGAATAGCTTCCTTCCTAATGAAATTGAACGCAAAGAAAAGCACCTGAAAGAATATTACGACCAACAGGGTTCAAACCTATTACTTGATTATGTTCAAGCTGAAATGAAAGATGGTGAACGTACTGTTGTTGAAACTGAGCACTGGATTGCCGTTGTGCCGTATTGGGCTGCATGGCCATTTGAAACCATGCTATTACCAAAAACAGCGATTCGTCGTATGAGTGAACTGTCTAATGAGCAACGCGACGACCTTGCTGTTGCTATGAAGAAATTAACCAGTCGGTATGACAACCTATTCCAGTGTTCTTTCCCTTACTCGATGGGCTGGCACTACGCGCCCTTCTTTGATGTTGGCACCAATATTGACCATTGGCAATTACATGCCATTTTCTATCCTCCGCTACTACGCTCTGCTTCAATCCGTAAATTTATGGTGGGCTACGAAATGTTGGCTGAATCTCAACGTGATCTGACTGCAGAGCAAGCGGCTCAGAAGTTACGTGATGTGAGTGATGTTCACTACAAAGAACAACAATAAGGATGGAGATTGACAGCATGCCAAGTAAACAATTAAAACAACGTGCAGCAAATGCATTCCAAGATGTATGTGGTTATCCTGCAACAACCTTTGTACAAGCACCCGGCCGCGTCAACCTGATCGGTGAGCATACCGATTACAATGACGGTTTTGTTATGCCCTGTGCCATTGATTATCAAGCGGTTATTGCCTGCGCTAAACGCGACGATGGTGTGATCCGTTTGATCTCTGTGGATTATGACCATGTGCAAGATTCATTTGTTGTTAACCAAGAAATAAAGCCAACAGAAGATAAATTATGGGCTAATTACATGCGTGGTGTCATTCATTTCTTAAAAGAAAAGGGCTATTCGCTTGGCGGCGCAGATATTGCTATTACTGGTAATGTTCCACTCGGCTCTGGATTAAGTTCTTCAGCGGCACTTGAAGTGGTTACAGGTCAGGCAATGAAAGTACTCTACGAGCTAGATGTTACACAGTCTGATTTAGCACTTATTGGGCAAGCATCTGAGCATAATTTTGCAGGTTGTAAATGCGGCATCATGGATCAGATGATTTCTGCCTGTGGCGAAAAAAGCCATGCGCTATTACTTGATTGTCGTAGCTTAGAAAGCAAAGCCGTACACATACCTGAAAGTGTCAGCATTATGATTGTTAACTCGCATGTCACCCATAGCTTGGTTGATGGTGCCTATAACGCATTGCGTGAACAGTGTGAAGAAGCTTCTCGTTTGCTTGGTAAAGTGGCATTGCGAGATGCAACGTTAGCAGAGTTAGATGCATCAAGTATTGAAAAAGGCTCTGATGTTTATAAACGTGCACATCATGTTATTTCTGAAAATGAACGTACTGTAGCCTGTGCTGATGCGTTGATTGCAGGTGATTTACAAAAAGTCGGTGAATATATGTATGCTTCGCATGCTTCTATGCGCGATGACTTTGAAATTACGGTGCCAGAGATTGACTATATTGTTGAAGTATTAGCTGAAGCATTGGGTAATAAAGGTGGTGCTCGCATGACCGGCGGTGGTTTTGGTGGATGTTGTGTTGCCTTGATGCCAACAGAAATGGTGCCTCAAGTTCAGGCTGCTATTGAAGCTAAGTATCAAGCAAAAACAGGCATTAAAGAATCTATTTATATTTGCACACCACAAAATGGTGCAGGCGTTATTTAATACGAAAGGTAATCATCATGTCGAATACACTTTTTAAAACCATGACTGAAGAAGTCGCTTTTGATGGTCAACCTGCAAAATTAGTTAAATTGCAGAATAAAAATGGCCTATCGGTTATTTTTATGGACATCGGTGCAACTTGGCTGAGTTGTGAAGTCCCCGTCGCCGATCAGCAGCGAGAGGTTTTATTAGGTGTATCTACAATGGCTGATTTTAAAAAACAGGGCATCTATTTAGGTGCGACAGTGGGTCGTTTTGCCAATCGTATTGCAGATGGACAATTTAGTATTAATGGTTATCCCTACCAATTATCAATCAATCAAGATGGCAATACACTACATGGTGGGATTGATGGTTTCGATAAACGTCGTTGGGAAATAGAACAGCAGACGCAGGGGTTAGTGCGCTTTGCTCTTGTCTCAGAGGATGGTGACCAAGGTTTTCCAGGGCAATTACAGGTATCAGTATGCTATCAATTAAGCGATGATAATCAGGTTATTATCAGTTATCACGCAAGCACTGACAAACCCACGCCAATTAACCTAACTAACCATGCTTATTTTAACCTTTCCGGTGCTGAGTCGGATGCGGACTGCAGAAATCATACACTGCAAATCGATGCTGACCATTACCTGCCTACTAATAAAGTCGGCATTCCACTTGATGGACCCGCTTCTGTAGAGAAGAACAGTTTTGATTTTCGTCAGCCTAAAGCCATTACAAATGATTTCCTGACCGAGCCACAACAGCAATTAGCAAAAGGTTATGACCATGCTTTTGTGCTTAACAATCCTTGCCAACAAGGTGCCCGTGCGGCATTGCTGAGTAGTGCAGATAATGATCTGGCACTAGAGGTGTTTACCAATAAACCTGCGCTACAACTTTACACAGGGAATTGGTTAGCGGGCACCCCTAATCGCAGTGGTGGAGAGTATCAAGACTATGCAGGCATAGCCTTAGAAACAGAGTTTTTACCCGATGCGGTTAACCACCCTGAATGGCAGCCTAGCGCTATTTTACAAGTGGGACAAGAATACCATTATCAAACCACCTATCGATTTATTACTTGAGTTCAAGCAAACAACAAAATGCACCATGAGCAGTAATTTTCTGCTCACTGCGCTCGATTATATTCACTCTACATCATGTTTGCTAACCGACAAACGCTTCACCAATGTCGGTGAAAAAATACGAGTTTCGGGAGCATATTGTTCTTTTTTAGCAAGTTTAAGTGCCAGTTGTGTCGCTTGTTTAGCCATAATCTCAATGGGATAGTTAATAGTTGTTAATTTAGGGTGAACATAACGAGAAATTAAGCTGTTATCAAAACCTATTAACGATATTTTTTCAGGTACCGCAATATTATTTTCTTCCAGAGCACTGAGTACGCCAGCAGCCATAAAATCGTTGTAAGTTAACACCGCACTAATTGGGATATTTTTAGATAATAATTCGATCATTGCAGATTTACCGCCTTGATCGTTGCTATCTGCAGCAGCAATATATTGCATTGGTGAAGGTAAATTATGGTCCTTCAAAGCCTTTAGATAACCTGCTTGACGTTCCGAAGCATCATCAATTTGATGATTAGAGTTAATATAAGCAATATGCTTATGGCCATTATTAATCAGAAATTCCGTCGCCATATAGGTACCTTGAAAATTGTCAAAGGCAATACAACGCTCTGCAATTTCAGGAATATATCGATTAATCAAGACTAAACCGGGTACTTCTTTGGCAAAGCCAATCAGCTCTTCTGCACTTAATGCTTTAGCATGAATAATAAGTGACTCTCGACAGCTATTAATCAACAGCTCAATCGCTTCGCGTTCACTATCGGCGTCATGGTAACCATTGCCAATTAACAGATGTTTATGATTTTCTCGTGCAACTTGATCAACCGCTTTAATTAAAGTGCCAAAAAAGGGATCTGAAATATCACTCACCAACACGCCAATAGTATTTGAGTTTTGGCTAACCAAAGCGCGTGCGTTGGCGTTAGGACGATAACCTAATTTTTTCATAGCACACTGCACCGCGCTTATTGATGATTTCCCTGCTTTAGGGGAATTATTTATCACCCTTGATACCGTCGCAATGGATACGCCAGCTTCTCTCGCTACATCTTTAATGGTTGCCATTTGATTCTCTTAAAAGAAGTTTATTTAGTTTCATTAGTGTAATCATTATAACGTTATCGATGTTCAAAATCAGAAGATGTTAACGTTTCCAATTTTTTAATTAAAAAGCACAAAAATTAACAGACTCTAATCACATTAACAGATTTTATGTTATGGAGGACTTATCATTCACTTACAAACTAAATACAAAAGCTCAGTGTGTGTTTTCAAAAACAATTGGTTACAAAAAATCTATTGCCCTATATCACATATATCAACTTAAAGGCTGACAAAGCGCTTAAAAAGTGACAATCTAAATCAATGTTTTCGCAAACAACTCAACTTTTAAAATATTCTTTATGCACCGGAGATAAAATGAGCGACATTATTCACCTAACAAGCAAAAGCTGTAGCCTAATAATCAAGGTTGATCGTACTCCTGAGGTGTTACATTGGGGCGCAAAAATAAGTCAGATTGACCCTGATATTATGTTATCTACTGAGCGCCCTATTTCTCAAGCTCGCCTTGACGTCGATGTGCCTTTGTCTTTATGTCCAGAGCTTGGGCGCGGACACTTTAATGCACCAGGTATCGAAGGACATCGCAATAGCCATGATTGGGCACCGGTTTTTGAAGTCATCGAGCAAGTGCTCACAGAGCAATCTGTTACATTCACACTACAAGACAATGTCGCCAAACTACAATTAGATATTGAACTGAAGCTTGATTTTGAAAGTGATGTTGTGCAAAAACGCGTAACCGTCACTAATGTTGGTGAAGGTAAATACCATCTCACCAAGCTTTCTTCTACGTTACCAGTGCCAAACCATGCTAATGAATTAATGACTTTCTATGGTCGCTGGACACGAGAATTCCAAACACATCGTCAATCATTTTCGCACGGTGGTTTCATGCAAGAAAACCGTCGCGGCAGAACCTCTCACGAAAACTTCCCTGGTTTATTTGTGGGCACGGATCACTTTACTGAACAAAATGGACAGGTTTGGGGTTTTCACTTAGGTTGGAGCGGTAATCACCAACTACGTGCTGATGTTAAAAGTGATGGTCGTCGTTTTGTGCAAGCAGGTGAATTACTACTGGCGGGTGAAACCGTTCTCGAACAATCACAAAGCTATACAACACCTTGGTTATACGCAACTTACAGTGCCGACGGTTTAAATGGTATTTCTGAACATTTCCACCACTTTGTACGCAACAACATTTTAAAATTCCCCGTTGATAAACCACGTCCAGTGCATCTTAATACGTGGGAAGGTATCTACTTCGAGCATGATCCTGAATACATAATGAAAATGGCAACTGAAGCGGCAGTAATGGGTGTTGAACGCTTTATTATTGATGATGGCTGGTTTATTGGTCGCGATGATGATCGCACGTCGTTAGGTGATTGGTACCTAGATAAGAATAAATATCCAAATGGTTTAGAACCTGTTATCGAACACGTTAACAATCAAGGCATGGAGTTTGGTCTGTGGGTTGAACCAGAGATGATTAGCCAAGACTCAAATCTTTACCGCGAACACCCTGATTGGGTTTTAGAGCTGAAGGGTTATCATCAACCATCAGGTCGTTGGCAGTATCTGCTGGATCTACAAAATCCAGATTGTTTTAACTATTTATTTGATCGCCTCAATGATCTACTCACTACCTACAATATCTCATACTTAAAATGGGATATGAACCGTGAGTTAGTTCAACCAGGTCACGAAGGAAAACCGGCAGTAAATGGTCAAACCAAAGCATTATATGCATTATTAGATAAATTATTAGCAGCACATAGTGAAGTAGAAATTGAATCTTGTTCATCGGGTGGCGGTCGAATTGACTTTGAAATTCTTAAGCGTACCCATCGTTTTTGGGCATCCGACTGTAACGATGCATTAGAGCGTCAGGCAATCCAACGTGGTATGAGTTATTTCTTTCCTCCAGAAGTAATGGGGTCACATATTGGGCCTGAAGAATGTCATTCAACTAATCGTCGTCACCATATCAATATGCGTGGTATTACCGCACTGGGTGGCCATATGGGTGTTGAATTAGATCCAGTGAAAGTACCTGAAGATGAAAGACAAGCATTCGCTAAATACATCGCATTACATAAACAATACCGTGAATTATTGCACAGTGGGCGCAGTTTCCGTTTAGATACACCCGATAAGCGCCAAAACATCTATGGTGTACAAAATGATCAAGAAATGTTGCTGACTGTTTGTCAGCTAACCATGCCTGATTATGCACTGCCATCACCGCTACTGATTAGCTGTATTGATAAAGATGCACAATACCAAGTGCAGATAGTTGAGATGCCAGAGACTAGTTTCCAGCTGATGAAGCAACGCCCGCAATGGTTAGATAAAACATTAACCTTAAGTGGTGAAAATATTAAAGAAATTGGGCTAACATTACCGATCCTTGATCCTGAATCTGCACTGATACTTTCTTTGAAAAAAATCTAACCCCTCTATATAACGGCCCACTATATCAATAGTGAGTCGTTATAAATTCAAACAATGACTTCAAATTGTAAGATAAATAAGTGAACATGTTTAGTATAATAAACAATCAACACACACTATCTGACATTGAACTGATTAAACGTCATAAAAAAACCCAATATATAATGAGGAACTCACATGACTAGACGTACAAAAATAGTGACAACATTAGGCCCTGCAACGGACCGTGATAATAACTTAGAAAAAATTATCGCCGCTGGTGCCAATATGGTGCGCATGAACTTTTCTCATGGCGAACCAGCAGACCATATAAAACGTGCAAAAGAAGTGCGAGATATTGCTCAACGCTTAGGTATTGAAGTTGCCATTATGGGTGATTTACAAGGTCCTAAAATCCGCGTATCGACCTTTAAAGAAGGTAAAATTCAACTCGCTATCGGTGATAAATTTATATTAGACAGCAATATCGATAAAGGCCAAGGCGATCAACAAGCGGTCGGCTTAGATTACAAAACATTACCACAAGAAGTGGCTGCAGAAGATGTATTGCTGTTAGATGATGGCCGTATCCAACTGATTGTTGAGAAGGTAACGGGTAGCCAAGTACACACCATTGTTTCAATCGGCGGTACTTTATCCAACAATAAAGGCATCAATAAAAAAGGCGGTGGTTTATCTGCTCCAGCTTTAACCCCAAAAGATAAAAAAGATATTATTACAGCAGCTGAGATTGGTTGCGATTACCTCGCGGTGTCTTTTCCTCGTAATGGCGCTGATATTCACTATGCTCGCCAATTGGCAAAAGAAGCAGGTAGTCATGCCAAAATAGTCGCTAAAGTAGAACGTGCTGAAGCAGTGGAAACACAAGAAGCATTAGAAGATATTGTTTTAGCATCTGATGTAGTGATGGTGGCACGTGGAGATCTCGGTGTAGAAATCGGTGATGCACGCTTAGTGGGTGTGCAAAAAAACATGATCCGTACTGCTCGTCGTTTAAATAGAGTGGTGATCACTGCGACGCAGATGATGGAATCAATGATCAGCGCCCCAATGCCTACTCGTGCTGAAGTAATGGATGTTGCTAATGCGGTATTAGATGGTACCGATGCGGTGATGTTATCTGGAGAAACAGCCGCAGGTGAATACCCATTAGAAACCGTGAGAGCAATGAGTGAAGTTTGCTTAGGGGCAGAAAAACATCCAAGTATTAATATATCTAAAAATCGTATGGATTGTACCTTCGATGACCCAACAGAAGCCCTAGCAATGACAGCAATGTTTGCGGCAAACCATACAGTAGGTATCAAAGCTATTATTGCCTTAACTGAGTCAGGTTCGACACCATTATTAATGTCGCGCTTAAGTTCTGGATTACCTATTTTTGCACTGTCTGGTAATACCCAAACACTTAATTACTGTGCTTTGTATCGAGGGGTTACACCAATTAGATTTAATTCCACAGCCACCAATAATAGTGACTATATCCGTAATGCCATTGATACGATAAAAGATGCTAATTATATAAAAACTGGTGACCTGATCTTAATTACGCACGGAGATGATCATTCTGAAGGCTCAACTAATACCTGTAAGATAATCAAAGTCTAAATCACTAAGACCATATATTTCCTTATATATAATTACTCAAGCAGTTGTTCACATTGCTTGAGTAATTTACGTAATACCTGTTTATCGGTCAGATTTTTTTGGTAGATTTGAGTGCTTTTTCGTTCAACGACTTCAGTTACAATAGATTCCTGCTTAAACGCAGCATCCGGTTTCTCAGCCATACTTAACGCCATTAATACACTGCGCTCTCCGATTAATAAAAAATCTTGTCTGATCGTAGTCAGTGGAGGCGAAAAATACGCGCTATCCGCGGTATCATCAAAGCCAATAACCGAGACTTGCTGTGGTACGCTTAAGTTAAACTCATTTAATGCTCTTAATACCCCAAGCGCCATCTGATCACTGCCCACTAACACCGCATCAAAATGAATACCGTCAGTTAATGCATGATGCGTATGTAAATAACCACTGCCAGCTTGCCAATCACCTTCAAATTGGCCAGTAACCTGTACATCATCATGTTCATTAAGTGCATCTAACCACCCTTTTAAACGTTGTTCAGCAGCACTTGAATCATGTGGTCCAGTGATCACTAAAAAACGTTTTCTTTGCAATGAGATCATCAATTCAGCTGCTTTTTTTGCACCTTCATAATTGGCGCCAGATACCGCATTGACTCGGCTATCAAGCGGTACATCAATAAATACAAAATGGATACCCACATAACGCTCGACCAATATTTCCGACTCTTCTTTGCTAAGTGGAATATTCATGATGATAAACTCTACGCGCTGTGACTTTAGCTCATCGATTGCCGCCGTTATTTTATCCAAGGAATGCGTGGAAACAACCGCTAAAGAAGTCCCATAACCTAATTTTTTTGCTTGCTCCCGAATACCATTAGCAATCAGTGAGGCACCATGCAGCAAGATATCAATGGTCACCACACCAATCATATTTGATTTTGCTCGACCTAATATTTGCGCGCCTTTATTGGGAATATAACCAAGCTCTTTAATCGCAGCATTCACTTTGATGCGTGTTTCTTCAGCCACATTAGATGAGCCATTAGTGACACGAGAAACAGTTTGCGTGGATACATTCGCTAGTTTAGCAACGTCTTTAAAAGTTACATTCATAATCTGTTTCCATTTCTGTTAATGTAAATGTGAATACCAAGCACATAATAATAGCCTCACTTCCTTGTTACACCGAACAAACTTTCTAGGAGAGAATAGGGTTTATTTAAGCAAACCTTTATTTTACACACTTAGTAAAAAATAGGTTATTAATCAAATCAAGGTTTTCGATCCTAAACAAATTAGGCCGTTTTACAAACGAAAAAAACAGAGTTAAATAACTCTGCTTTCGGGAAGGAGTAAAATATTATCTGTTATTGAGCAGCCAAGGCTTCCATTTCACGCATGCTTTTATGTTTTGTTTTAATTCTGAAGTACATCCCCACAACAAGAACCAAACCAACGATACCGTAAATAACCATCAAGCCTTTATCACCGGTTACCAGACCAAGGTCAGAGAATACAATGTATGCACCTAATACCATATAAAGAATGATGCCCGACGCTTCAAAGCGGAATGCCCAAGGTGTGATATCAATGTTTTCGTTGATAGGCATGATGTAAGCAGTTTCACGAGGACGCAATTTACCGATAACATACATAATTCCACAACAGATAACGAATAATACCGCTAATTGATGGAAGAAGTGTAATTCCGCAAGCGGTTTAAGCGGACCTAATGAGTCATGGAATTGAGCTGGTGTAAACTGAATAATACCGTAAGCAACAACAAAGAATGCTAGCGAAACTTTTGCAGCGATAGCAGGAACATACTTAGTCAGGTACCCCATAAATACGATAGTAAAGATCGGCACACTAAATAAACCAGCAAGACGTTGTAATAGATCAAATAAACCATTTGGTGCATACATAACAAACGGGGCAATAACCACCGATGAGATTGCAATTAACACACCAAATACACGTCCTTTATGTACTAACTCTAAGTCAGAAAGCTTATTTTCTTTATCAAAGAAAGGCTTATATACATTTAGCGTAAACAGCGTTGTTGATGAGTTCAATACACCGTTAAAAGTAGACAGAATTGCACCAAACATTGCTGCGATGAAGAAACCTACTAATGGCTTAGGCAGTACTTCGCCAACTAAACGTGTGTACATGGTATCGGCTTCAAAGGCTTGTCCAGCAGCATCAGTAGTACCAAACATATGATAAGCAATAATACCTGGGATGATTAAGAATAACGGTGTAATTACTTTAATCGCACCGGCTAAAATAACCCCTTTTTGGCCTTCTTTAAGGTTCTTTGCACCAAGAGCACGCTGGATAATCGCTTGGTCAGTACCCCAGTAATATAAGTTAACAAGTAACAGACCTGTAAACATAGTTGAGAATGGTACGTTGGGATCATCTGATGCACCAACAGCTTGTAATTTATCTGTTGCTTGGGTTGTGATTATTGTAAAGCCATCCATGAAGCTACCGTCGCCGAGGACATAAAGACCAAAGATGGGGATCATCAAACCACCCACAATCAGACCGACACCATTCATACTATCGGCAATAACAACCGCTTTTAAACCACCGTAAATAGCATAGAACAAACCTAAGAATCCGATAATAGCAGAGATAAGTAACACCGACTGGAAGCGGTCAATACCTAGTAGCGCTTCAACATCGAAGATACCACCAATTACCATTGCACCAGCATAAAGCGTGTTAGGTAATAAGTTAATAACGTAACTTAACAGGAAAAGAATCGTGACAAATTTCTTTACCGACATGTCATAACGTGATTCTAAGAAATCAGGAATAGTTGTTATGCCCTGCTTCAGGTAACGCGGCACTAAAAAAAGTGCAATGATGACCAGGGTAATACCTGACGCTACTTCATAACCCATTACTGACATATTGCCTTTATATGCAAGTGCGCTCATGCCAACAAAACTAGTCGCTGAAAGGTTGGTAAGGATTAGTGAGCTTGCAATAAGACCACCTGTTAAACTACGACCACCAAGGAAGTAGCCATCTTTAGAGTCATTTTTATCTGCCTTTACACGAGTCCATGTGACAAAAACCACAAGGCCGGTAAAGAACAAAAATGACAAAAGAATTGTTATTGGCATGATGTTTCTCCGGTTTATTTAAAGTAATAAGGAAGTTTGCGAATGTTTTCGTAAACATTGGTAAATATTAGCAGTGTTCACGACAGAGTCTCTTTTATAAAGGGCATATTGAGAGGTGGGTCACCTTGCCAAATAACATAATGAGATCTAGATAACGATAAAAATGATTGCGTAAACATAAGTGGTTGATATGTGAAATTGCAGTGTAAAAAGAGAGAGATTAGGAATTACCTCTTTGTTGTTACTTTGATAGTTACAAAGTACTTTTAAGGTAAAAAACACGACAAAATGTTTTTGAAAACATAACTTAATGTTATTGGAAATATAATGCTGTGAATTGTCAGGATTAACGCTAAACAGAATAGTTCTGTTATTATGTTGGTTAGATCTTCACCTTTATGTCTAGAATCTGTTCTCCTCACGTCTTACTGATTTTTACGTATGAGAGAGTGACGGGTATATACCCGCCAACAGTTTTAAATTAACCAGTACCAGTTTCAAATTAACCTGTAGCAAAATAAGTGAGCCTATCAATAACGTGACAATAGACATTAACACTACGCCAGTTAATTTAATGATCCCATGTGAGGAGTGCGGATTAGTTGTAGCTGTACCTAAATTACACCAAGCACAGAAAGCCCATTGCCCAAGATGTGCGCATATGCTGACACAAACTATCACTAAACCTCATCAAACAGCGATCGCCTATGCATCGGCCTGTTTACTAATGATGGTGCTAAGCGTTAGTTTCCCATTTATGTCATTTTCAGTGCAGGGATTAACGCAACAAATAACCCTGCTTCATGCTGTGCAAATGCTCGACCAATTTCAAAATTCATTACTCGCCTTGTTGTTATTAGCCACTGTGATTGTATTACCGACCCTGTACATCAGTTCAATGCTGTATCTGTATTTTATGGCGGCCAAAAATAAGCCTAACCTCGTTGTAAAATCATCGCAAAAGCATATTAAGCGACTCTGTAAACTGTTGCTAAAAATAGAGCCGTGGTTGATGGTTGATGTATTTTTATTGGGTGTATTAGTCAGCCTTATAAAAATTTCGTCACTGGCAGATATTAGCCTCGGTTATTCATTTTTTGCATTTTGCATCTATACCGTATTGGTTGTTAAGTGCGTTTCTTTAGTTGATAAAAGTTGGCTCTGGGAACAATTTATTCCTTCGATACAGTTCAAAAAAGATTATCAAGGTGATACTCATCATTCCAACACCCATCTTAACTGCCATGTATGCCACCAGATAAATCCTCAACCAATAACCAATAATCACACCTGCATTCGTTGTGACAGCCCAATACATCCCTTTAATATGCAAGCAAACCTGCAAAAGGTATGGGCACTATTATTCACAGCCATTATTTTTTATTTACCCGCGAACCTATACCCGATAATGTACACGGTTAGCCTAGGTTCAAGCAGTCCATCGACTATTTTGGAAGGCGTTATTGTATTGTGGCAATTAGGCTCTTACCCGATCGCTGCAGTTATCTTTGTTGCCAGTGTCTTTATCCCCTTAGTAAAAATATTTGCGCTTTGCTGGCTTTTCATCAGCGCAAAAAAAATGCACTCGTCGCCTGATAAAGATGCACTTAAAAAACTAAAGGTGTATCGAATAACCGAATTTATTGGTCGCTGGTCTATGATAGATGTTTTTGTGGTGGCAATATTAGTTGCACTGGTGCAATTACAAAGCCTAATGGCGATTTATCCCGGACCCGCTGCACTTTCATTTGCTATTGTGGTTATATTTACCATGCTCTCGGCGATGTTATTTGATTCGAGAATGCTTTGGCCTGATAGCAGCAATAAAAACCTAAAAGTGCACAGCAAAATAGATAGTTCCTCTCACTTAACCAATAATGCAAAAGAGATAAAAAATGACGGGTAATAGTACTCAGACAGAAGCTAATATAAAGAAACAAAACCAAATATCAGCGATATGGATTCTGCCATTAGTTGCACTGGTCATTGCACTATGGATGCTATTTCAATTTATTAATAATAAAGGCCCAGAAATCACTATTATCATGCCCACTGCAGAAGGCATTAATATTGGAAAAACTGAGATAAAATCCTTAAATGTAAAAGTAGGTATGGTGACCGATATCACGCTCAGTGAAACCTATGATTATATAAAAATAAAAGCTCAAATGAATAAAAATACCGATCGAATGCTTAATGATACAACGCAATTTTGGGTCGTCAAACCGAGGGTTGGTAGTGCGGGTATTTCAGGTTTAGAGACTATTTTATCCGGTGCTTATATTCAGATTCAACCCGGTGAATCTACGACCAGCAAACTCAATTTCACTGCTTTAGAGTTACCTCCTATTACCCCTCTTAGTAGTAAAGGGATACGAGTCTTATTAAGCCATGATCAAGCAGGAAAACTACACATAGGGGATCCAGTCAGCTATCAAGGTTTTACCGTCGGGCGCGTAGAAAAAACATCTTTTGATTTAGCAGAAAAAAAAGCCCTGTATCAACTGTTCATTTTTGAACCCTATGATGGTTTACTTCTTTCCGGCTCACAGTTTTGGCTCACCTCAGGTATTGATGTAAAACTGAATGCCGATGGTTTTAATGTGCAAGTCGACTCTTTACAAAGCCTACTATCCGGTGGTGTGACTTTTGGTCTTCCTGCGGGAGAAGATGTTGGACAACCCTTTGACGATGAATTAGTTAAACTGCCTCTCTTTGATAATTATGAACAAGTTAAAGAAGGACTTTATAAACAATACGTTAAGTTTATTATGGAATTTGATGAAAGCATTCGAGGTTTGACTGCAGGTGCTCCCGTAGAGTATCGAGGTATACGTATCGGCACCGTATTAGAAGCGCCCTATGATGTCGCCTTTTCTGAAAATAATGCATCATCAAACAAAATTCAGATTTTAGTAAAACTCGAACTAGGTAGGCTGTTTGATAAAGGTAGCAACATTTCTTTAAATACGTTCCAACAAGCCTTTAAGCAACACTTTAAAAATGGCTTAAAAGGGAAACTAGAAACAGGTAATTTATTAACCGGTGCTTTATTTGTTGATACTGAATTTGATGCACCTGAGCCAAACTTCAAGATGACTGAAGTTGGTAAATACAATGTATTCCCAACAAAAAAAGGGGAATTTGCAATGGTGCAACAGCAACTTTCATCATTATTTAACAAGGTCAATGATCTACCTTTAAATGATGCCGTCGAGTCGATGGCGCGCTCAATGAACTCTTTAGATAAAGCCTTAGTGTCAGCCAATACTACCATCAAAAACTTAAATGGTTTGGTTTCTGAAGAAGCAACTCAAAACCTACCGGCAGATATTCAAACTAGTTTAAAACAGCTACAAAAAACATTAGATGGGTTCAGTCCGAACTCAGTAATGTACAATGATTTAGAGCAAACAATGAAAAAGTTTGAGCAAGTCATGTCTGAATTACAGCCTGTTTTGAAACAAATTAATGATAAACCAAATTCACTTATATTTGGCACAGACACCGTACAAGATCCGATCCCAGCGAAGAGAGTAAATTAATGAAAATATGGCTTACGTTATTCACCCTCTTTATTGCTGGGTGTAGCAATAATCAAATACAACAAGATTCATTGTTTTTACTACCAGTGAATAGCGCTGCAGTCGTCGCCTCTAAAAGTGCACCGATTGTAGTAGTTAAAACAAATTTGGATGAGTATTTAGATCAAGTTGGTTTAGTGTATAGGGTCTCTGATACCGAAGTAATATTAGCCAAACATAATCGCTGGGCACAAAAGATATCGACGCAAATTAATCAACAAATGATACTTAATCTACGGGCGAAACAAAGCGCTTACTGGCCAGTGCAATTAAACGCAGCAATGGTTTTGAATAATCAACCGCAATTACACCTCTCTCTCTCTAGATTCAATGGCGTATATACCGGTAATGCTGAATTAAGTGGCGAGTGGTTACTGATTAATTCACAGGGCAAGGTTATTCAAAGTGACAATTTCGAAATAATCAAACCGCTAAAAAGTGAAGGTTATCAACAATTGGTGATTGCACTTGCAGAAGGTTTAGATGAATTGGCATCGCTGATTGCACAACAAATAAATTAATAGCTCACTGTTATAAGTTCACAGGGTTTCCAAAGTAACATAACCATCAAATATTCAAAGCCAGTGATTACTGGCTGTCATTGCTAATCACTCACCACCCTATAGCGTAGATTATCGGTAGCTTCATGGATAATGCCTGACACATTCGACAAATCATAATGAGAATGGTAATGATACCTTTTACTATTTAAAAGTTAAAAGTAAGCCGCTATAATCGATACTAATCCCATTAAGTATGCGAATAAATATTGGGCATAGATGACGTCAAAGAATGATTTCCTTTACAAAATTTCTATCGTAAATAGTGAATTATTTCAAGTAACTGGAATAAAAAGTTGAGCTGAAAAATGGATATAGGCTATAGGTTATAGGTTATAGGTACCGTTTTAATTTTTTATCAATAAACTAATCACGCTAACTAAGTGAACTATCAATTTAAGCGAACTATCAATTTAAGTGAATTATGAATTTAAACCAAGTCGACCTCAACTTACTGTTGCTTTTAAAACAGCTTCTTCAGGAAAAACACGTCACTAATACGGCATTAACACTTAATATGAGTCAATCGTCGGTGAGTCGAGCATTGCATAAACTGCGTAAGCTGTTCTCTGATCCATTATTAGTAAAATCCAGTAATGGTTATGCGTTAACACCTAAGGCAGAAACCATTAAACGTGATTTAAATACGGTACTTACTAGCTTAGAAAAATTGATCGATGGCAATGAGTTTTTCCCATCAAGCAGTGATAAAACTATTCGTATTTTTGGATTAGCTCCGCAAATGGATATATTGCTACCGAAATTAGTTAATATACTTAGAGATAGAGCTCCACAGATGACGCTCGATGTGGATACGGTATCCAAACCACACTTTGCAGGCCTGATCTCCGGTGCGCATCATTTTATTATTACTAGCCAAGAGCCACCCGCTGCTGACCAAGACTTATATCGTCAACATTATTTAGAACGTGACTTTCGTTTAATTATGTCTGCTAACCATCCCTTAGCAGCAGCTCCTCTTGATGCAGAAAAATTACGCAATTGCCAATTTGGACAAGTTTCACTGCAGGGAGACAAAAAATTATCCATAGAACCACGCTTTAAAGCTTTAGGTATAACAGGCGACAATGGCAAAATAGCGACCCCTGTGCGTCTTAATAATTTCTCATCCGCTGCTTCCATCGCAGCCAACTCTGATATTATTTTTCACCTGCCAACGGACTACGCTGTACAGGCTGCAAAGTCTCACAACATAATTTGTAGAGAAGTCCCAACAAATCTACAACATCCTACCAAGCGACTCTATTTATACTGGCACAAACGCTATCATCAAGATCCTATGTGTGTGTGGTTTCGTTCAATCATTACCGAGGTGAGCAACTAGAAAAGAAGGAATGATAAAAAATTCGTTAGCGGAAAACTTATTAGCAAACTACAAACTAAGCGACGAATATTCAGAGGATCCATGCCACAGCACGCATGGCAATTTAAATTATCCCACAACTCCTAAGTGACACAACTACCATTGACTAAGTGACAAATCGAGCATTCACAATCTGCATAACTGCTATCCAGAAAATGAATATGAGAATGATTGCTTTTAACATCACCATGAAGTCTAATGATAACCATTATCGAAAATGCAATGTTAAACCAATTTATTACTCATCATTATTTCAGGACGAGATAGAAAATGAAAAATTCTGCACCATTTCAACGTAAACGCATCGCAATTATTATTAGCTCATTATGTTCAAGTTTAGCCTTTTCTGTACAAGCAGAAGAACCCAAGGTGAGTACTTACGAAACCGTTGAAGTGTGGGGAACACAAATCAATAATGATAGCTCCCTATTAAGTAATGATATTGAATCTAAGCAAGCAGATCATATCAGTGACTTGTTACGTGACCAACCGGGTATTGATGTGGGTGGTTCACATGCGCTTAATCAATCGATTAATATTCGTGGTGTCACTGAATCTGACTTAAATATTACTATCGATGGTGTTGATCAAAGTAACAACGTATTTCACCATGTTGGTAACCTATTAATTAATCCAGATATTGTTAAAGCGGTTGACCTAAAATTAGGTAGCAACTCTATTATTAACAGTGGTCTTGGTGGGGGCGTTGCCTTTGAAACCAAAGATGCTGATGACCTATTAAAAGACGGTCAAAAGTTAGGAGCAAGAGTTTACGGTGGTTATGCAGATAACGATTACTACACTTACTCTGGCACTGTCTACTCTCGTTTAAATGAGCATTTTGATATGCTCGCTTATTACAGCGCGATAGATCGTAATAACCCTGATGATGGTGATGGCGTAGAGCAAGTAGGCCAAGAAGGAAAAATGCAAAATGTACTGCTTAAAGCAGGTTTTGATATTAATGATTCAAATCGTTTAGAGCTAAGTTACGATTATTATAATGATGACGGTGATTACACCATCAAATCCAATTTAGGTGCAGGTTACAGCCATGATAATTTAATTTATCCAATTGAATACACACGTGAATCGATTGCATTGAATTATGAATTATCGTTAACCAATACAGAAGTGCATTCAACTCTCTACAGCAATGAAATGAACTACAACCCAGATCGTCGCGATTACGGTAGTACAAACGACGAAGGGATCACCAATAACATTGGCTTTAAGGTATTAGCAGAAACTTACCTTGAAACCGCAACTATTGAACACACTGCTCGCTATGGTATTGAAGGTCAGCAACAAGAGTCAGAGAAAAAAGTTAACGGCAGTCGTTCGGGCGAGAAAGAGTCAATCGATAGCTATGCAGTTTATGTTGAAGACGAAATACAGTTAACTGAAAAATTATCTGTAACACCGGGTGTTCGTTACGATCATCATGCCATGGACGCCAACTCTTCTAATGATACTTTCAAAGAAACCAGCTTTGCATTAGCAGCTAAATACTTGATTAATGATCAATGGACTGCACGCGCCAGTGCCACTGAGTTATTCCAAGGTCCTTCATTACCGGGTTCATTCCTGAATGCTCCTGAAGTTATCAACGAAGACTTAAAAGCAGAAACAGGTGTTAACTATGAGTTAGGTTTATCATTTGAACAGCAAAACCTAGCAGGATTGGATAGCGTAGGTTTCTCTGTAAGTGTATTTGAAACCAATATTGATGATTACATTGATAACTCTACGACAGGTAAAACAGGTATTGAAAACTTAGGTGACGTGCAAATTCGTGGTGTGGAGTCTTCAATTAACATGCGTAAAGGTGAGTTCACAAGTCGCTTAACTTATGCTCATTCAGATTCTAAATATACCTCAATCAACGCCAATGCAACGGGTGCACCAACTAAAGGTGAAGCCTTAACTAATGAAGTGGGTGATAGCTTCTCTTTAAACCTAGGTTATGCCATCCCTGCATTAGATGTATCACTTAATTGGACCAGTATGTTGACTTTAGATTTGCATAAAGATGTTGACGCTGATGTCGCTAAAGAAGGTTACGACGTACATGACCTTTCTATTCAGTGGACGCCAAAACAAGTAGAGGATTTAACCATTACCGCTGGGCTTGAGAATATCTTTGATGAAACTTATGCGTCACATGCTTCATACAATAATTCAATTAATGGCTACACAGATTTTGAACCAGGTAGAACAGTAAAATTAACTGCATCTTACCTCTTCTAATTGAAAAAATGGTCTCGATAACTTATCAACCATTATAAACAATAGAACCCAGTTTAATCACTGGGTTTTATTTGTAATAGATCCACACTAAAGAATAGGAATAAAGAACATGACCTTTGGTAAAATTTTTTTTCACGGATTATTAAGAGTAATACTGTTAGTGGCTGTTACAAGCCCTGCTTTTGCTACCACTTATGAACACAGCCTAGGAACCGTAGAGATAAATGGGGTGCCAAAACGAGTAGTTATATTAGGATTCGGGAGCTTAGACTTTGTGGATGCATTGGGTGTTACCCCTATCGCGATGCCAAAAAGCTTACTACCAATCACATTAGAAAAATACAAAGCAGATAAGTATGTCGACACTGGCACGTTGCAAGAAGTTAACTATGAGACTCTGTTTACGCTAAAGCCTGATTTGATTATCGCTGAAGGACGAATGGCTAAGCTTTATCCCGACCTTGCAGCGATTGCACCAACTTACCTATTTCAGGTAGAAGCTAAACACTACTGGGAGTCAACGCAAAAACATTGGCTTAACCTAAGTAAAATATTAGGAAAAGAAGAGAAAGGTGCGCAGCTTATCGCCGATATACAAAATCGTATTGATAAAATAAAACAAAAAACGCAACGTACTCCTTTAAAAGTACTCACTGCTATGAGTAATGGTAGTAATATTACTTCATTTAGTCCAACTAGTCGCTTTTCATTTATTTATGATGAGGCTGGCTTTATGCCATCAACTTCTGGCAATGTCGCTTCAAAAAATCATACTCACGGTAACTTAATTTCCTTCGAATATATTGCAGATGCTCAGCCTGATGTGCTGTTAATACTGGATCGAGACCAAGCTATTGGCAAAGCAAGTGGCCAAGCACAACAACTATTTAATAACGCATTGGTGAATTCAATTCCTGCTGCAAAAAATGGCCGTATCATCTACCTTGATACTACAGCTTGGTACTTAGCTGCAGGTGGTTATCGCTCAATTAAACAGATGATACTCGACCTTAATAATGCCATCCGTTAACGATTAAAATATGAACGGCTTGATAGGTTTGCTTAAACTCGCAACCTTTCAAGCTCTTCAATGTAGATAATAATGAAGTTTACCCACTTTTTCGCTATTGCCATTTTACTGGCTCTTACCTGCGCATCACTAATGGTCGGCGTTGCTGATTTTTCATTGAGTGATATATTCCATGCGGATCCACACGCTCTTAGTATATTAACAACCAGCCGCTTACCGCGATTATTAGCAATTATGTTAGCCGGAGCAGGTTTAAGTATTGCAGGTCTGATCATGCAGCAGATTGTACAAAATCGATTTGCAGCACCTTCCACAACCGGCACCATCGATTGGGCAATGTTTGGTTACATGGTCGCATTGGTTGCATTTGCAAAGATGAGTAGTTGGGTTCATTTATTAATTATTTTTGCATTCTCAGTGTTTGGCACCATCTTGTTCATACATTTTTTACAACGCTTGAAGTTTAAGAGTACGGTGATGGTGCCCTTAATTGGCATTATGTACGGCAATGTTGTTTCTTCCATGACTACCTTTATCGCCTACAAATACGACTTAGTTCAATCCTTAAATTCATGGACAGTGGCCAATTTTGCTTCTGTATTACGCGGTAACTATGAATTCCTTTATATCGCCCTACCTGTTGCCGTCTTAGCCTATTTTTATGCAAATAAATTCAGTGCCGCCAGCGTCGGTGAAAGCTTTGCAAAAAATATAGGGTTAAATTACCAGCGTATCATCATGATTGGCGTTATTTTAGTGGCACTGCTTTCTTCTTCAGTGGTGATGATTGTAGGTATGATCCCGTTCTTGGGGTTAATTGTGCCTAACATCGTTTCGCTATTTATTGGTGACAATATGCGTCGTAACCTGCCTTGGACTGCTTACGTTGGTGTGGTGCTTGTACTGAGTTGTGATATTTTAGGTCGCCTGATTATTTTTCCTTATGAAATCCCTATCTCGATGATCATTAGCCTTTTAGGTGGTGCTGTGTTTATTTATCTGATCCTACGGGACAAGTCTAATGCGTGATCCTATTAAGCTATTCATTATCGGCGCTATCGCATTTATCATTTGCGCGCTTTTTTTAGGTAAAGGGCTGACCATCGATAATTATCAGTTTTTCTTATCACGCCGGATCCCAAAGGTATTGGCCATTATTTTATCAGCGATGGCCATTGCATCTTCATCGCTGATTTTTCAAACCGTCACCAATAATCGAATCCTTACCCCTTCGATTCTCGGTTTTGATTCCTTGTATGTCATGATCCAAGTTTTATTAGTGGCTATATTCGGTGGTTTTAGTGCCGTTGTCATTGATAGTGAAATGAACTTTTTACTATCAACTAGCATCATGACATTTTGCTCAATGGTCTTATTTCATTTTTATTTTAAAAGCCGACAACGCAATATATTCACCCTGTTATTAATTGGCGTAGTACTCAGCAGTCTGTTCAATAGTGCGACTGGATTCTTTACCATGGTCATTGATCCCGATGAATTTACCTATATTCAAGATTCAATGTTTGCCAGCTTTAATAATATTAATGCAGAGTTAGTTTACTGGTGTGTAGTGCCACTTTTACTGTGTTTTGCTTATCTAATTAAACTCGCTAATAAACTAGATGTGATGTGGTTAGGTATTGATAACGCAACGAGCTTAGGGGTGGATACACAGAAATTAACCATGCATATTATGTTTGTTATCACTTTAATGGTTTCAATTTCTACTGCATTGATCGGCCCAGTTTTATTTTTGGGCTTAATTGTAGTGGCATTAACACGACAATTATTTCGCACTTATCAACATCAATTTCTACTACTCGCAAGCGCTTTAGTTTCCATTGTGATGCTCGCAGGCGGACAATGGATGGTTGAAAACCTATTTAATTTTAATACCACCATTAGTGTGATCATTAACTTCCTCGGTGGCGGTTATTTCCTATTTTTATTAATGAAACATAAATTTGATTAAGGTCTAGTCTCGTGATCACAGTTAGCGGATTAAGTAAAAAATATAACGATAAATACGTTGTAAGCAATGTCGATGCTCTTTTCCCTCTGGGTAAAGTGACCAGTATTATTGGCCCTAATGGCGCAGGGAAAAGTACCCTACTGTCAATGGTTAGCCGTTTAACAGAAAGTGACGCAGGGCAAGTCATGATTGCGGACAAACCATTAAATCAGTGGGACAGTGCGAGTTTAGCAAAGCGATTATCGGTATTAAGACAGTCTAATAATATTAATATGCGCTTTACTGTACGTGAACTAGTTGCATTTGGCCGTTTCCCTTATTCGCAGGGCAGACTCACAAAGGAAGATAACAACTTTATTGACCGTGCAATGATTAATTTAGACATTACTCATTTGCAGGATCGCTATATTGATCAATTATCCGGCGGGCAACGGCAAATGGCCTTTATCGCGATGGTTGTCGCACAGGATACTGATTATGTTTTTCTTGATGAGCCCTTAAATAATCTTGATATCAAACACTCGGTAGATATCATGAAAACACTAAAGAAATTAGCAAAAAAACACCATAAAGCAGTAGTCATAGTGATCCATGATATTAACTTTGCGTCTTGTTATTCCGATAATATTATCGCCATGAAACAGGGAGAACTAATTAAAAGTGGTACCGTGTCAGAAGTCATTCAAGAACAGGTACTCAGCGAGATCTATGAAATTCCCTTTAAAGTACAGGAAGTAGAGGGTAAGCGTATTTCACTTTATTATAGTTAAGCCTTTTTTAAGGTAAAAAACGACTAAAAACCCTTATCTATTTCAACAAATAAATATCTATGTCTATGTCTATGTCTATGTCTACCTAATAACATAAATTTAAATCAATTATCTTCAATAACTAATAAGTGCTGCAATTAGTATTGCCGCACTTATTAGTCGATCCCACAATCCTCGATATCTTCAAAAAGTACAATAATCACTAACGGCAATATGAATGCTAATAACCCATTAATGTAATACTTCCCCTCCAAATAGTTGTAATAATATGTAAAAAAAATAAAACAACAAAAATACCTATATCTAAATCTATTATTTATCCTTAAATTCCACAATAAAAACAAATTCCATCAATATCAACAACTTAACTAAAATAAAAACAGTTATCATTATGAATTATCACTTAAAAATAAGGATAAAAGACAAACATGCGCTATATCTCATTATTTAAGAAAGTGAGATATTGCGCCTAAATTAGTAAATATTAGTAATAATTAGTTTGAATTGTCCTTTTTTTAGTCATATCTTATTAATGGTCAAACGCCATACACACAAGGGGATTATTAATGAGTAATGTAAATAGCATTCAAGAATTAGATGAACAAATAATAAACAGATTCCGTAAAGTTTCTACAGCGACTTTACATACCGCTCTTTTTAAAAGAGGGTTGCGTAATACCTTCATCCAGAATGTCAGCCGAGTTAACAAAAAGAAAGTAAAAATGGTTGGGCAAGCATACACATTGCGCTACATACCAGCTCGTGAAGACCTTGATACGGTTGCCGCTTTCAAAGATCCGCAACATCCACAAAGGGTCGCAGTAGAAACAGTGCCTGAAGGCATGATCCTAGTTTCAGACTGTCGCCAAGATGCATCTGCAGCAAGTGCAGGCAGTATTTTATTAGCTCGATTAGAATTTAGAAAATGTGGTGGTTTTGTATCGGATGCCGGTATTCGCGATTTTGATGACTCATCAAATATGGACTTACCTATTTTTTGCGCCAAACCTAGCGCACCTACAAATTTAACCAAACACCACGGTGTTGAACTTCAAGTTCCTATCGGCTGTGGCAGTGTTGCCGTTTACCCTGGCGACGTATTAGTGGGCGATGGCGATGGAGTAATGGTTATTCCACTTGAAATTGCTGAAGAAATATCACTTGAAGCAATAGCAATGGAACGTTTTGAAGCATACGTGATTGCTAAAGTACGCACTGGCAGCAAAGTCATCGGTCTTTACCCACCAACAGACAAAGTATTAGAAGAATATAACCAAACAAAATTAGCTGAGGCTAATTAATTCAAGCAGCTTTTCATTTATTAGTACAAACAGTGACCAATATTAAACAGAGTGGATCGTTTATTTATATATTTCATTTATTGTTTAATTATCAACCGTTTTATAAAAAAGGAAAATAGTTATGTTATACAAAGGATTAAAAAATAAATTAATGTGTGCATTAGGAGCTTGTATTCTTAGCTCTTCAGTCATAGCAGCAGACTTCCCATCAAGAGATATTCGTTTAATTGTTCCTTGGGCAGCAGGTGGTGGTGCAGATGGTATTTCACGCAAGATCAGTAATATTGCAGAGCAAGGTTTACCTAAATCTATTTATGTTGAAAACATCAATGGAGCCGTTACAGCAACTGGCTTAATGCAAATGACGCGAGCACGTCCAGACGGTCAAACAATTGGGGTTTTAACCTATGACAGTGTGATCACTCTGCCACGTGGAAAAATGGTACCAGGTTACTCTCTCGATAAAATGTCACTGATTGCACGCATCACAAAGGAAGCAGATTCCATTGTTGTTTCTAAACAGTCCGGCTTTAACAGCTTTGAAGAGCTGATTGCGGCGGCAAAAGCCAAACCAAATACAGTACGAATTGGCGTTGCACCAAAAGGTTCAGGTCCTTACTTAGCGGTACATCGGTTAGAAAAACTTACCGGTGTTAAATTTAACGTTATTACTTACCCTGGTTCATCAAGTGCAGAAACAGAAGCATTATTATCAGGTGAACTTGATGGTGCAATTTCAAGTTTAGGTGATTTCAGCGGCATCATTGAATCAGGTGATGCTAAAGGTGTTATTGAATTATCCTCTGAACAGAATCCTTCTTTCCCAGATGTCCCACCAATCAGTACCCTCGGTTATCAACTAGAAACAGGTAGCTTTATATTATTAGCCGCGCCTAAAGGCACGCCTAAAGACACCATTGCGATTATTGAAAATTCATTCAAAAAAGCTTACGACAGCACTGAATTTCAAGAGTGGATATTAAAAGTGGGTGTTACACCTAGCTGGTTAGGATCTAAAGATGTGCAAGCTTGGGTTGACGAACTTCAATCTAGTACGTTCAAAGAGATGGATGCATTAGGTCTATAAGGACTTAGTAATATACGCCTCACGTAAACACTGAGGCGTAAATGGAGGGGTTATGCTTTTAAACAAGAATGTAGTATTTCATTTTTTACTTTTTTTTCTATCAGTCGGATATTTTGTGATTGCGATCAATTTAGGGGCTCCATTTGTTAATAATGGATTGCAACCATCCTCTTTTCCTTTGCTTGTTGGTCTTTTTGCAATGATGTTCAGTTCAATTTTGCTGTATAGAGAAGTGAAATTAATGAAAAGTAAGGCTTCTTCTTTAGAAGACGACGCTCAAACAGATAATGCTTTATCAGGGAAAGGCCGATTTGCACCACTTGCGGTGATGCTATCAATCTTTTTATATATTTTGCTATTTTCACCTCTAGGCTACTTTTTCTCATCTATTTTATTTGTTTTATCAATCATTATTATTTTTTCATCACTGGAAAAAGTGCTTCAAAAAATAGTGATATCAACAATCATAGTCTCCTTTGGATATCTGGTATTTGAACAGATGTTTGGTGTAAGACTTCCGACTTTATGGGGATAGACCATGGAATTTATTAATCTTGTTTTAGGTAGTTTTTCATTATTGCTCTCTCCTCAAATTCTTCTTTATGTGGTTGCAGGGTTTCTGATTGGTACTATCTTTGCCTCAATTCCTGGATTAACGGCAACACTTGCATTAGCTCTTTTACTACCACTTACCTACAGCCTTGATGTATCCACTGCACTAATGGCATGTGCCAGTATTTATATGGCAGGTATGTGTGGAGGGAGTATTACAGCAACCACCATTAACATTCCAGGTGCACCTTCATCGATGATGACTGCTTTGGACGGCTACCCAATGCAGTTACAAGGTAAAGGTCCTTTAGCTTTAGGCCATGCAGCCTTTGGATCGATGGTCGGTGGAGCATTAGGAGCCATATTGCTGATCGTACTCGCGCCCTTTGTAGCAGAGGTTGCATTATTAGTTAAAACAACGGGTAAGTTTTCATTATTAGCCTTTGCAATTGTAGTGATAGTGATTGCACAGCGCGGCAAAGTAGTTAAAGCGGGCATGGCTGCCTGTATTGGTTTGATGCTGGCAACGGTCGGGTTAGATGCAATGGAGCCAATGACTCGCTTTACTTTTGGTTCTAGCGAACTCACTGCCGGTCTAGATTTAATGCCAATGATTATTGGTACATTTGCAATCAGTGAAATTCTGATCCAAGCAAAATCAAACGGTTGTGCCGAAAAAATGGTTGAGGCGTTAAAGAAAGTAACGATATCTCGCCGAGACTTTATTCCGCCTTTATCTGAAATACGTAAAATAGGGATAATGTGCTACCTAAAGTCTAGCCTTATTGGATATGCAGTAGGAACACTGCCTGGCGCAGGTGGTTCAATGGGTAGTTTCCTAGCTTATGCGGAAACAGTACGTACTTCCGATGAGCCTGAAACCTTTGGTAAAGGTAATCCGAAGGGTATTGTCGCCTCTGAAAGTGCTAATAATGCTGTATGTGGTGGCGCATTAGTACCGATGTTGACCTTTGGTATTCCGGGTGACCCAGTGACAGCCATTATGTTAGGCGTATTAGTGATCAATGGTATCCAACCAGGTCCACAGCTAATGGTAGGGCAAGCCGAGTTGATCGCTCCTATGTTAGCTTCATTACTATTTAGCGCACTAATATTGATCCCATTAACCCTATATTTACTCGGCCCATACTTTATAAAAATAGTCGCAATCCGCAAAGATGTTTTGTACGGCATCATCGCTTTATTAGCCGTGGTAGGTAGTTACGTTGCGACTTTCTCAACTTTTCAAATGATGATGTCATTGATTATAGGTATCTTAGCTTACTACTTAAGAAAACATGATTTCCCTGTGATCACTTTGCTTCTTGGATTTATCCTTGGCCCTAACTTAGAAGAATTTTTAAGACGCTCATTATCATTATCAAATGGTAACCCGATGACATTCTTTACTAATTATGACAGCCTATTTTTTGTCATTTTAACCTTAGTCTTTGTGTATTTCTTAGCGATCAAGAAACCATTAAAAAAACCTTTTTAGGCTAATTCATCATCAATTAAATAAGGCTCAAAAGAGCTCAATATATTAACTACTTAGGAGAACAAAAATGGAATTAACTGGACGACTATTAATAGGTAAAAAAAGCGTCGCGATTGCCAATGCAGAAATCAGAGCAATTAATCCTGCAACAGGTGAATTGTTAGAGCCTGCCTATTATTCAGGCGGTATTGCTGAAGTCAACCAAGCATGTGAATTAGCAACCCAAGCCAGTATCGAATTTCGTAATACCTCTTTAGAAGAGCGCGCTGTATTCCTCGAAACAGTTGCAGAAGAAATCATCGCGATTGGAGACCCGTTAATAGAACGAACCATGCTTGAAACTGGACTACCGAGAGCGCGCATTGAGGGTGAGCGAGGCCGTACCTGTGGGCAGTTACGATTATTTGCTTCAGTAGTACGTGCTGGCGAATGGCTAGATTTACGTATTGACCCAGCAATGCCAGATAGACAGCCATTACCTCGCCCAGACTTACGTTTACAAAATATCGCATTAGGCCCAGTGGCGGTGTTTGGCGCAAGCAATTTCCCATTAGCATTTAGTGTCGCAGGGGGTGATACCGCTTCTGCATTTGCAGCAGGCTGCCCTGTTGTGGTCAAAGCGCACTCGGCTCACCCAGGAACCTCTGAAATGGTAGGTCGTGCGATTCAATCTGCCGTTGCTAAATGTGGTTTAGCAGAAGGGGTATTCTCTTTATTATATGGTTCGGGAAATGAACTTGGACAAGCATTAGTCAGTGACTCACGTATTAAAGCTGTAGGCTTTACAGGGTCGCGTAGTGGAGGCCTAGCATTAATGAATATCGCGCAATCTCGTAAACAACCGATCCCTGTTTATGCAGAAATGAGCAGTATCAATCCTGTTTTCTTATTACCTCAAGCACTTCAAGCACGCTCAACTGAGTTGGGTGAAGGCTTCATCGCTTCATTGGCGATGGGCGCAGGGCAATTTTGTACCAACCCAGGGCTGGTTATTGCGGTCGGAGGAAAGGCACTTGAAGATTTTTTAACAACAGCAACAAAAGCAATTAATAATGTTGCAGCCCAAACCATGCTAACACCTGGCATTCATCAAGCTTATCAACAGGGGGTAAGCGCACTTGCTAATAATCAAACAGTTGAATCAAAAGGGTATGGGATCAGCAGTGATCAACCAAACGGCTGTCAGGCAGGGCTATTTATTACCACTGCAGAAGATTTCTTAAAAGATGAAGCACTACGTGATGAAGTATTTGGTTCAACGTCTTTAGTGGTTGAATGTAAAGATATCGAGCAAATGCTTTTAGTGGCTACGGAGCTTGAAGGGCAATTAACGGCGACATTACAAATGGATGATGCCGATCTAGAAGTGGCTACTGCATTATTACCAACACTAGAAGAAAAAGCGGGTCGAGTCATGGTAAATGGTTGGCCAACAGGTGTTGAAGTTTGCCATGCAATGGTACATGGAGGACCATTCCCTGCAACATCAGATTCACGAAGCACTTCCGTAGGAAGTGGTGCTATCCAGCGTTTCTTGCGTCCAGTATGCTACCAAAACTTACCGCAAGTGCTACTTCCAAAAAACCTTCGAGATGATAATCTAAATGCCACGTCGCATTTACTAGATGGTAAACGTATCAATTAAAAAACTTTATCATAATACTAAAGCCTGATACTTATCAGGCTTTTATCCGTTGTATTTTATCTCAAAATCAAGCATGTATCCTATTAAGGAATATATTAATGAAACCAAATATATTGGTACTTCGCGCTCTTGAAGCAAAACAAATGGCCAAACTAGAGCAGAATTACACATTACATTTTTTCAACATGACAAATCCTGTAAAGCAATTGCCTGAACAAGTTGCAGCGTCCATTATCGCAATAGTCACTAGCGGTACAATTGCCTTAACAACTGATCTTATTGAGCGATTACCAGCTCTAAAAATCATCTCATCATCAGGTGTGGGCTACGATGCTATCGATATTGAATTATGCAATATACGTGGCATTAAAGTATGTAATACTCCAGGGTTAATGACCAACGATGTCGCTGATATCGCCATAATGTTAATGCTTGCAACCCGTCGTAGATTAATGTTTGGTGACCAATGGCTACGCAGTAATCAATGGGCAGAAAAAGGGCCAATGCCTTTAACCTCTTCATTGACAGGAAAGAAACTAGGTATTGTAGGCCTAGGACGAATAGGCCAAGCGATCGCTGCTCGAGCACAAGCAATGCAACTAGAAATTGCTTACTTCGGTCGTCGTAAACAAAATAATTGCGATTATCAATATGAAAGCCAATTAGTTGACCTCGCTAAATGGGCTGATATTTTAGTTGTTTGCTGCCCGGGCGGTAAAGCCACCGTCGGGCTTATTAACAAACAAATACTTATCGCACTAGGTAAGCAAGGTACTTTAATTAATGTAGCAAGGGGATCGGTAGTGGATCAGGCTGCGTTAATAGAAGCGCTTGCTGACAAAACTATTGATAGTGCGGGGCTAGATGTTTTTGCTAAAGAGCCTTGTGATGGCGATATTTTTAAAGATTTAAATAATATTGTTTTATCACCACACCATGGTAGCGGAACTGTAGAAACGAGAGCGAATATGTCACAAATGGTTGTAGATAATTTAGAAGCCTATTTTTCTGGTAAAGCTTTAATAACACCGGTTAATTAAATAACCATGACCCAAGATAATGGTCGGAAAATAGCGTTCATTAAACAACTGGCTACGATCAATAAATATTAATCAATAAAATGATATAATTTTTCTCTAATAAAGCTAATAGCAAACACTGATGGAAACGTTAACACTATTATCGTTTGTGTTAACCATTAAGATTGCTCTGCTGCGCAGTGGAATTAGCATTGCATCACAATACTATCAACACCTTAAAGGCAAATATTAGTACTGTGCTAGAGTCAATAAAGAATAAATAGCTGGACGCTGGAAAACAACTTATGAGCAAAACTAACTACCTACCCAAAAGCCATCAACAGTCATTGGGTGCGATCGTTTATGAACAAATACTGACAGCTATCATAGAAGGGGTTTATGAGCTCAATACAAAACTCCCTGCAGAGACGCAATTATGTAAAGACTTTAAAGTTTCTCGCCCAATTCTTCGTGAAGCTTTAGCGCGCCTTCGAGAAGATGAGTTAATTACTTCACGTCGAGGCTCAGGTAGTTATGTAATAAAAAAACCTGATAGTGATGTGTTAAAATTTTCTCCTCTTTCTAGTATTGCAGATATTCAACGCTGTTTTGAATTTCGAGCTAACTTAGAAGCTGAAGCAGCGGGGTTAGCGGCAAGCAGGAGAACTAATCTACAGCTTGAAGTCATTCTAGATGCCTATGAGAAAATAAATATAGCTAATGCGTCTAGTAAATTGGCTACCGATGAAGATTTCAGTTTTCATTATGCAATTATCGATGCAGCCAATAACTATTTTTATAGTACCGTTCTGAAATCACTGGAAAAGAGTGTCAAAGAAGGAATTAATATCACCAGAAATTTATCATTACGCCACCCCCCTTCCCGATTAGAGCTTGTACAACAAGAACACCTAGCAATTGTAGACGCAATAAAAGCAGGAGATGCAATAGCAGCAAGAGACGCAATGAAGAGCCACCTCAATAATGCCCGTACTCGTATGTTTGATGGCGTTTAAGGAGAGGGTTTAGGGATTAGCTTCTGAATCTCCTCCATTAGCTGTACTTTATACTATGAACTTTAACCCACACTCTGTTCTAAAGTACAAAATCAATGATCTAAGTGACAGCAATAAATTAAGCATAAATGTTGAATTAAAAGAAAAAACGACCTGAGATTACGTTTTAGTCCATAAAAACTAATCTCAGGTCGTTAGTAAACAGACCAAAAATTGCAATTATATAACGCCTCTTTTTCAAAATAATTAAACTTTTATTGCTGAATTCAGGACTTAATTATTCTTGAACGTTAATAACAATATTGCCCGTTGCACCAGATCCCATTACTGCAATATGTGCCTCCGTTGTCTTAGCCAACTCAAAACGTTTCGCAATGACGGGGCTAATATCGCCTTTTTGCGCGGCGGAATACAAGCCTTCATGTATTAATGCGACTTGTTCTGGGTTTGCATTTGCTAGCGCGATGCCCATTATACAAGCATCTTTAGCCATCAAATCACGCGGATTTATTTCCACTTGGCCGCGACTACCAATGACCACTACCCTGCCATTAACATTGAGCAGAGGTAAATCATCACCTAGATTTTGATTAGCGAGCATTTCTAAAATAATATCAACTGCGCCAGCCTCTTTTACGCTTTGGTAATGTTCAGGATCATGATGATTAACAACCAGATCTGCGCCTTGCTGCTGTAATAATGCTCTACCTTGTTCAGAGCTCGCACTTGCAAAGGCTTTACAACCAGCTGCTTTAGCTAACTGTAAAGCTGCTAGACCAACACCACCACTGGCACCATGAATAAAGACCGTCTCTCCTGCTTGACAATTTGCACGAATAAACAAAGCACGCCAAGCGGTGGCATAAGGAGTGCCAAGGCATGCACCTTGTTCAAAACTGAGGCTATCAGCTAAAGGAAAAACTTGATCAGATGTTGCTAATGCAAACTCTGCACTGGTACCTGTTTTAGAGCCCGAACAATAAACACGCTGACCAATCTTAAAACCAGTGACTTTACTCCCTAACGCAGTAATAACACCGGCAGCATCTTTGCCTGGGGTGTGAGGGAAAGTAGCAGTATAACCATTGCTTCCAGCAGCGATATAAGTGTCAACAGGGTTAACCCCTGCCACTTTAACTGCAATTAAAATATCCTCATCTGCAACGCTTAAGTCAGCACATTGAGTCAAGGAAAGTGGATCGCCATGGTGATGAATTTGAATCGCTTGCATAAAATAATCCTATGGTTGCAGAATAAAGGGAATTTTTACTTAGAATGAAAATTTCAAGGGCAGACAACGAGCCAAGCACTTGGTAGCATCTGTCTCTATTTTCATGCCTGAGAAGTGAGTAGCAGGTACAAGTACCTTGTGCTTTATTGATCGCACAAGGTTCGCTCACTGTTTTAATAAAGTGACTTATTCAGCCGTTTCAGTTAATTCAGGTGCTTTTAAGAAATACAGTTCAGCGAGCTGATTATGTACACCAGCTAATTTAAGCTGTATTTTATCCACATAATCATGCAGATCACCATTCTTTAGCATTCTCACATCTTCATTTTTTAAACTGTCACATACCTGATCAATGAGCTTAATTAACTCCTCAGAATGAATAATCGGTTGCATCATTTTCTTTAATTCATTTAAACAAAATAAAATCGAACGAGGAAAGACTTCGCTGTGCATTATAAACTCTATTACATCAGCCCGTTGTACACGCACTCCCATTTGCTGACGATACATTTGATATGCACTCATTGAACGTAATAAACTGATCCATTGAATATTTTCAAAGGGTTTACCTTCTTCATTAGTGATCAGCGTTGCAGATCGAATATCTAGAATACGTGAGCTCATGTCTGCACGTTCTATCATTAAACCAAATCGACTAAACGTATAACCCTGGTCATGATTAAGGGTGGCATCTAAAGTACCAAAGATCATATGCGTTGATTCAATGATCTTTTTTAAGTAAGCAAAGCGTCCGCGCTTGCTCAGCCCTTCATTTTGATTATCTTTGACATAATAATATAAAGAGTTTATTTCTTCCCACACATCTCTTGGTATTACATCTCGAATAGTACGCGCATTCTCTCTAGCATTAATAACAGAATTCAGAATAGATGAATTATTATCGTAGCCGATTAATAAATAACGTAATGCCTTTGATTCTGAAAAGTCAGTATGATTTTCTTGATAGGCTTGACGCATACCAATAATATCAATTAAAGGCTCCCAACCAGTACTCACCCCTTTAGGTAGATCCATGATCAGCATATTATTAACATTAATTAAACGTGCTACATTTTCTGCACGTTCAATATAGCGAGACACCCAATATAAAGTTTCACATACTCTTGATAGCATATTATTACGCCTCCTCGTCAACAATCCAAGTATCTTTACTACCGCCACCTTGTGATGAATTCACCACCAGCGAGCCTTTGTTCATAGCAACACGTGTTAATCCACCTGTAGTGACCTGAGTATCATGCCCTGATGATAAAATAAACGGCCTTAAATCCACATGTCTTCCATCGGGTTCTACTCCATCCAATGTAGGCACGGTGGATAAGTCTAACGTCGGTTGAGCAACCCAATTACGAGGATCTGCTTTAATTTGAGCAATGGTTTCTTGTTGTTCTTTCTTGGTTGACTTGGGACCAATTAACAAACCATAACCACCTGACTCATTGGCAGGTTTAACCACTAATTTATCAATGTTTTTAATCACATAATCACATTCTTTTGGATCCAAACACTTGTACGTAGGCACGTTTGCTAATTTCGCATCTTCACCTAGGTAATATTTAATCATTTCAGGCACATAGGCATAAACTACTTTATCATCGGCAACGCCGGCACCCGGAGCATTGACTAATGCAACATTACCTTTTGCCCAAGCACGCATTAATCCAGGTACACCTAATTGAGAGTCCGGTAAAAATGCTTCGGGATCTAAAAATAGATCGTCTATGCGACGGTAAATAACATCAACTCGCTGCAAACCAGTGATGGTGCGCATATATACGCAATCGTCTTTCTCTACGACTAAATCACGCCCCTCTACTAACTCACAACCCATCTCTTGTGCTAGATAACAATGTTCAAAATAAGCTGAGTTAAAGACACCTGGCGTTAAAACAACCACTTCAGGTTTATCCTGTGGACGAGGTGACATAGCTGCTAACATATCAAATAATTGTGATGGGTAATCATCAACAGGTAGGATCGAGACTTGATCAAATAATTCAGGGAAAACACGCTTCATTACCGACCGATTTTCAAGCATATAAGAAACACCAGATGGGACACGTAAGTTATCTTCTAAGACATACATGGTGCCGTTGCCATCACGTACTAAGTCAGAACCACAAATATGTGCCCATATTTTGTTAGGAGGGTTAACCCCTACACATTGCTTGCGGAAGTTAACTGACTTTTCCAATAGACCTTTTGGAAAAACCCCATCTTTTATTATTTTTTGGTCATGGTATAAATCATCAATAAATAAGTTAAGCGCTTCAACGCGTTGTTTTAAACCTACCTCAATACCTTGCCATTCTTTTTTACCAATAGTGCGTGGAATAATATCAAAAGGCCAAGCTCTATCGATCATATTGCCTTCATCATAGACGGTGAAGCTGATCCCCATTTCTTTAATCGCTAAATCAGCAACTGCCCGTGCTTTGACTAACTCTTCATTTGATAAACTCGAAAAAAACTGAGCTAATTGATTGCCGTGTAATCTCACGTTCCCTTTAGCGTCAATTAATTCATCAAAAAAACCATTTGTTTGATACGCTTTCCAATCAATTCCCATACACTTCTCCACCTTTTGATTATTAACTCATATAAAATATTAAAATTACTCTAATCGAATCATATCTACCGCAACGTCTAGCAATTGAGATCCGCCACCAAATACAACGCCTTTTAAAGGGGTTACATCGGAAAAATCTCGTCCTACTGCTAAGGTGATATGTTGGTCTGTGGGTACTACATTATTGGTAGGGTCAAAATCAACCCACCCAAAATTAGGCAAATAGACGGCAAACCAAGCATGGGTCGCATCAGCACCTTCTAATTTTTCTTCACCTTCGGGCGGCATGGTTTCAATATATCCACTAATATATCGCCCCGCTAACCCAACACTTCGTAAACACGCGAGCGCAAAGTGTGCAAAATCTTGGCAAACGCCCCTTTTTTGTGCAAAAACAACGCTTAAGGGCGTACTTATCGTTGTAAAACCTGGGTCATAATAGAACTCATGAAAAATTCGTGCCATTAAGTCTTTACAACCTTCAATTAAGTTAACATCGGGTGCAAATGATACCAGCGTATATTCTTTTATCCCTTTCTCCAGCGGTGTGAGCTGAGAAGGTAATACAAATTCAGAGGCCCTTAATAGCTCCATGGTGTTAGCACTTTCCAGCAAATCTCGTACTTTTATCCATAGCATATCAAAACCATTTATATTGGCCTTGGCATCCGTTAATAGCTCAACCTCACTGGTCATAGTGACCTTAAGCGTCTTATGTTGTGTTGCAACCTCAAAAACAGTCACATTATTATTAAAATAATCAGTAAATTGCTGTAAATAACTGGGCGGTGGAGAGATATCAATACGGCTATGATGACAGATTTGCCCGCGATCCGTTTTTGGCGTCAAGCGAGCTTGATTCTGACATATACTGACATAATCAGCATATTGATAAGTAGTTGAATGTTTTATTTTATATTTCACGATTGAGCTTGCTCAATGTTGGTCCAATTTAATTTATGGGACGTTTTAGTATGTGTGAAGTACTGTAATAACAATACATCACAGAAAGTATTCAAGTTCATTCGGATATTATGACTGAACTCTATCAATTGTTTACGCTTACCATCTTCTGCTTTCTGTAGGTAATCTTTTTCAGTCAAATAACAAGTGGTTTTAGACAGTAAAATCGCTTTCTCGTGGGCGGCAATTAAACCCGGTCGACGCTTGGTCGGTAAGTGCTGACAAAGCTGATTTATTTGCTCGAGTTGGAACAATAACGAACGAGGGTACTCGGCATCTAGCAATAACAACTCTAAGCCGGTGCCAATAGTTTGGTACATACGATAACGACGTTTATGCGTAATTAAACTCACTTGGCAGCTCAATACTGCTTCTAACAACCCTAATTCTTTAGGCGTATCCATCTCTTCAGTCAGCAGTGCTGAACTTAAAGAAGTGATTTGAATACTGCGTTCAATACGACGGCCAATCTCCAATAAAAACCAGCCATTACTATTAGGCATACAATCTGTAATCGAACCATTAAAAGCCATAATTGAACCGATCACTTTATCTAATATGCTTTGCATGGCACGTGTTGAGATATCTCGAGTAGTATTTCTTAACTGTTTAACTTGATCATTAATATCATCAATCATGCGTCGACTATCATGCGATAATAATTCTCTCGTTTGCAAAGCAGTATTCGACAAGTACTTAAGCGTATTAACAATACTTCCAGCAGATTGTTCATCGGCCAATAATTGAAACGCGACTTGTTTAGATAAAAGAGGGTCGAAGCCCTCTAATTTAGGCTCCTGTTCAATGTAAGGATAAACAATATGCTGCGACTTAATCGCGTTGGAGAAGCGCCCTACAATACTATGTCGTATTGCATCGGGGTAAATAGCCAACTCCGTATACCTATCAATGAAGATACGCAAAATACGCACCGTATTCTCGCACCGCTCCAAATAACGTCCGAGCCAAAATAGGTGCTCAGCAGTACGGCTAGAGATAACACCTTCTAATAATGCAACATCAGTTCTTTTCTTGATCGGCGGGGGCAACACAACGGCTTCTAGCTCGGTGTCACTTGCTGTGTTTATCCAAGTATCTTTGATCCAACCAGAAACACTCGGATCATTACTAATTTCATTGGAAAAACATAACGCTGAAGGTAATATTTCAACTCCATTCTCAGTAGTTAGGGCATAACATCTAAAAACCACTGGTTTAGATATCAGCTTGCCATTGTCCCAAAAAGGTGCGGTACTAAAAACGGGTTTATCTTGAAAATAATATTCTTCAGGTTTTGCTCTGATCAGCGTTTTTATTTTCTCTGCATCAACACTGCCATCAAGCTTCAAGCTTCTATCTTTATAACTCGCTAACTCTAATAGCGACCAATCTAAGGTTTTAGCTTTTTCAACATCATAGTAATTAGGCTCGGCAATCATCAATGGCTGTTTTAAAATATGTTGCGATAAATGCGTTAAATTACATTGCACAGCAGGAGAAGATAAAACGCCGCTTCCAAATGGATTTAATACTTTAACAGCACCTTCACGTACCGCTTGTAATAAACCAGGAATGCCATGTAAGGAATACTCCGTTTGCTCTAAAGAGTCGATACTGCGATCCGGTACCCAACGTACTATCACGTTAATTTTGCCTAAACCCTGTAACGATTTTAAACACACCTCGCCATTACGCACCGTTAGGTCTGCGCTTTGCACTAGGGTATAACCAAAATAAACGGATAAAAAGGCATGTTCGTTATAGTTAGGATCATCTGTTCCTTGGGTTAAAATAACCACACGAGGATCATCCATATATTGAGTATATTCATTGATCCCTTCTTGAAATATTTTCAAAAAGTTTTTGATTTGCTGAACATTACAATCAGCAAACTCTTCCGCCATCACACGTCGAGCGATAATACGACTTTCAACTAACAACCCCATCCCTAATGGGCATTGGCAATGATCCGCTAATACTTTAAATTCACCCGATGGTGCTCGGTAAATATCCAAAGCGGTAAAAAACAATTTCAATTCATTGCTTGGTAAGCTAAAACCCTCTCTTAAATAATTACTATTTTGATATAATTGTTGCGCAGGGATATGACCTTCAAGTAACAACTTCTGTTCGCCATAAATATCCTGCTGAATAGCATTTAAGAGTACTGTTCTTTGTTTGATCCCTTCTTCTAAAAAAGTCCACTCTGACTTAGAAAACATAAAAGGAAGTGGATCAAAATGCCAGCGCTTATTACTTTCAGGCTGCGTATTACCATTTTGTAATAACTGGCTTATTTCAACAGCACGGCTACTCAAATCTTCCGCAGTTAAGTTACCTAAGCGCTTAAATAATGTATCCCAATGTTCAGGATAACGCCCACCATGATTAGCCAGCTCATCATGAACATGGACCTTATTTAAATACAAAGACAGCCATTTAGGTAAGGCCGACATGGTGTGGTTTTTTATATACAATTTAACATTGCTCCGTTTTATCAAACATCATGATCAGCAGCAGTCATTAGATCTGTGATCATGAAATCACTCTACCTTAAACAATCAACAGGTAGAGTGACTAATGTCGCTCTCTTTTATTTAAAAGCAGGTTGGCGACGTAAATCCAAGGTATTTGGATAATCTTGGTTAACACTCTCTTCTTCCGGTACCACAAACTCACTGACTGAATTGGCGACTTGGAAGCTGTGTGTCACCGCAGATGGGCTCCAACTTGGTTGATCTGAAGGTAATAAAGAAGGGGTATGACCATGTTCCCAGAATCGAGCCACTCTTCTTCCTTCCGCTTCAAATGCATTTACAGGTAAGGTTTCAGGATTACGTCCACCCGCATGACTTACATGATAAACAAAGCCACCCACAGAGCGTCCTTCCCAAGTATCAATTAAATCAAACACCAGAGGGGCATGCACGCCAATAGTTGGGTGTAAAGCTGTTGGTGGTTGCCATGCACGGTAACGAATACCCGCGACACGCTCATCTTTGGCTTTACCTTTTACCACTTTAAGCGGAACTCGGCGGCCATTACAAGTCACTATATAACGGTCACTCATGGTACCTTGCACTTTTATCTGCACCCTTTCTAATGACGAGTCCACGTACCTTGCAGTACCCGAAGCACTGGCTTCTTCACCAAGTACATGCCACGGTTCAATCGCAGTTCTTAATTCCAGGGTAATATTATCCAACTCACGGGTACCACAAACAGGGAATCTAAATTCAAAGAATGGGTTTAACCAACTGAATTGGAATGCAAAACCAGATTGTTGTAAATCACGACACACTTCTGCCAAATCATTTTCAACATATTGCGGTAATAAGAATTTATCATGTAGCTCAGTACCCCAACGAACCAATGGTTTGTGGTATGGTTTTTTCCAAAACCAAGCTAACAAGGTGCGTAGTAATAACATTTGCACCAAACTCATTTGTGAGTGAGGAGGCATTTCAAAGCCCCTAAATTCCACAATCCCTAAACGCCCTGTTGCAGAGTCTGGCGAATATAACTTATCAATACAGAACTCAGCACGGTGTGTATTACCGGTTAAATCAACCAATAAATTACGTAATAATCGGTCAACTAACCAAGGTTCCGGGACCTCGCCTTCGGGCATATGTGAAAATGCAATTTCTAATTCATATAACACTTCATCGCGGGCTTCATCAACACGAGGCGCTTGACTTGTTGGACCAATAAATAAACCAGAAAATAGGTAAGATAACCCAGGATGATGCTGCCAATAAGTGATAAAGCTTCTTAATATATCAGGGCGACGTAAAAACGGACTTTGATCCGGCGTTTCCCCGCCTAAGGTCACATGGTTACCACCACCGGTTCCCGTATGGCGACCATCGGCCATAAATTTATCCGTCCCTAAACGTGCCTCTTTAGCTAACGCATATAAGGTAGTCATCCTTTCAACTAACTGATCCCACGATTTAGAAGGGTGAATATTCACTTCAATCACACCCGGATCAGGCGTAACCGCATACTTTTCAACACGGCTGTCTTTAGGTGGGTTATAACCCTCAATCACCACCGGCATAGACAATGCTTTTGCTACCCCTTCAATGGCAGTCAATAAACCTAAATAATGTTCAAAATGGCTAGTCGGTGGCATAAAGATATATAAACGACCATCTCGTACCTCTAATGCCATTGCCGTTTTAATCATTTCTTTACCAATAAAACCTTTTTTCAGCTTTTTAGGTTTAGAAAATTCTTCTGGAATATCAAAGGGGTCGCGGTCAATAATATTACTTGTCCACTCCAGGCTGTCTAAAGGTAAGCGATAACCCAATGGAGATTCACCCGGCAATAGGAAACAATGCCCGCGCGTAAATTCCCAAGTACAAGATTGCCAGCAATTTTTACCGCCATTCCATTGCAATGGCAGCACATAACCGACTGGTTTTTCTATGCCTAACTCCATTTTTTTCAAAAAGCCTTGGCGGCTCATGGCATGCAATAATTCAGGTTGTTTGGGACCAACTTCGGTAGGTAAAGACCCTTCTTGCCAGAGATGATAAAGAATATCTTCATAGGCAGTGGTCAATGCTTCTTTACCTAAACCTAACGCATCACTCAGCTTTTCAGCAAATTTCTTGGTATCCGTATGGTCTAATTTGTAGTCTTTATTGGGATCCGCTAATAAACTTGCATCTTTCCATAGAGCTACCCCATCTTTGCGCCAATAACACGCATACTGCCAACGCGGTAATGGCTCACCTGGATACCATTTACCTTGTCCATAATGGGTAAAACCACCTTGCGTGAATACCTTATTCATTTCTACAAATAAGTTTTGCGCTAACTGACGTTTTTCTTTACCGTCGGCTTCCGTATTCCATTGTGCATGTTCCATATCATCAATAGAAATGAACGTAGGCTCACCGCCCATGGTTAAATGAATACCTTCTTCATCGTAGGTTTTGTCAACATGCTGACCTAAACGATTAATAGCAGACCACTGTGCTTCTGAATAAGGTTTAGTCACACGTGGATCTTCATGCACACGCGTCACTTTATTGTAAAAGCTAAACTCTGATTTACAGTCGTCAATACCACCGGTAACTGGTGCTGCAGAACTTGGTTCAGGGGTACAGGCTAATGGAATGTGTCCTTCTCCCGCAAATAAACCAGAGGTAGGATCTAAACCAATCCAACCCGCCCCCGGAATGTAAACTTCTGCCCACGCATGTAAATCAGTAAAATCTTCTTCAGGACCACTCGGGCCATCCAGCGATTTTTGGTCAGAAGTTAATTGGATTAAATAACCAGAAACAAAACGAGAAGCTAACCCTAAATGACGGAATAATTGTACTAATAACCAAGATGAATCACGACAAGACCCGGTTTTTTTACTCAGGGTTTCATTGGCGGTTTGCACCCCTGGCTCTAAACGAATGCCATACCCTACTAACTCATAAATGGCCTGATTAACCGCCACTAAAAAATCTACACTGCGAAGCGGCTCTTTAGGTTGCAGCGATGCAACTAACGCTAGCATTTTAGGGCTGGCTTTACGTTTTTTTAAATAAGGTGCTAATTCCGATTTTGAAACGCTGTCATAAACAAATGGAAATTCTTCTGCATATTCTTCTAAAAAGAAATCGAAGGGGTTAATGACCGTCATTTCTGCGACTAAATCGACGGTAAAACTGAACTCTGTGGTGGGTTGGTTAAATACGACGCGGGCTTGATAGTTACCGAAGGGATCTTGTTGCCAATTAATGTAGTGATCTTCGGGTAATATTTTTAAGGAATAACTTTTAATCTTAGTGCGGCTATGAGGTGCGGGTCGTAAACGAAATATATGCGGCCCCATGTTAACAGAACGGTCATATTTATATTCAGTATGGTGTGAAATACCAACAGTAATGGTCATCGACTAATCCCCTTTCATAAATTACAGCTATATAGATAACATGAAAATCTTTCTTAGTATTGTATTTATTTTGTGCAATATTTATTCCACTTACTTAAACCATAAAAAACAAAGGTTTTAGGTTGATTAATCATCAAACAGCACAATTAAACAGCTAATATGCTCAATAATGGCTTTTAAAATAGCGAAGCTTTTTAGAAATGGTGCAGTGATGCACTAAAATAGCCCTTAAAAATCAAATAGACTAAAAATATTTTTGGCGAAAAAACCAGCGCTAGAACAGAAAAAAAACAATACATACAAGATTCTGTTTTATCTTTACCTTATCAAAGCGCTATAACTGCGAATGTCTTTAAAAGTACAAAATATTAAATAATCTTTAATGAAATTAATATCATTTATACGTATAAAAAATACAATTGAACAGTGTTTAATCGCACATGTTTGAGGAAAATAACATTTAAAGATTTAATTCGTATCGAATTTAAAAATCAATGCTATTAAATAGAAAAAATAATGAAGATAACTTAATCCATATATCTTTTTCTTTAAAGCATCAAAAAGAAACAATTAAAGAGATGAAAAAAGCAATGTAAATAGTTCGAAAACGTCTAACTTTTGAAGATATGTAAAGATTATAAAAAAGACTACCTGTAATCTCTTTTTCTATCATTCAGAGCTCTTAAGTATCTATTAAAAAAGAGATTAATTTATATTAAAAATAAATAAAAAAGAGTGCTCGATAAAGCTGCTAAGAAGCTCAAGAATGATGCTATGATAGTGCATCTTTTAACCGCCACCTTGCGGTTAAACAAACGACCTTAAGATATAATCAAGCGGTATTCAGTATGAGTAATATAGGCAGGATGTTTATTAAACACCCTATTACACAACAGACGCTAACCCAGCCTTTTTCTTTGGCTATTTACTCCCACTCAATTTATAAAAAGGGCATATTATTATGCAAAAACTAACTAATGTTGGTGAAAATCTCGTCAATGATATAGCGTCACGTTATGGCTTAAGTCACGGTGCAGTGACTCACATGTTAGTTGCAGTGAATAATGGCGGCGGCTCTATGGCACAATTTAACTGCCCTGAATTAGGTGGCTCAGGACAATGGATGCGCGGTGGTATGACCATGGTCGGCGATATGTTTAATAACGGCCTAAAAACAACCGTCGACAATTTATGTAATGAGTTAGCAAACATACTCAGTAACAACCAAATTTTTCCGGTCATTCCAGCAGGTACACCAGGCAGCAATCAATGGTGGCCAAGTAACCTCGGCAATCCATTTAGTAGCGGCGCTCAAAACAATATCCGTTATGCGGTTTTTCCAAATCGTCTAGCAGTGGAATTGAATGGCCAAGTGTCCGTCTATGACACATTAGACCACAACATTGGTGGCGTCAGCCAACAACAAGGTAATAACACTTCTCTGACTTTCAATAGCCAGTGGGGCACCATTAATGTAAGCAGTTTGCCTTTGATCACAGGTCAACCATTACCAGTAGTAGCGAAAACTAACTTTGCAGACGTGGCTGCGCCTGCTATGAATAACATGCCAACAAATAACAATCTTAGCAATAACAGCCTTAACAATAATAACGGCCTAAATAGCAGCGCGAATAACAGCAGTAGCCAACAACAATCAACAAATGGCAACCTAGACAACAATTACTCAGCTAATACAAACGGTATCAACAACGATAACAACAGCCACAACAAGCAACCGATAGATCAGAAAGACCAAAAATCTATTACTCAGACGCTTGATATCATAGAAAAGTTAGCACAACTGCATGAGATGGGCGCATTAACAGATGACGAGTACAATACTAAAAAGTCGGATCTATTAAGTCGTATTTAAGCAAGAGTATTTCTGCAAGTTAAAGCATTAAATATGCTGGCTTTTCATTTTTGTTAATAGAGTATTTATATGAAAACATTTCAATGTGACTGCGCGGATCAACCTATTTTGTTTTTTGAAAGCAGTCATTGCCTCGCTTGTAACAGAACCGTAGGGCTCGATGACAACTTTGATCAAGTAGAGCCCTATGAATTTGATCAAGTAACAGGTTCATTTTTTAAAGCGATTGCACCCACTATCCATTATCAAAAATGTGATAACAACGCCCAATTTGAAGCCTGTAACGGTATGGTAAATTTAAATACGTTTGTGCCTGTTGAAGGCAAAGATGAAGTGTTGTGTTTTGCTTGTCGTTTTAACGAAACAGTGCCCGATTTGAGTATTGCTGAACATATTCCGTTATGGCAAAAAATGGAAGTAGCAAAGCGTCGTGCATTGTATACCTTAAAAGCGCTTTCATTACCGCTCAAGACGATCGCGCAAGACCCAGACAATGGATTAAGTTTTGATTTTATTACCGACCGTAATGTTAATGACCACTTTACTAGCCCATTAGCCGGCCATGAAACTGTGTTTACTGGCCATGATTGTGGTCATATCACTATCAACCTAGCCGAAGCCGACGATGTTTCTCGCTCACAAACAAAAGATGCGATGGGTGAACGTTATCGTACATTGTTAGGGCATTTTAGACATGAATTAGGGCACTACTACTTTGACCAATTAATCGTCCATACGCCAGAAAAACAACAATTATGTAAGCAATACTTTGGTGATGATCAGCTCGATTATCAAGAAGCACTAGACCAGCATTACCAACATGGCGCACCAAAAAATTGGCCTGAACATTATATTAGTGAATATGCCACTATGCACCCCTATGAAGACTGGGCAGAGTCTTGGGCGCATTATATGCACATCATTGATACCCTAGAAACAGCACAGAACTTTTCCATTACCGGCTCAACATCTGGTGAACAGGCGGATTCTGAAGAGGTAGGAGAATTAAACTTACCACAAGATGCGTACTTTTTTTCAGGGCAAACAGCGATCAGTAATATTCTAGATACGTGGGTCGATTTTTCAGTGATCCTCAACTCCTTAAACCGGAGCATGGGATTAGCAGATGCCTACCCTTTTGTATTAACGCAAGCTGTGCGTACTAAACTATCCTTTATCCACCATGCAATTCATCATAAATTGCATTTATTGCCAGCGCTAACACACAAGACAATACCAAAAAAAGTCAACAAAGCGGCACCTAAGGTAACTCCTACAGCTGCTCCTAAAACAGTGTCGAAGCCCCTTGTACCTTAGTGACAACCTCTAACTTTCAATTAATTGATAATGCAGCTCCTTCGATCTGCATTATCAACACCATAAATTCCATTTTATTATTTATCGATCCCACATTAGACCATTATTACATTGAATTGACTGCTTCATGGATGTGGGTTACCGCTAGATTAGGAATATTTTTATAGTTACAACTAGGTCGTCGCAACATAAAAACCACCAGCCCAAAAAAACAAAAGACCCTTACCGTAGCTTGGTTAAAACTCAACACAAACACTCAAATAACCCTCATCCTAGGTTATACCTTACCTTTAACAGATGTCAGTCTAACCCTGTTTTGTATCCTCGACCTACTACGTTGGCGTAGCAGTCAGCTCACTTTGAAATAGCAAAAAGTCATAGGGTGAATTAATTCGTCCTATGACTGCGTACTTGATATTTTTTGTTACTGGCTAACACTTTTTATTATTTGTCTGTGCCAAGTTGATTAATGTTGTGGCATCCATTAACGAGTCTTGTTATGTTACAGGTAACATTCCATAGGCTATGATTATGAGCAAGAAAAGAAGACCTACCCTCCAAGATGTCGCTAACATTGTCGGCGTAACCAAAATGACTATTAGTCGTTACCTGCGAGACCCACAACAAGTCTCCTCAGAGATGCAAAAAAAGATATCGCTCGCGGTAGAAGAATTAGGTTACATTCCTAACCGTGCACCGGATTTACTGTCTAATGCAAAAAGCCACGCCATTGGTATCTTAGTGCCCTCTTTAACCAATCAAGTATTCTCTGAAGTGATTCGTGGTATTGAGCGAGTGACAGAAGCGGCGGGTTATCAAACCATGTTTGCTCATTATGGATACAGTGCAGAGCTAGAAGAAAAACGGATTAGTTTTTTATTGTCTTATCATATCGACGGTTTAATTCTTTCTGAAAGCCAGCACACCCCGAGAACGTTAAAGATGATTAAAACGGCGGGTATTCCTGTGATCGAAATGATGGATGTGGCGTCACCGGCAATTGAACAAGCAGTGGGAGTTGATAATCTTGAAGCGAGTTATCAGATGGTTTCTGCGATGATTGCAAAAGGTTACCAGCATATTGTTTATTTAGGGGCGCGCTTAGATACTCGAACGAAATTAAGACAACAAGGTTATGAAAAAGCGATGCGAGAGCATGGCCTTAGTTGTAAAAGTATGATGACTGAAGCGGCTTCTTCATTTTCACTTGGTGCGGAACTGTTAACTCGTACGCTAGCTGCCTACCCACAAACAGATGGGTTATTTTGTACCAATGATGACTTGGCGATCGGTGCTATTTTTGAAGCGCAACGAATGGGCTTAAAAATTCCTGAACAGATTGCAGTTGCTGGTTTCCATGGCCACGATATAGGCCAGTCTATGGTGCCAAAGTTAGCAACTGTGGTAACGCCGCGTGAAAAGATAGGTCAGGTCACCGCGCAACAGTTAATTGCACGTTTAGCAGGTGAAGCGATCACCGATGCAGTGATTGATTTAGGGGTTGAGATCCGCCATGGTGAGAGTATTTAATCTCAACTGGAATCGTAAAATAAGGTATTACGGTGATTACATTACAACAATCTCTAGGTTCTAGCTTTTAGGCTTTAGGTTGAGCGATGGTTTTCCTAAACGATTAAAAGCTAATATATACATTGATAGCTGCTCTCTCGTTATAACAGAGCAGCTATTTTACCTATCAATATGACGGTCAACTTCCGCTTTCCGCTACGGTTGAATTATTATTATGTTATTACGCATTATAGAAATTTTATTCCCAATGTTTGTGGTCGTATTGGCCGGTTATATTTGCGCACGCCGTACTTCGATCGACATGGGGCCGATTAATAAGTTAAATCTCGATTATTTTGTACCGGCACTGGTGTTTGCTTCTTTGGTGAATATGCCCCTGGGTAGCAAGCAGGTTAATTTGATTGCCGCGAGTGTGATTGCGGTGATATTACCCGGCCTTTTGATTGCTATGTTATGCCGTTTCTATCATTGGAACGTGAAAGTTTGGGTGCCTCCACACATGTTTCGTAATAGCGGTAATTTAGCGATCCCGCTTTTTGTTTATACCTTTGGTGAAATTGCGAAAAGTGATGCAGTGTTATTAATGATAGTCTCAACCTGTTTGCAATTAACGCTGGGCATTGTGATTATTAGCGGCATTAATAAACAAGGTTTCAAACAATTGTTAAGCATGCCGATTATGTACGCCACTGTGACTGCTCTAGCATTGAATCTATTCGATGTATCTATTTGGGAACCGGTATGGGAGGCTGCTAATTTACTCGGTGAGAGTGCGATCCCTTTAATGCTTTTTTCATTAGGTAGCCAACTCATTTATGTTAATCGTTCGGGAGTTAAAATTGGTTTAATAAGTACGCTGACTTCTTTAGTAAGCGGCGCGATCACCTTTGCAGTGATCTATTTATGGATACCTTTAACCCAATTACAACTACAAATGATGGTGTTATTTACGATGTTGCCACCAGCAGTTATGAATTATTTACTTGCAGAGCGATACCAGTTGAATGGTGCGACCGTTGCTTCTATGGTGTTGTATGGCAACCTATTATCGGTATTAAGCATGCCGCTACTGTTATGGTTTGCTTTAACTATTTTATAACTAACCTCAGTTCTGGATAAGCAACACTTTAAAAAACGAGCAGCACTGTATAATCAATAATATGACTTTAAATATACAGACGCTTTCATTATCTTGAATTGAGGTTAACTAGTTTATTAACGTCTGCGTGGCATCAATACAACGTTGTAGCACGGTTTCGGCACTGCCATCAATATCGATTTTAATAACGTTCTTTTCATCTTCAGAGGGTAACTCTAATGCCTCAAACTGGCTTTTTAATAAAGCCACCGGCATAAAGTGTCCTTGGCGATTCTGCATGCGTTGTAGCACTAGTTCAAAACTGCCATGTAACAACAAGAAAGTCACTTGATTGTTATCTTCACAAATTAATTGGCGATATTTTTGTTTTAACGCAGAGCATACGATCACTGCATTTTCATTTTTTTTCTCAATGCTAAAAGCCGCATCTCGAATTCTTTCTAGCCAAGGAACACGGTCTTGATCATTTAATTCCTGACCAGAAGCCATTTTTAAGATGTTGGCTTTAGGATGTAGGTCATCACCATCAATGAATTTAACATCTAACGCTTTTGCCAGCGATTGGCCAATTGATGATTTACCACTGCTTGCGACTCCCATTATTATTAATACCGCACCACTAGGTAGTTTATTCATCCCGCTCCCTTATCCATCTTGCTTATGTTGATCAAGTTATGTCACTAATATTGCTAAAAACAATATCACGTTACGGGTAACATGTTACGCGTAACGTCTAAGAATGTGAACTGCCCCTCAACAATAAAAAAACACTCACTAGCCTCTCTTTGCAATGATCACACCATGCAAGCGTGCTTATCTAACAAACTGAATTGATAATTAACTTATTTAATTTCAATAAGATAAAAGTTAAAAGAGGTCATAAAGAATGACAAGAAAAAGACCAGAATAAGCGCTAAAAAATGATCTTTATCAAGAATAAGGTTAATATCTGCTTATGAATTTGTGATCAAAAACACGAAAAAATCCGGCAGTTACCGGTAACATGCGCTTCAAGTTACCGGTAACCTATTTGTAACTGGACATGATTAATTTGAAATTTACACTTATTGGAAAAAGGAATCTCAACATGAAAAAGCTTCACAAATCATTACTCTCGGGTGTTATTGCAGGCCTGTTATCGACTTCTGCAATGGCGGCTGATTTTGTGTTTAAAATTCAATCGTCTGATCCTTCTGGTGACAAAAATTTCCAGGTACAACAAGAATGGGCTGATCGTGTAGAGAAGATGTCTAATGGGCGTATTGATATCAAATTATTACCTGTTGCAAGTGTGGTAAAGCATACTGAAACACTAGGTGCGATTAAAATGGGCATTTTAGATGGCCAAATTACTGCAACTGGTTATTTCTCAGGTCAAGACCCTGCCTTTGGTTTAATTGGTAATATGGTCGGTGCATGGTCTGATACAACGCAGCTTTTACAATATATGAACTACGGTGGCGGTAATCAGTTAATGACTGAGTTATACGCTCCTTATGGTGTGAAGTTTGTTGGCGCATCAACTACCGGTGTTGAGTCGTTTGTTTCTAAAGTACCGCTGAATGGTGTTGCTGACTTAAAAGGACTTAAACTACGTGCTCCAGAAGGCTTAGTACAACAAGTATTTGCTGCAGCTGGCGCGTCTCCAGTTAACTTACCTGGTTCAGAAGTATTTACAGGGCTAAGCAAAGGCGTTATTGATGCTGCCGATTACACGGTATTCTCAACTAACCAAAAAAATGGTTTAAATGATGTGGCAACACACCCTGTTCAACCTGGTTTTCACTCATTACCTCTGATCGATATTTCAGTAAGCCAGAAAAAATGGGATAAATTACCAATGGATCTTCAAGAGATCTTAACGGTATCTGTGCGCGATTTTTCTTACGATATGACGACGCAGTTAAAAATTGCCGACCAAGCAGCGATTAAAGAAGCACAAGCAAATCCTAATATCACTATTCACGACTGGTCTGCTGAAGAACGTAAAAAATTCCGTAGCATCGCTCAAGGTCAATGGAAAGCATTTGCTGCTCGCTCTGAAAATGCCTCTAAGGTATATACATCGGTGACCACCTTCTTAGCTGAAAACGGTCTGTTATAAGCAATAATCTCAACTTAATCGCAAGGGTTGCCTCAACCCTTGCTTTATCTGGAAGCCTCTTATGCCTACCAAAAAAGTCATGCCACAACCTCAAGAAGATGAACAGCCTAAGAACAAACTTGATGCTGCTATTTTAAAAGTAAGTAACTGGCTGAGCATGTTGTTTATTTTCACTGTCTTTATTTCTTTTTATGAAGTGGTGATGCGTTATGTATTTAACTCACCAACTATTTGGGTACATGAAACAGCGTCTTTTATTGGCGGCTCGTTATTTGTGATTGGTGGGTTATATGCTTTCGCATCTAATAAGCATGTGCGTGTAGTACTTATTTACGATGTTGTTTCTCAGCGTACCCGCCATTACCTTAATTTACTGCACCATATCATTGGGATCAGCTTCTCTGCACTAATGACTTATGGTGCTTATACACTCGCCGAAAGTGCGTGGTTTTCTCCGCTAGGCGAATTGCGACTCAATACTTCAGGTAGTGCGTGGAACCCTCCTTTCCCTGCACTCTTAAAAGCGGTTATTTTGATTAGCTTTTGTATTCTTACTATTCAATTTTTATTGCATTTGATTGCCGAAATCAAAGCGCTAAGGAAACACTCTCATGTTTGATTTATCTGCAATTGGCATCGGCTATGGCAGCTTATTAATGCTGTTTATGATGATAGCGCTACTGTTAACAGGTATGCAGCTAGCATTTGTGACTGGTTTTGTTGCACTCTTTTTTACCGTGGGTTGGTTTGGTATCGACGCACTGCCTTTGGTGACTAGTCGCTTATATAGCTTTGTAGACAGTTATATCTTTCTTGCGGTGCCGATGTTTGTATTGATGGCCGCGTTATTAGATCGTTCCGGCATTGCCCATGATCTATTCGAAGCCATGAAGTTATTCGGCAAGCGTTTACGTGGTGGTGTTGCGGTACAAACTTTATTAGTTGCGGTTATATTAGCTTCAATGTCAGGCGTTATTGGTGGTGAAACGGTATTACTTGGTATATTAGCGTTACCACAAATGCTGCGCTTAGGTTACGACCGTAAATTAGCTATTGGCACAACCTGTGCTGGCGGTGCTTTAGGTACCATGTTACCTCCAAGTATTGTACTTATTATTTACGGTTTAACCGCTAGTGTATCTATTGGTGACTTATTTAAAGCCTCCTTTGTACCTGCATTATTACTGGCTATTTTTTATATTCTATATGTATTAATACGTTGTAAATTAAACCCTGCTTTAGCCCCTTTACCTACGGCTGAAGAACTCGCGGAAGATGCCAAAACACAACCTAACTTTTTTAAAGCCTTATTCTTCCCATTATTGTCGGTGGCAGTGGTACTTGGCAGCATTTATAGTGGTATTGCATCGGTCACAGAAGCCTCTGCATTAGGTGTTGTAGGCATTATGCTAAGTACTTGGATCCGTAAAGAGCTTAATATTTCAATGCTACAAGATGCCGCGATCTCGACCATGAAAACCTGTGGCATGATCATCTGGATTGGGATTGGTGCCAGCGCATTAGTTGGTGTTTATAACCTGATGGGTGGAATTGATTTTGTAGGTGACACTATACTGGCACTCAGTGGTGGCAGCCCTACGACTACACTCCTTATTATGATGGCTATCCTATTAGTATTAGGTATGTTCCTTGATTGGGTTGGTGTCGCATTATTAACTATGCCTATTTTTGTACCGATTATTGTTAGCTTAGGTATGGATCCTGTTTGGTTTGGTGTTGTATTCTGTTTAAATATGCAGGTCTCATTCCTTTCCCCTCCTTTTGGTCCGGCTGCTTTCTACTTAAAATCTGTAGCGCCCAAAGATATTAGCCTGGGTGAGATATTCAGTGCACTAGTGCCTTTCATCTGCTTACAAGTGTTAACACTTGCATTGGTCATTATTTTCCCAATCCTAGCCTTGTGGTGGAGATAACAGCTTAGAAATAAACATCTTAAAAATAGTTACACTAGAAGTAGTCGCGTTATAAATAGTAACGTGAAACAGTAACGTCGAACTAATCACGTAAAATAATAAAGATGGCCTAATAAGAAGCATAATAAATATGGTCATTTAGCCATAAATCAGGCGTTCATTTAAATATTGAGGTTTTAATGCAAGAACAAAAAGATATTGCCGTGATCGGCTTGGGTGTAATGGGTGCAAACATGGCACTAAACTTAGCCGAGCGTGGGTTTTCTGTGGTCGCCTTTGATACCAATCAACTACGCAGCCAAGAGCTACTAGGGCAACATCAGTTATTAACCGCGGCACCATTACAAACAGTGCAAGATCTAACACAATTAATGGCACAACTTACTGTGCCTCGCCGTATTGTATTATCTGTTCCAGCGGGTCCTATCGTCGATATTATTTGCCAGGATCTAATTGCTGCGGGCTTAGCACCTGATGATGTTGTCGTCGACACTGGTAACAGCCAATGGCGAGACTCCATTACTCGCCACCAAGCTTATCTAAATAAGTTTCATTTCTTTACTTGTGCCATTTCCGGTGGCGAGCAAGGCGCACGTTTCGGCCCCTCGTTAATGCCCAGCGGTGACAAAGCCGCATGGCAGCAATTGAAACCGATGTGGCAAGCTATCTCAGCAAAAGTTGATCCAGTAACAGGGGCTGAAATTGCACGTACTCATGTTGAACAACCGCTACCTGAAGGCGAGCCCTGTGCTGAATACATTGGGCCGATTGGTTCTGGGCACTTTGTGAAAATGGTACATAACGGCATTGAGTATGCGGATATGCAAATGATTGCCGAGACAGTTCAATTCATGCGCCAAGTATTAGCCATGTCTGCCGTTGAAGTCGCTGATGTCTTTAGTCAGTGGAACAAAGGCAAACTACAAAGTTATCTGATTGGTATTACCGCTGATATTTTACGTACCGTAGATCCTAAAACTGGCCAGCCTTTGGTTGATGTGATCCTAGATCAAGCGGGACAAAAAGGTACCGGTAACTGGACCGCTCGTGAGGCTTTGGAATTAGGTGTCCCTGCGAATGCGATTGCAGCTTCGGTATTTGCGCGCTGTTTAAGCACACAAAAGAAAACACGTGCTATTGGTGCATCACAATTAGCCGGTCCGGAGGTACAAGCAAAAGATAAAGCACTATGGATAGATAAATTATCAGACGCTTTATATTGTTCAAAAATATGCAGTTATGCACAGGGTTTTGAGCTGATGTCAGCTGCGGACAAAGAATATAACTGGCAACTTGATTATGTGGTGATTGCTAAAATTTGGCGTGCAGGCTGTGTTATTCGCGCCACTTTCCTGAATGATATTGCCGAGGCTTATCAAAGCCAGCCTCAGCTTCCCAACTTAATGCTTGCAGAGCGATTTAGTAACGACCTTGCTAAAGGACAATTAGCATGGCGACAAGTATTGACCGAAGCAATCGGCCAAGGTTTACCAATGTTAACCACCAGCTCAGCGATCGGTTATTATGATAGTTATCGTGAAGCGGACTCATCAGCAAGCTTAATACAAGCAATGCGTGATTATTTTGGCAGTCATACCTATCAGCGTAAAGATCAAGATATTACACAGCATTTCCATTTTGATTGGCACTTTGGTCAAGGCGAGCAAACACTTAATCATTAATCTGTATTCAAGATGACTTTGCGAGGAAATATGCTTTGCAAAGTCATCACTTCAATTTTCACTCTTTTATTTTAATTTCCTTCATTCTGATCATTTTGATGTTATTGCCACACAAGGTATTAATACCATCACTGGTTGGCTTGTCAACCATGGATACAATTCACCTTGAATGATAACGGGCATAAGAATACGCCAAACAAGCGCTAACGATAATAGCTAAACCTACGACTTGAAATAGCTGAAATTTTTGTTCAAAGAAGATAGCTTGTAATAAAGCGGCAATAAATATATTTAAATAAAATATAGGGGCTAGTTCTGCGCTCGACAGAGATCGTTGATACGCTTTAGTTCTAAATAATTGTGTGCCAACACTCAATGCCCCCATTACTCCAATGACTGCCGCATAAGGAAATAACCAATAAGCAAATTCAGAAGTAGATGACGGCATTAATAACGTGGCAATGGGTAATACTAATATTGCTGCAATTAAAAAACTAACGCCATTGATCATAAATGGGTCTAATTTAATTTGGCTGGATTTGTACATCGATACTTGCGAACATGCATTAAAAAAACCCGCTAATAACCCTAGCAACATGCCCCACTGAAATTGCACACCATTGATCACTCCAGATTGCACAATAACGCCAAAAAATGAAAAAACTAATGTCAGTACTATCGGTCTAGATATTGTGGAGCTATATAATATTTTTTCAATAATCGGAATAAACAGTGGGCCGGTACTAAATAAAACCACTAACTCAATCAGGCTTAATTTCGATAATGCTAAAAAGAAGCAAAACTGCGTTAACGCGATAAAAATAGAACGTTTTCCGATCACCTTTGTTTCAGCGAAAGTTGGAAGTTTCGCTCTTAATATAAAAGCAGTAGCTAACATAATAATCGCAGGGATTATCAAGCGAGCCATCAGTAACACATTAATAGGTACAATATGCTCTAAGTACTTGGCGAGAAAGCCACTTAATGACAAACAAACAGTAGAGAGAAGCATTAATAAAAGAGGCGACATTAAGCTTGATACCGATGGTGATTGTAAGATGTGGAGTGCTTTACTCAGATATTTGAGCACACACACAAGTCAGGATGAGGCAATATAATAGACTATTAAAGGGAATCAAAGGTGATCTCATCTAGCTAATAATACCTAGAAATTAAGGTTAAGCTATATTTTTAACACAGCGAATCCTACCCGATGACAACTCAAAAACGCTGAGCTGTCATCGGATTTAAATTCTATATCTATTGTTCTTTTGCAAAGTAGGTCGATGCGATAACTCACATTGATTAAGGTGTTTGCTTATGGTTATTTACAGCAATAAAAAAGCGAACTACTTATCATCAGGATGTTGTTGTAAATAGGCTTTTTTAGCCAAATATTGGTTTTGGGTACTATCAGTCATTTTCACTTTATAGTGTAAGCCTGCTTTCCCTAGCATATGTGCAGCAACGGGTGCGGTGATCAGCAAAAACATGCTAATTAATGCTTCTTTTAAGTTCACGTGGCCAAGTTGAACGCTGAAAAAAATCATTGAAGCGAGCAAAATACAGGCAACGCCTAGCGTACTAGCTTTAGTTGGAGCGTGTAAGCGAGTAAAATAATCCGGGAGTTTTGCTAAACCAATAGAGCCAATTAGCATAACAAAAGCACCAAACACTAATAAAAAACTCACTACCACTTCTAAAAATACAGTCATCTCTCTTCCTTATTCGATAATATCGCCACGTAATAAGTACTTACAAAAAGCTGAAGTACTTACAAAGCCAAGCAGAGCAATCAATAATGCACTTTCATAATAAATGGTAGAGCCTTGGTGAAGCCCTAACAATATGATCAATGCAATGCTATTAATGTACATAGTATCAACGGCAATAATTCTGTCTGGTGTAGTGGGGCCGATGATTAAACGCCAAGCATTTAACGCTAAAGCACAACAAATCAACGCACAAGCAATCAATATAGCGTAACTTAACATCCGAAAATCTCCTTTAAAGGGGCTTCATAACGATCTTTGATAAGGTTAATTAATTGTTGTTCATCCTCTAGATGCAGCACATGTACATATAACCATTTTCTGTCCTCTGATAATTCCACACTCACAGTACCTGGTGTTAATGACACGCTACTTGTAAAAATAGCCAGTGGCACAGGCTCTTTAATGTCTAAAGGCACCGCAATGAAGGCGGGCTTTAAACTGCGATTGCTTTGCAATACACGCTTCGCTACGTCGTAATTAGAGGCAACAATGTCAATTAACAAACGAAATGTATAGATCACCGCCTTGATAGGTTTTTTTGCTACCGCTTCTTTCTCACTGAGAGGTGCGACAATCCAAGGAATAACAATCGCAAACATCGCCCCTAACACCATATGACCACGACTAAAATCATGTAAAATTTGCCACACTAGCCATAATAATATGCTGTGGTAGGGTGTGGGAAACCAAACAAATTTACGTACTTTATTCATTATTTAGCGACCTCATTAAGTTGTTGCAAACTTAAACCAGCTTTAAGTTGCTCTGCAGCCAATTGTGTATAGTCACTTACTGTTCCGCCAAAAATAACCATCAAAGGAAGTATCACGACCAATAAGCCAATCGCCAGGTACTGAAGTGGATGGCCTTTTAGTGTGCTGGTGTTTTCACCATTGGTTCGCCAAAACAATGAGGTACCGGCACGTGATAAGGCAATTAAAGCAATTAGCCCTCCGCCTAATACGATTGGGAAAACCCACATTGCTTCACTTGCTTTGGTGATTGATTGTAAAATCAATGCCTTACCAACAAAGCCTGACAATGGTGGCATACCAATTAACCCAATTGCTAATAACACAAAGATAAAGCCCAAAATGCCCGCTTGAGGCATTGCTCTAGCAGTAACAAAACGGTCTTCCGCTTGACCACGAAGTTGTTGAATTAACCCTGCGAGCAAAAACATAGCAGCACAGGCGACGGTACTATGTAGTAAGTAATAAATCCCTGCTGAAGTAGCTTGTACCGTATTCAAACTAATAGTCACCAATAACGTACCGACGGATACAATCACCAAGTTACTACAAAGCACCCGCAAACTTTTACTCGCGAGTACCGCAATAGCGCCAGCAATAATAGTTAATAAAGCTATCGGCCATAACCATGGCAAAGCGATATTAGCCAGTTCACCGGCTTGGTCACCAAACATCACACCATGTACCCGCCAAATACTATAGATACCCACTTTAGTCATAATGGCAAATAATGCGGCCACTGAAGTACTGGTCGTCGAGTAAGCTTTGGGTAGCCAAAAATGTAAAGGAAGCATCGCCGCTTTTAAACCAAAAACAGCCAATAACAATAAGGCCCCTGACTTGGCGATCAGTAATTCATTATTGGAGAGCAGTGGGATCCTATCGGCCATATCAGCAAAGTTAAGGGTGCCTAAAGTGCCGTATAAAGTGCCTAATGCAAACAAAAATAACGATGAACCAATTAAATTAAGGAATACATAATGGATGTTTGCCTGTATCCGTTGTTTTCCTCCTCCGTGGATCATCAGAGAGTATGAGGCGATTAGCAATACTTCAAAAAACACAAATAAATTAAACACATCACCGGTTAAAAATGCACCGTTAATGCCCATTAATTGGAACATAATAAGAGGGTGGAAAAAGGCGCCTGTTTTATCTTCTCCTGCACTCGCATAGAGTATTACCGCTAAGCCTAAAATAGCACTTAAACAAACCATTAATACAGAAAATAGATCCGCGACTAATACAATGCCAAAAGGAGCGGACCAATCGCCAAGTGCATACACTTGAATACCTTGTGCCTCAACCTTGAATAGCAGCGAAAAGGCAACCACGACCATCAAAATATTAGCAGAGATGCTCACTACACGTTGTTTGCTTAAGGAGTTACTTAAGCTTGGAAAAAGCAAAGCAACAGCCACAAAAAAAGGAATTAATACTGGGAAGATAACTAAATGGTCAAACAAACTCATTAGGATTTTTCCTCAGCTAAAGGATCGAAAGGTTCTATTCCATCTACGTGATCACTACCTAAGTCTGCGCGTCCTCGCATTGCTAGAATCACAGCAAAAGCGGTCATAGCAAATCCAATAACGATCGCAGTCAGTACTAACGCCTGCGGTAGTGGATCTGCGTAATTTTCACTGCTACTCAGTACCGTAGGAGCACCGATGGTTAATCCACCACTGGCAAATAGAAATAAGTTAACAGCGTAAGACAATAAAGTAAGCCCAATAACTAACGTAAAGGTATGGCCACGTAGCATTAAAAATATGCCACAGGCACTCATGAAGCCGACACAAACTGCGTAGACTAGTTCCATTATCTTTCTCCTACTGTGAGTCGTTCTGTAGTCGTTAACTTGCCTAAGCTCGCTAATATAAGCAATGTCGCACCGATCACGGTAAAGTAAACCCCGATGTCAAATAGCAATGCACTAGCAAGTTCAAATTTACCTATCCAAGGTAACGAAACATATTCAAACCAAGAGGTTAAAAACGGTCGATCAAAAATCCAACTACCTAAGCCTGTTAATCCGGCGATCGATAATCCAATCGCGATCATATAGTGGTAACTCAAACTCACCCTTTTAGCCATCCAATCAACGCCATGTGCAAGGTATTGTTGAATTAACGCAATAGAAGTAATCAAACCGGCAATAAAGCCTCCGCCTGGTAAGTTGTGTCCACGCATAAAGATATAAGCAGAGATGAGCAGGAATAGAGGCAATAAGCTTTGTGAAACCACCATTAATAACACCGGATACTTCTCTTTCGCCCATAGGCGGCCATCGTAATCTTTAGTGCGCATTGATAAACGCATGCGAGCAATTAACTTATGAATACCTAATGCAGCAATCCCGAGCACCGTAATCTCACCAAAGGTATCAAAGCCACGGAAATCGACCAGAATAACATTTACCACATTGGTTCCGCCCCCGCCTGTTTTTGCATTGGCTAAGAAAAATGCAGAAATACTATCCAAAGGATGGGTCATTAAAGCAAAACAAATACTACCAATAATACAGCCTATGAATGCCGCAACAGTCAAGTCGCGTACAAAATGGCTAGGGCGACTTTTACTGGTTGGGGTTTGCTGAGGGAAGAAATAAAGCGCCAGCAATAACAAAATCACCGTTACAATTTCTACTGAGAGCTGAGTAAGCGCTAAGTCAGGTGCCGAGAAGTAAGCGAAGGTTATCGATACGACTAAACCGACTAGCGACAACATTAATAATGCAATGAGACGGTAATGACTCCAAATCATGGTGGCAAGTGAACCTGCAATAATCAAAATAGCAGCAACAAGCACAGCACCATTGATAGGCGTACCAGGCAAACTTCCTCTGGTTGTATCTAGGTCAAACAAAGGTGGTGCGATGAGCAATAAAGCGAAGAAACAGAGACAAAAAGCATAACGTTGTAAAGAGCCGTTCTCCAATGTCATGGTTATTTTTTGTGCCCACCTTACACAGGCCTGAATACAACCTTCAAAGACCAATTTTGCGTCAATATCCGGAAACATCCCTGCAAATTTGAATAGATGTTTGCGGTTCAAATAAATAGCCACACCACCCATCGTTGCCATTCCACTCATTAATAACGGCAGGTTAAATCCATGCCATATGGATAAGCTATATTCAGGTAAGGCATGGTTAAGTACCGCCAATGAAGTACTTTGTAGCAATGGACCAATCGTGTAGTTAGGAAAAATACCCACCAACAAACAAATCGCCACCAATATTTCCACGGGAACACGCATATAACGTGGTGGCTCATGTGGGGTTTTAGTTAAGCCTTTCGGCTCACCATTAAAGAACACATCATGAATAAAACGCAGTGAATAAGCGACAGAAAAGGCCGCAGCAATAGTCGCTAATACAGGAATTAACCAAGACATAGCACCTAAAATGCTTTGCTCTAAGGTTTCAGTAAAAAACATTTCTTTAGATAAAAACCCATTAAGCAGAGGCACCCCTGCCATCGATGCAGAGGCCACCATCGCTAACGTGGCAGTGATAGGCATGTATTTCCATAGCCCATTAATTTTACGCATGTCTCGCGAACCAGATTCATGGTCAATAATACCTGCAGCCATAAATAATGACGCTTTAAAAACGGCATGATTCATGATGTGAAATATTGCAGCAATCGCAGCTAACTCAGTATTTAAACCGAGCAACAATACAATTAAACCAAGGTGACTGATGGTCGAGTAAGCTAATAGCCCTTTTAAATCATGTTTAAACAATGCAGTGTAAGCGCCCAATAACATAGTCAATAAACCGGTTAATGACACCACCACAAACCACATTTCTGTGCCTGCTAAGACTGGGTAAAAACGCGCTAATAAGAAAATACCCGCTTTTACCATAGTAGCTGAGTGTAAGTAAGCACTTACCGGCGTAGGCGCTGCCATGGCGTGAGGCAACCAAAAATGGAATGGGAATTGAGCAGACTTAGTAAATGCACCAATTAAAAATAGACTTAAAATAGCTAAATAATAAGGACTTTGTTTTACCAACTCGCCACTATTGAGGACGACGTCTAATTCGTAACTGCCAACGACTTGAGCTAATAATATGATCCCTGCCAATAACGCTAAACCACCAGCACCAGTGATAGTAAGCGCCATTCTAGCACCTTTACGTGCATCACTATTGTGTGACCAAAAACCGATTAGCAAGAACGAACTAATACTGGTTAACTCCCAATAAAACCAGAGTTGTAGCATATTATTTGACATCACAATGCCGAGCATGGCCGTCATAAACATAATCAAATAACAGTAAAAACGTCCCATATGGTCTTTTTCAGATAAATAGTAACGCGCATATAAAATAACCAGTAGACCAATTCCCAAAATCAATATACTAAATAATGCAGCTAAACCATCGAGCCGAAATGATAATGATAAACCTAATTGGGGGATCCACTCAACGCTCTTGCTAAAAGACTCCCCAGCCAATACCGCTGGCAAATCAAGAAAAATCAAGCAAAGCGCTAGCGCTGGTAGCAACGCGGTTGCCAGCGTACAGGCACTACGATTAAGTTTATTGGCGAGTAAGGGAACTATAATCCCGAACATGGGTAAAAATGGCACCCAGAAATAATGCATTTAAGCGAAGCTCCGTTAGCTAAGTGGTTGGTATTCACGAACCACGATAGTGATTAATTGAATAAAAATCAACGTCTTATTATGTCATACTTTACTAAATTACTGATTATAAATCATTTCTATTTTCACACTTAAATGACAATTCAAATAATGTTTTTTTACTGCCGTTATTTTTTCGCTTTCACTGATGCTGGCTATGCCCTGATAAAATGCAATAAAGTGTATTTATTACTAAGGCCATTAAGGTAGAACAGCATTGTTTGAATTGTCGTTAAAGAATAAGTGGAATTGTTGTTAAAGTTAACAAGCCCTCGTTCTCAGACTTTAGTTTTTAGTATTAGAAAACACATTATTATTAAATGTTTATTTAATAATAATGTTCTTAACTAGCTTACCATTCAATTAAATATACCAATAATAGTATTAATTTTGAAACACTGCCGTTGTTATGTAAAAATTTGAATTGTACTGTGGGAGAGTATTGTCAACTTATCAAACTGAAGCGAAGAAGCACCGTCAAACAGACCTCAACATAAATGTTGAATTGAACTAACTCGCCCATACCATGATAACTCAAAAATTGTTGAACTTGACCATGGTATTCGAATCGCCTGATTTTATTTTCATATTGCGAGTAGGCTGATTTGAGAGCTCGCAACCGTTATTTTCATACTGAACAGTTGAATGCTCGGTACGGTCAACTTATTGAGTTTAACCAAGCAAATCCACTAAAATTCACTCTAAACTAAATTTTGAATACAACTAACCCTATCCCATTCGACGAACAAATGATCTCGGAAAAGACGATAATGTTTTGCTTGCATTAAATGGCGGCCAGGTCGAAACAAGTTATTAATCACACCATGGCAACTCAAAAATCGTTGAGCTTGTCCGAGAGATTTAAACTTCCGCATTTACCTTTCTTGTTGCCGAGTGGGCTGATGTGACAATTCACATCCATTGTTTTCATACTGAACGGTCGAGTGTTCGACACTTGGTACTAGTTCTTTTTTAGCCGCAGAATAACTTGCCAATTTATCCGTCACAATCTTTAACTGCATCGTCCCTTGCCCTTTTAGTAATCGCTTAAAGAAACGCATGGCAGCCCTTTTATCCTTGCGCTTTTGTACTAAAATATCTCTTTCATCACCGCCTTGAGCTACTGCTCGCCACAGGTAATGTAATACACCATATTTTGATAAAAACCTCATCCAGATACCAAGTATCTCCAAGCTGACCGCAGTTGTTTTTGACCTGATTACAGTCGATATTGCTGGATTTTTCACACCACTGTCGGATAGCTTCATAAGTAACAACAATTCCCCTAGCAGCAAGCAATTCTTCAATATCACGAAAGCTCAATGTAAAACGATGATAAAGCCAAACGGCATGGCTAATAATTTGTGCAGGATAACGATAACCAGCGTAGATGTTTGAATTTTTCATACCTTGATTATCGCATGTTTTTTGAAAAACCCCTTAACTTGACAGTACCCTGACAACAATACTCCGTGCTGCAAGTAATTCTTCGATATCTCGAAAGCTAAGTATAAAACGATGATAAAGCCAAACTGTATGGCTAATAATTTGTGCAGGATAACGATAACCAGCGTAGATATTAGAATTTTTCATACCTTGATTATCGCATGTTTTTTGAAAAAAACCTTAACTTGACAGTACCTGACACTGGCTAATTTGGCATCACAACCTGCAAATGCTTTGAAATAATCCAATGAAATATAACAGCAATAATAAGCTAAATATCACGCACTAATTCCTCTGTAACTTTGTTAAATAAGTTTTTTTAATCCTAACCTAAGGTTAATAATATTTTAACAAATAATTAACACCACTTACTCTTAGGTACATAACCAACCGACATAATAAAGTTTTACCCTTAAAGCTTTCATATAGGATGCAGACATGATGAATGAAAAGATAGATACGCTTGTTATTGGAGCTGGCCAAGCAGGTATTGCCATGAGCGAGCATCTAAGTAGTTATAATATTCCACATATTGTTTTAGAGCGAGACCGAATTGCTGAAAAATGGAGAACAGGAAGATGGGATTCATTAGTTGCTAACGGCCCTGCTTGGCACGATCGCTTTCCCGGCCTTGAATTTAATGATGTGCCTCAAGACAGCTTTGTTAAAAAAGAAAGCGTCGCTGATTACTTCGTAGAATACGCAAAAAAATACAATGCTCCTATTAGAGAGGGAGTAAAAGTAATCAAAGTTGAACGTAATACCAGTACTTCTGGATTCATTATCGAAACCTCAAGTGGCGTAATTGAAGCTAAAAGAGTTGTTTCTGCAACTGGAGCATTTCAAACTCCTATTATTCCTGCAATTGCACCTAAAGATAAAAACCTTCATCAGATTCACTCTGCAGATTACAAAAATCCAAAGCAACTTCCAGATGGTGCCGTTTTAGTTGTTGGAGCAGGATCATCAGGAGTGCAAATTGCTGATGAATTAATGAATTCAGGCAAAAAAGTATTTCTTTCTACAGGTCCTCATGATCGCCCTCCCCGCTCTTACCGAGATCGAGATTTCTGTTGGTGGCTAGGTGTTCTTGGAAAATGGAATATGGCTGCAATGGAGCCAGGAACTGAACATGTAACTATTGCAGTTAGTGGAGCTAAAGGAGGAAAAACAATTGATTTTAGGGAGCTCGCTAATGAGGGAATGACATTAGTTGGACGTACTAAGTCATTCAACAATGGCAAAATTACTTTTGAAAATGATCTGTTACAGAATCTAAAAAATGGTGATGATAATTATTTATCGCTACTAGATGAAGCAGACACCTATATCACAGATAACCATTTAGATTTACCAGAAGAACCGAATGCAAGGAATGTTTTTCCTGATGCAGAATGTATTAAAAACCCAATTCAAGAAATAGATTTAGTTCAAGAAAATATTACTTCAATTATTTGGGCAACAGGATTCTCATCCGATTACAGCTGGTTAAAAATAAATGCAGTAGATGAAAATGATAGACCATTACATCATCGAGGAGTTACTCCAGAAGCTGGCTTTTATTTTCTAGGCTTACCTTGGTTATCACGCCGAGGATCTAGTTTCATTTGGGGAGTTTGGCATGATGCAAAGTATTTGGCAGATCAAATCGAAATACAGCGTCAATACATGAATTATCATCATTCTTCAGAATAAATAAACGTGAATTTTTTATATGCTAAGAGTAAAAAAAATCTGTAATGATTATCTCTTAGCCTTTTTATATAACCTAAAAATTAGAGAATAAAAATGCCTACTCACACAAGAATTCGTATGTTTAATACAAAAGAAACCTATCCAAATCAAACATTAGATAATGATCTATGCCAAGCGGTGCGTGCTGGTAATACCGTATATGTCCGAGGACAAGTTGGAACTGATTTTGATGGAAAACTGATTGGTCTTGGCGATCCAGGAGCTCAAGCAGCACAAGCAATGAAAAATGTAAAAACATTGTTAGAAGAAGCGGGATCGGATATGAGCCATATCGTTAAAACAACCACTTACATTACAGATCCACGTTTTCGAGAAGCTGTTTATAAAGAAACAGGAAAATCGCTGAAAGGTGTTTTCCCTATTTCGACAGGTATAGTCGTACAAGCTTTGGCACAACCGGAATGGCTTATGGAAATCGATATTATTGCAGTTATACCGTCAGGAGAGGAATAAATAATGACGTATTCTATTGCAGGTTTCTGTCCCGAAACAGGAATGCTTGGAACAGCAATTACTTCTTCAAGTATTTGTGTTACTAGTCGATGCGCTTTTGTACAAAGTAAAACGGGTGTTGCTCTCACTCAAAATATTACCAATCCAGATCTTGGCCCATTAGCACTTACGTTATTTGAAAAGAATCAAACTCCAGAGCAGGTCATCGAATCACTCAAAGAAGCAGATACAGATGTTCAATGGCGTCAATTAGGAGTATTGAACGCTGAAGGCGAAGGGGCCACATTTAGTGGTGAAAAAGCATTAGGAATAAATGCGACTGCATCCGGCCAGAACTGTATCGCAATGGGTAACCTATTACATAATACAGGTGTTCCACAAGCCATGATCAACGCTTTTGAGCAAAGTTCAGGTCACTTAGCAGATAGATTACTTTTAGCACTAGAAGCAGGAATGGCAGCTGGTGGTGAATTAGGACCAGAACATTCTGCAGGGTTATTGGTTCATGCAGAGCCAAATTGGCCAGTTGTTGACTTAAGAGTCGATTGGCATGCTGAACCGATTAATGAACTAAGAGAAATTTGGACAAATTATGAACCTCAAATGAACGCTTACATTACTCGTGCAGTTGATCCTGAAAATTCGGAATCTTACGGAGTCCCGGGAGATCTTTAAGGAAATATTAAGCAACAAAACATTTTCTTAGGATAAATATAAAGCCGCTTTTATGAACGAATTTAAAACATATGAGTATATGTCAGCTATTCATGGCTAAACAAAAAATTTTACAACCATATAAAGAGCTATAGATGAAAAAATCACTCACTTTAGATGTGTTAAAACAACTCATTAACTTTAATACTACGAGCATTAATTCTAATTTAGAATTGATGGATTATATAACAAAGTATTTAAATTCGTATGGTGTTGAAAGTACATTAATCTTCGATACAGATGGGAAGAAAGCAAACCTTTTTGCCACTATTGGCCCTACTGACATTCCAGGAGTCATGCTATCTGGGCACACTGATACAGTTCCTGTCACTGGACAAAATTGGACGAAAGAACCATATATTCTAAGCGAAGAAAATGGTTGTTTTTTTGGCCGTGGTACGAGTGATATGAAAGGATTTATTGCCGCAGTGCTTGGCGCAATACCTAATATGGTTTCTCAAAAACTCCTGACACCAATACACCTTGCTTTTTCTTATGATGAAGAAATCGGCTGTATAGGTGTGCGTAGCTTAATTGATATGTTGAAAAGTTCTCCTGTCAAACCCGCTGTTTGTATTATTGGTGAGCCCACATCAATGAATGTGGTTACATCTCATAAGGGAAAACTTGCAGCTAAAGTAACTGTTATTGGGAAAGAATGTCACTCAGGAATGGCGCCCTATGGTGTTAATGCCATTAATTACGCTGCACGTTTGGTTTCTTGGTTAGAAAATGTTGCCATAAATAAGCAAGCTAATGGCCCATTTGAAGACTGTTACGAAATACCTTATAGCACAGTCCATACAGGGGTCATTAGTGGTGGAAATGCCTTAAATATTGTTCCAAAACACTGTAGCTTTCTTTTTGAAATCCGCAATATTGCAGCAGAAGATCCAAAACATATACTCGCTGAATTTCAAAACTATTGCTCAGAATTAACTGATGAAATGCAAAAAAATGATGTTAATTGCAAGATTGATATTGAAATCACCACCGAATATCCAGGACTAAATACACCTGAAAGTGATCAAGCAGTTACCTTTGTCCGAAAGCTTGCCCAGTCAACTAGGCAAGCCAATATTAATTTTGGAACCGAAGGGGGGTTATTTAGCCACCATTTAGGCATTCCTACCGTTGTTTGTGGGCCTGGCAGTATGAACCAAGGGCACAAACCAGACGAATATATTCATGGAGAACAGTTAATTAAATGTGAAGAATTTATAGATCGCCTAATCCTAGAACTTAGTACAAATCATGACATTAATCTAGATATGTAGAGATGACTGATTCGTAAAAGCTCTTAAAATAAATATTAGAACTCAAAGGGAATTTCAATGATAGATATTCAACAGAATCATCCACAAAGCTCAGGTGAGCATTCAACATCAACATTTAAAAGAACACTTGGCCTTGGTTCGTTACTGGCAGTATCAGTTGGTTTGGTTGTATCACAAGGTGTTATGGTACTAATGTTACAAGGAGCAGGAATCTCTGGCTTAGGCTTTATAGTGCCGCTTATTATCGCTTACCTATTGGCAATAACTTATATTTATTCTTTTTCAGAATTAGCGCTAATGATTCCTAAAGCAGGTGGGCTTGCGAGCTATACCGAAGTCGCTATCGGGCACTTTTCTGCCATACTTGCGGTTTTTTCTGGATATGTTGTGGTAACCATGTTCGCTGTATCTGCAGAGCTTTTATTAGTGGACTACGTTATCAATAAAATTTTCCCAGACATATTCCCCAAATATACTGTTGGTTTTGGATTACTGGCAATATTTACTCTTTTGAATTTAAAAGGTATTGACCTCTTTGCGAAACTACAATCCGTTTTAGCCTTCGTCATGATCACTTTATTACTTGTTATATCTCTAGGTGCGATTTCCGGATCCATGGATGCTAAACCTATCAGCCTTGATCTTCTTACAACCGATTGGAATCCAATGGGCCTAGAGGTGATCACGCTCGCCGCATTGGCTATATGGGGGTTTGTTGGTGCAGAATTCGTTTGTCCATTAGTCGAAAATGCTAAAAATCCTAATAAGAACATTCCTCGCTCAATGATTATTGGTATGACGGTTATTTTTATCACCATCTCTCTGTACTGTTTTGCTGCTTTATTATATGTACCAGCTGAACAGCTAGCGGGTTCTTCTTTACCGCATTATGATTTTGCTCTTGCTGCATTTGGTGATGTTGGGCTCATCCTTATTGCTGTAATTTCAATTACTGCAACATGTAGTACCGTCAATACTTGCCTTGCAGCTATACCTAGAATGCTTTACGGAATGGCCTTGAATGGGCAAGTATTTCCACAGCTTAAAATACTTTCAAAGAAAAATAAAACACCTTGGGTTGCAGTACTATTTGTCTCAATCATTACAGGTATTCCAATGATATTACTCGTTGACCAGCCAGACTCTATCGGTTTGCTTCTTGTTTCAGCAGCCATAGCTTGGTTAATTTCTTACATCATTACACACATCAATGTCATTGTTTTACGCCGTCGATACCCAAACTTAAATAGACCCTATAAAACCCCCTTTTACCCGTTACCACAAATTATCGGCATTATTGGAATGATCTATTCCATTTATTATGCATCGCCAGCACCAGAACTTAGTTTTCAGATATTTAGTTCGGCAGGGATTGTATTAGGTGTTGTCTCCATTATTGGTATTATTTGGGTGAAATTTGTTATGAAAAAAGGTTTATTCACTCCTGAGCCAATTGAAAAGGTTTTAAATGTAGACGAATAAACTCTACCGATTAGTAAGAATATTCAAAAAAATAAGTTTTAAGATTGTAAAAATAAATATGCTTTCCAACTACATAATTCTGTCATTTATGTTGAAAGATGTAGTTAGAAATTCTTGTAATATGATAAAAGGATTACCAACAATGAACTATTTAGATAAAGAAATGCAAAATGTTTGGCAAAAAGACAAAGATCATCACATTCATCCTTGGACTGATTTTTCATCATTCAACGAAACAGGCGCTATGATTTTATCTGGCGGAGACAAAGCACATGTTACTGATGGTGCAGGTAAAAGATATTTGGATGGTATCGGCGGATTGTGGTGTGTCAATATCGGTTATGGTCGTCAAGAGATTGCGCAAGCAATGGCAGATCAGGTAATGAAAATACCTTATTATTCGGCATTTGGTCATCATACAACTCAACCAGCAGCTGAACTGTCCGCTAAACTTGCAGAACTCGCTCCAGGGGATCTAAATCACGTGTTTTATGGCTGTGGAGGCTCTGTCGCAAATGATACTGCAGTTCGTATGGTTCATTTTTATTTTAACCAACTAGGTAAACCATCTAAGAAAAAGATAATTTCACGCATTGATGGGTACCACGGCAGTACCTATATGGCGATGTCTATTACAGGGGTTAAATTTGATCATATTGGTTTTGATATCGAAGAAGAATTAGTACATCACATCTCATGTCCTAACCCTTATCGTCGACCTGTAGAGCAAAGTCTAGAAGACTTCTGCGATGAAAAAATTCAAGAGCTAGAAGATAAGATTCTTGAGCTTGGCCCAGATAATGTAGCTATGTTTTTTGCAGAACCGATAATGGGTGCTGGTGGCGTTATTGTTCCACCTCCTGGTTACCACAAAAGAACATTAGACGTTTGTCATAAATACGACATTCTTTATATTTCAGATGAAGTAGTCACTGCTTTCGGACGATTAGGTCATATGTTTGCTTCAGAAGATGAATTTGGCATCATTCCAGACATCATCACATGTGCTAAAGGGTTGACCTCTGGTTACATTCCTCTTGGTGCGACCATTATTTCTGATAGGATTTATGATGTCATCAATAAACCACAAGCAGAAGGCGCTTTATTTACTCACGGTTACACCTATTCAGGACACCCTGTAAGCTGCGCCGTCGCACTTAAAAACATTGAAATACTAGAAAGAGAAAATATCTGTGATCATGTAAAAGAGATGGGTGGTTACTTTGAAGAACAACTACACACACTCAGCGACTTATCAATCGTTGGTGATGTTCGTGGTAAAAAATTCATGATTTGTATTGAAAATGTAGCGAATAAAGAAACAAAAGAATTAATAGATAATAAAGCAAAAGTAGGTAATAGAATTGCAGATTATTGTGAAGATAAAGGATTATTAGTACGTCCCCTTGCTCATATGAATATCTTGTCTCCTCCACTTATTCTGACAAAAGAAAATATCGACTTTCTCGTTAGCACATTAAGAAATGCTATTGAAAGTACAATCAGTGATCTAAAAGAAGAAGGCTTTCTTTAATCATTAAAGTGCCGTTATAAGGTTCCCTTGGGCCTTATAACGGACTATTTGGCCAGTTAGATTAATCACTTCTAATTTGCTCAAAACACAATTTAAAAATAACATTAACAAACCTACTTTATTAAAAAGTAAGAGCTTTTCCAAACTATAGTAATATTTCGATTTAATTATCCTTAACAAAATATCCGGGATAAAAGTCATTAACTTATTTTTATAACCGTATGAAATCAGGTAACCAGAACCATTCTCTGGCCCCCTTCTCTTACCCTTCCGCCTAAAATCAACTAATTTTAAAGAAATAGTAATAAATTACTTAAAATATAAAATGGCCTTGATGATATATCAGAAAAACATGATATAACTTTACCGAAATGAATAACTGAATATATAAAAATCATAACTAAATATATAAAAGTCATAGCTGAATAGTAGTTATCTATCAAGGATTAAGAATGACACCTGTAAATTTTACATTAAAGCAATTACGTTACTTCGCTGCAGCAGGAGAGCTCAGCAGTGTTACTCAAGCGGCAGAAATGATGTTTGTATCTCAACCATCCATTTCTTCTGCAATTATGCATTTAGAAGATGTTACAGGCCTTAAATTATTTATTAGGCATCATGCTCAAGGCTTAACACTGACTTCTCAAGGCCAGCAATTTTACCGTAAAGCGAGAAAATTACTCGAAGAAGCAAATACATTGGCGAAGTTTGCTGAAAGCCTTGGTAGTGAAGTATCAGGCACCTTAAAATTAGTTGGATTTCCTAGTTTTACTCCTCGTCTAGTACCCGTATTAATGAAGCAATTTTCTGATAAATACCCAAATGTTATTCTCGATTGTGATGAAATGCATCAACGAGATTTAATTCGAGGGATACTTGATTCTCATTATGATATGGGTATCACATACGATATGGAATTACCAAGTACAATCGACTTTTTCCCTTTAGCTTCTTTGCCTCCTTATGCTCTACTAAGCAAAGATCATAAGTTCTCGGATCGAGAATCAATCAGCTTAAAAGAGTTAGAACCTTTCCCGTTAATTTTGCTAGATTGGCCCGTTAGCCGACAGTATTTTACTTCTTTATTTTTAAATAATGGTCTTAAACCAAATATCATTCACCGAACACAATCTATTGGTATGACTAAAGGAATGATAGAAAGTGGTTTTGGTTACTCCTTATTAAATGCCCCTATTACTGATGATAAATATATTAATGACTCAGATCTCATCGCTATACCGATTTCAGATTCAGTAACAGCTTTAACAATGGGGATTGCAACACTTCACCAAAATCCACTCACTCCAGCTGGTGAAGCTTTTTTGACCATTATGAAAGATTATACAGTACAAATTACAGCTTCACTTTCTATTAAAAATTAAGAATAGATGGATTTAAAAGGAAATTATTTACGCTTAGATTTGTTTTTCAAAAGCATTACCTCAGCATTTGATATATGCAAAATGTTAAAGATATGTTCCTATAAAGTTAATTAATTATAGATAACAAAGGATAAAATATGTCTGAAACTAACACTCAAGAAAGTTGGCTAAAACTAAAAAATAAATTAGTCTACCAAAATCAAGCTTGGATAGATGGTCAATGGCATACTCCGACGGGCGGTGAAACCTATGCAGTAACTAATCCTGCAACGGGTGAAGTGATAGTGAATATGGCAGCGTGCCAGCAAGATGATGTTGATCTAGCTGTTGCAGCAGCAAAACGTACCTTTGATGCTGGCGTTTGGAGCATGACATCACCGGCTCACCGTAAAGCTGTTTTAAAAAAATTAGCTGATTTAATTAAACAAAACACTAATGAGCTTGCACTTCTTGAGTCATTGAATATGGGAAAGCCAGTTGCCGATGCACTTAGTATTGATATTCCTGGATCAGCAGCCTGTATAGAATGGTATGCAGAAGCTATAGATAAAATTTATGGTGATGTTGCACCCACTGATGCAAATAATATTGCCACAATTACACGAGAGCCAATTGGTGTGATTGGTGCTGTTGTTCCTTGGAATTTTCCACTAGATATTGCCGTATGGAAGATAGCTCCCGCGCTAATAACAGGGAATTCGATTGTTTTAAAACCAGCTGAAGAGTCCCCACATACTGTTCTAAAACTAGCAGAACTGGCTAAAGAAGCAGGTTTACCTGATGGTGTTTTAAATATAGTTACCGGAGTTGGCGCAGTTACAGGTCGTGCGTTAGGGTTGCATAATGATGTTGATTGCCTCGTTTTTACTGGTTCAACAGCAACAGGAAAACGCTTTTTAAAATACTCAGCAGAATCGAATATGAAACAGGTTTGGCCTGAAACAGGTGGAAAAAGCCCTAACTTGATATTTGCAGATTGTGATTTAGAAAAAGCTGTTACAGGTGCCATAAACGGCATCTTCTTTAATCAAGGAGAAGTATGCTCCGCCAATTCAAGAATTTTAGTTGATAATAAAATAAAAGCAGAGTTTATTGATGCTTTCATCAAAGCGGCAGAAAAATTAGTACTCGGTGATCCTTTGGATCCAAAAACTCAAGTTGGTGCAATTATAGATCAAGCTCAAGTAGAGCGTATGCTAGCGATCATTGACCGAGCTAAAAAGCAAGGAGCTAAACTGGTTTTGGGTGGTAATACTGATAAAACGAAAAGATTTTTATATCCTACTATTTTTGATCAGGTCACCCCTTCCATGGAAGTAGCCACAGAAGAAATTTTTGGCCCTGTCGCAGTTGTAATCGGTTTTGATACTGAAGAAGAAGCCATTAAAATTGCTAATGACTCAATATATGGTCTAGCTGCTTCTGTATGGAGTAATAACCTTTCTCTTGTGTATCGTGTATCCCGACGATTACGTGTAGGTACCGTTTCAGTAAATACAGTAGATGCCTTAGATTTTTCAACGCCTTTTGGTGGTTACAAGCAATCTGGCTTCGGGCGTGATTTATCGTTATACGCACTGGATAAGTTTACTCAGCTTAAAACCACTTGGATTAAACTATCCTAGTTATTAAATGTTTTTGTAAATAAATCATCTGAGTAGAAGTCTCAGATGATATTTACTAAGAGAGAATAAAGTAAAAATGACACATAATATAAACACCTGGAAATTAGACGAATTAACCATAGCAAAAAGACAGCAATTATTAGCACGCACAGAATCTGATTTAAGTGACTACCTCGCTAAAGTTCGTCCTATTGTTGATCAAGTAAGAGAACATGGAGATCAAGCTTTAATTGAATTTACAGCTAAATTTGATGATGTGACTTTGCAATTAAATCAGTTAAAAGTAACTGACAATGAATTTAAGGTCGCAGAAGAAAGCATTGATACAGCAACTCTTGAAGCAATTCGTTTTGCTGCAGATAATATTCGCCGCTATCATGAATCTCAAAAGCCAGGCGAAATGACAATGCAAGAGGTTCGCAAAGGCAGCTTTGTAGGAGAGCGTTTCTTACCGATTCCATCTGTTGCTTGTTATGTCCCTAGAGGAAAAGGATCTTTTCCTTCTGTTTTGCTAATGAATACAATCCCAGCTCTCGTTGCCGGTGTTAAAAATACAATTGTAATTACGCCTCCCGGTATAGATGGCTCTGTTGATGCGGCAACATTAGTTGCAGCAAAAGAGATAGGTATAACAAATGTTTATAAGTGTGGCGGTGCACAAGGTGTTGCTGCTGTTGCTTATGGGACAGAAACAATACCCAAATGTAGCAAGATTGTTGGTCCAGGTAGCCCATGGATGGTCACAGCAAAGAAACTCTTATCTAATATTATTGACCCAGGTATCCCTGCAGGCCCTTCTGAATCCATTGTTTTTGCTGATGATTCAATAAATGGGGGATTAGCTGCTCTTGATTTATTAATAGAAGCAGAACATGGCCCAGACTCTTCAGCTTATTTAGTAACGACGAGTAAAAAAGTTGTTGAAGAAGCTTTAGCTTCATTTCCTGATCATTGGGGAAGAATGGGAGAGCTTAGAACGTCCTATGCATCTACCGTTTTATGTGGTGATATGGGTGGCATTATTTTAGCTCCAGACACAAAAAGTGCGTTTGATTTTATAAATGATTATGCGCCAGAGCACTTACAAATATTAAGTTCTGACCCATGGCAATACCTCAACTTAATAGAAAATGCAGGTGAAGTATTACTCGGTAAGCACTCACCGAGTACCTTAGGCAATTATGTATTAGGTTGTAATGCAGTTTTACCAACTTCAGGTGCAGCGACAACTGTTTCACCGCTCGGAGTGATGGACTTCATGAAGTTTATGTCAGTCGCTTACGTCACTGAAAGTGGTTATCCAGAGATGGCAAAACATGCAGAAAAATTAGCAATATATGAAGGATTTGAGGCGCATTCTAATGCAGTGTCTGATATCAGGTCACATTACCTGAAATAATCGTTCCTCTATCTTTAAAAAGAGTGAAGAACTAACTTTTTCACTCTTTTCTTCTTACTCTTTGCGTTAATTTTTCAATTTCATAATCTGTACGTATCAAGATGTAGTAAATAGATGCATATTCGTTAATTTCTCCCCCAACTCTAAAAAACCTCCAAAAGCGTAAATTACGATCTTAGAGTCGAATGATATAGGCTAAATATAGCGACTATTTAATTGCTCTAAAACAATAGGGAATACCAATTTTTTACTTTATCCCTTCCCCTTTAGGGTACTTTTCTATAGTAATAATATCCCATCTAATAGTTAAATGAACATCCCACACAAAAACACAACCACACTTCCAAAGTAAAAATAGTGACATAGATCAGTGAACTTTTACAAATCAAAATTAGAATTTAAATTATTTTTTAAAATTCAAATTGGTGCAAAAATAACAAATAGCCTTTTAATGGTGCAATCTTCCTAAAAAAAAACAACAAAATATTTAAAATCAACATGTTGCACAATTGTAAACGCACTGTTAAAAGGTGATGTAACGCACTGTTTTTGTTCATTGAAATAACTAATACAGAGGATTCAAAAAGTATTATTTATATGAGATAGCTATTCAAGTTAGTCTGATTTTAGACATAAAGTGAATGTTTTTTAGCTTTATCCCATTAATGAAGAACTATATAAATGTGAGTTTTAATATGAGTAAGTCTGTTCAAATTAAAAATATCTCTAAAAACTACGGAACATATCAAGCAGCAAAAAATATTTCATTTGATATTAATGATAATGAATTTTTTACACTATTAGGACCAAGTGGTTGTGGCAAAACAACGTTACTAAGAATGATCGCAGGCTTTGAAACTGCATCCTCAGGAACCATAAAACTGCATGGCCGAGATATCCACCAACTTCCTGCACACAAACGACGCGTCAATACGGTTTTTCAAAACTATGCACTTTTTCCTCACATGACACTAGAGCAAAATATCGATTTTGGTCTCGAAATGTGCAAGTGGGATAAGAAAAAACGTAAAGAAAGAGTTAAAGAAATGCTAGAGCTTGTCCACATGGAAGAGTTTTCTAAGCGTTACCCTTCTCAGTTATCAGGTGGACAACAGCAACGAATTGCACTTGCAAGAGCGCTTGCACCTGAACCAGAAGTACTGTTACTTGATGAACCCCTTTCTGCATTAGATCTTAAATTAAGACAAGCTATGAGAGATGAGTTGCTAACATTACAACGTAAAACAGGTATTACATTTATTTTTGTTACTCACGATCAAGAAGAGGCATTAGCAATGTCTGATCGAATTTGTGTATTAGCTGGAGGTAGTATTCAGCAATTAGATACGCCTATTAATATTTATGAAAACCCAAGTAATAAATTTGTCGCTGATTTTATTGGGGAGACAAATTTTTTCCCTGTTGATGTCATCGATATAAATGAAAAAACCATATCGATACAAACACCTTTAGGTATTGACCTTACTATTCCCAATCTGGCGAAAACAACAATATCTGTTGGTAATAATGTAACCATGTCTCTACGTCCGGAAAAAATCTACATTAATAAACCCGAAAATGGGCCCGAACTTGCAGGCAAAGTAGCGAGTCGTAATTACATGGGGGGTTATACACATTACTCGATAGCACTAGATAATGGGCAAAGTTTAAAAGTATCAAAGCGAAATAGTGTTAGTAATGACGTCAGTTATGAGATTCAGCAACCTGTAAAATTAAGCTTTTCACCAGAATCAGTAAGGGTGTTAAGCGAATGAAAAAAATAAACATACACTTTTGGGGAGTTGTTCCTGCTTACGTGATAATGATGTTTTTAATGATTATTCCACTTTTCATCATTTTATACGTCTCGTTTATGACATCTGATCCTTATGGTGGATATAAATCAATTTATTCTTTGGATTCATATATACAGATATTATATAGCTATGATTGGGATGAAAATTTAGTTTTAAATTTTCATTATCTACAAATTATAGGTAGGACTATTGTTCTATCTTTTTTAGCTGCAACTCTTTGCTTAATAATATCTTTCCCTGTTGCTTTTTATATATCCAAACAAAACAGTCAAGTTAAACAGCTTTTACTCTACCTGGTCACAATCCCTTTTTGGGTAAGCATGGTTGTGCGTGTATATGCTTGGGTGCTAATTCTAAGTGATGGAGGAGTTCTTGAAACAGGACTTAAATTTTTTGGTTTTGTTAATGACATAGATAGCTTGCTCTACAGCAATAATGCGATGTTAGTTGGCATGGTATATACCTACATCCCCTTAATGATACTCCCTATTTACGCAAGTATAGAAAAGCTTGATAAGCGCTTATTAGAGGCAGCAAACGATTTATATTCCTCTCGAATAATGTCATTCAAAAAAATCATCTTTCCTCTATGTAAACCAGGAATTATTGCTGGATTTGTCTTGGTCTTTGTACCTTGTCTTGGAGCAGTACTGGAACCTACATTGTTAGGGGGTGGCAAGACTATGATGATGGGGAATTTAATCCAAAACCAATTCGGTGTTTCACGCAACTGGTCTTTTGGAGCAAGTTTAACAATATTGTTACTCAGTATTACATTGCTATTCATGCTATTTCAAGCATACCGATCTTCGAAACTATCTCATCAAGGAATACAATAATGAAGATGCTATCAAAGATTTTTATGAGTGCCTCTAAAGAAAAAAGTAGCTTAGGTTTAGGCTTTATTACTCTTTTATTCTTTATCTTTCTGTACCTTCCAATAATTATTATTGTTTTATTTTCATTTAATGCCAATAAGATTGCCTCTATATGGGGAGGTTTTTCAACAAAATGGTATGTAAGTGCAATTAACAATTCAGCACTTCTAGATTCATTACAAGTTTCACTCACTGTTGCTTTTCTAGCTACATTATTCGCTACCAGCATTGCGGTTGCAGCTGCTTTAGCCTTAACAAGAAGCGATGAAATTAGATTTAAAAATGTATCTAATACTGTTGTAAACCTTCCTCTTATGCTGCCTGAAATTGTTTTTGCAGTAGCAATTTTGATTCTTTTCTCTCAACTTGGTATTAAAAACGGCATGTTTAAGTTAATTCTTGCCCATACATGTTTCTGTATTCCTTTTGCTTTTCTGCCAATTAGAGCTCGTTTACAGGGAATGAATACCTACCTAGAACAGGCAGCACAAGATCTATATGCATCGCCTTGGGTCACATTTAAACGAATTACTTTACCAATCATTATGCCAGGTGTATTTGCAGGTGGAATGTTGAGTTTTGTTATTTCTATGGATGATTTTATAACAAGTAACATTTTATCCGGAGGAGGAGCAACCACTCTTCCTGTTTATATTTTTTCGTTAGTTAAGCAAGGAGTTTCACCAGAGCTTAACGCTATTTCCACTTTAATCATGCTTGTCCCAATTGTTTTTGCAACACCAATATGGTTGTTAACAAAGCAAAAAATAAAATCTTAAATAACAATAGAGGTATTTTTATGAAAAAATTTAAAATAAAACTGTTTACTACTATTTTAGCTTCGGGTTTATCACTTTCGACTCAAGCCGCTGATTCATTAAATATTTATGCGTGGGCTGAATCCATTAAACCAGAACTGATTTCAGAATTTGAAAAAGAGACTGGAATTGATGTTGTTATTGATAGTTATACTTCCAATGAAGATTTATTAGCTAAATTAAAATCTGGCACAACCAATTATGATCTTGTATCACCTAGCCAACATTTTGTTGACATCATGATTAAAGAAGGATTACTTGAAAATATAAATGCAAATTCAATGCCAGCCTTTGAAGCAGTAGACGAAAAATGGAAAAACCAATGGTGGGACAAAAGTTCTGAATACTCTATTCCATTCGCATATGGTAGCGCAGGGTTTACTGTTAATCGCGATTTATATAAAGGTCCGGCAAACTCTTGGAAAGAATTTTTTGAACCAGGCGAAGCATTAAAAGGAAAAATTGCTGTTTTTGCCACACCTGATGAGGTAATACCTGCGGCTCAATTATATTTAGGTGTTCCTTTTTGTAGTGAAGATAGTAGTGAAATGAAAAAAGTACTCGATTTACTAACAAAACAAAAAGAGTATGTAGCAGTATATAGCTCAGATAATATTGGATCTAGGGTTGGTGGCGGAGAAGTTGCAATACATAGTTGGTGGGATGGTAACTCTCTTAAAGCACGTAAAATTGATAGTGCACCTATCGAATATGCTCAACCTAAAGAAGGATTAGTTGGGTGGATCGATTCTTTAGTTGTTCCCAAAGGTGCCTCTAATGTCAATAATGCAAAGAAATTTATTAACTGGATCAGTGAAAAAGATAATGCAACAGCACAAGCCAACTACTATGGTCACTCGCCAGCCGTTGCTATCGATTTAAGTAAATCAATTTATACACAAGTTAACTCTCCAGAGTTATTCCCAACAGTTCCCGTTGTTATGGCCCGTTCATGCTCACCTAAAGCTCAAAAACTAGTAGATCGTGTTTGGACATCTTTACTCGAATAATAATGAATTTTTTGTAATTTAAAACCGAGTCATTGGCTTAGTTTTTAATTTATTTAAATACAGCATTTTATTAAGGCATTACAGTAATGCAATGCCTTATAAAAGCGAAATTCTTTTGAATAGAGGTACAAAATGACTATTGCAGGCCACAAAAAATACGACTTTATAATTGTTGGCGCAGGATCTTCGGGAAGTGTTCTTGCAAATCGATTAAGTAAAAACCCAAATACTAAGGTTTGCTTAATTGAGTCTGGTGGCTCAGATGCAACACCTAGAGTAAGTATTCCTGCAGGTACAATAACGCTATATAAAAGTAAAAAATTTAGCTGGAATTATTTCACAACACCACAAAAATCAATGAATAATCGCTCTTTACATTGCCCTAGAGGTAAGGTCTTAGGGGGATCATCTTCTATGAATAGTATGATTTACATTCGTGGCGACAAAAGTGATTACGACCATTGGGAATCACTTGGTTGTAAAGGATGGGGTTGGCAGGAAGTATTGCCATACTTTAAAAAGTCAGAGGGGAATCAACTTAACCAAGACCCTGATTACCATGGTTTTGATGGTGAGCTTTTAGTAAATAAAGCAAAAGATCCAAATAAATTTTCATACAAATTTATTGAAGCGGCTAAAAAAACATTAAATTTACCTCATAACGAAGATTTCAATGCAGCATCACTTCATGGTTGTGGTATCTATAATTTAACTCAACAAAATGGACAGCGTTGTTCTAGTTATCAAGCGTTTGTGAGACCTATTTTATCACAACGATCTAACCTTGAAGTGATAACAGATTGCACGGTTGATTCGGTAATACTTGAAGGAGCACGAGTAACAGGGGTAATGGTGCAAAATGAAAGTGGTAGCCAAGTCATTACAGCAAATCAAGAAGTAATTCTGTGTGCAGGTTCATTAGGCAGTCCACACATCTTAATGAAATCTGGTATTGGGCCCGAAACCGAACTTCAAACAGCAGGTATTAAGCTAAAACATCACCTTCCAGGAGTAGGTAAAAACTTACAAGACCATATGGATGGTTTAGTCACCGTGCGCTCCAACAGCCCAAAAACATTAGGATTTTCTTTAGGCGCTTTACCTGCAATTATTCGATCTCCATTTCAATATATTATTAACCGAAAAGGCTGGCTATCGACCAACTACGTCGAAGCAGGAGGTTTTGCATTTACTTCAGAAACAGAGACTGTTCCAGATGTCCAGTTTCATTTTGTTCCTGGCTATCGTAGCCACCGTGGTCGATTATTTGAATGGGGTCATGGATACGCTATTCATACTTGCGTTTTAAGGCCCAAAAGTATCGGTGAAGTAACAATTAGTGAAAATAAAGAGCTTAATATAGATTATAACTTTTTAACTGATGATAAAGATGGCAAAACTCTTATTGAAGGTATTCGGTTAGCACGGAAAATTCTTGCTTCTTCGCATTTTGATGATGTCAGAGGGGAAGAGATGTTGCCTGGGAAGCACTTACAATCAGATTCAGAGCTTCTCGAATATATTCGAGAGTATGGAGCAACTGTATTTCATCCTGTAGGCACTTGTAAAATGGGTAGGGATGCCATGGCCGTAGTCGATACCGATCTTAAGGTGCATGGTTTACAAGGAATTAGAGTGGCAGATGCTTCTATTATGCCAAGCTTAGTGAGTGGCAATACTAACGCGCCATGTATCATGATTGGAGAAAAATTGGCTGACATTATATTAGCAGAGAACATAACCAATTGATAATATAGAAATTAAGCTAATGGCACATTAACCTAGTTAGGGTGTCATTAGTAAAAAACTACAAGCAATAAACTCCCTTTATAAAAATTTTAAATCTAAAAAATATCAGTTAGATTAATTAGGTCATAACTATTAAAACTAACCTTGTTAAGTCACTTTCCCATATACCAGTGATTGTAAGTTGAATAGCATTAATTGTTTCAAAAAATTTAATTTTCTTCTTTTGCAATTTAAAGTTCAGTCATAAGTAATATCAACGAGTATATAGCGAGTTCTTTAACCACGCCGTTTATAGCTGTCAACAGCAATGAATACTAAGGCAAGCATAATCGCGCCATAGGTTGGCCATTGGATTAGATCAATACGCTCACCAATTAACAGACCTACACAAAATACCAATACGGGTTCTAAATAACCCAACAAGCCAAACAAGCTAAGCGGAAGTTTTTGTGAAGCGTAAAGAAATAATAACATGGGTAGTGTGCCAGCAACGGCTAAACCTAGATAGTAAGCCCAAGACCAAATTTCGATTTGTAACCAATCATTAAAGGGTTGTAAATAAAGCATAGCAAGCAGTGCAATAGGCAATAAAAAAATGTTGTCTAGGCTGAAAACCAAATAGCTAGCCATTGGATAACGTCGACGGTACATAAAGTACAACGGATAACCTAAAGCAACCACAAACACAATCCAAGAGATGCCATCGGCAATTAAATAAGCATAAATAACGCCACAAGTTGCAATGATGCATGCGAGTAGTTGCGCACGAGTTAATTTCTCACCATAAACAAAATAACCAACGGCAACCAACGTCAGAGGCAGTATAAAATACCCTAAGGCGACAGAGAGTGTTTCCCCTTGTAGAGGTGCCCAGACAAAAAGCCAAAATTGTGGTGCAATTAAACAAGCGGAAAGTAAAAATCGAGGCCATAAACGCCATTGTTTTAATTGTATCCACAACGTTGATATTCGCCCAATAAAAATTAAACCTAATATCATAATGACGGCACTCCAAATGATTCTTTGCCCGGCTAACCAATGACCGGATCCTGCAGTAACGCTTGTTTCTGGCCAAGTAGGTTGAAACTGCACATAAATGGGCAGCAATGCAAATAAACAAGAAGCAAATACTGAGGCTATTAATCCCTTTTTGTGATCCGAAATATGAAGCGATATATTATTAATCTTGGAAAAAGTCATAAGTTACCAAATTAAACTTGTTAAAAATGAAAGAAAACGTAATTAAAAAATGATTTGAGTGTTACCGAGTTGCCTTTGATTCTATTTGATCTACTTAAAATTTTTTGCACTATCGACGTATGTTTCGTAACTTATAATGATGACTCGTGCTGAAAGCCTTCTTCAAGAGCGCAAAAGCTGAGTATAAAGCAATGCTAAACCTAAACTACATGATTGATGATTTGGGCTAGATAACTATAACCAGCTTAAATTATTAGATTTTTTATCCGAATAATGGGATTAAGTGTTGTTAAGTTGAAAGCAGTTATAACTGTAATAATTAGGATAATAATAATTCTATCAAGAGCATAACTGCTTTAAAGTTACATTATTGAAAACAAGTATAAAAAGAGTACAAACGATAAATTTGTACTCTTTCTTCATTCCTTTTAATTTTGTATTAATCTCGTGAGATTATAAACTGGCTACAGCATCTTCAGGAGCTAGGTACTCATACCCTAAAACATCGGCAACAGGTTTATAAGTAATTTTTCCACCGAGAACATTTAATCCAGCCAATAAATGCTTATCATCAAGCAACGCTTGTTTAGCGCCTTTATTGGCAATTTTTACAGCAAATGGCATTGTAGCGTTTGTAAGTGCCATTGTTGAAGTACGAGCCACACCACCAGGCATGTTGGCAACACAATAATGAACAATACCATCAACAACATAAGTAGGATCTTGGTGCGTAGTTGCTTTTGATGTCTCAAAACAACCACCTTGATCAATAGCAACATCAACAACAACCGCGCCTTTTTTCATCATTCCGATATGTTTTCTTGTCACTAATTTCGGTGCAGCTGCGCCCGGTATCAATACAGCGCCAATGACTAAGTCAGCTTCTACGATAAGTTGATCCATAGCATCAGCGGATGAATAAACAGTTTTTAAACGGCCATTAAACTCAGTATCTAACTGGCGTAGACGGGGTAAAGAACGATCAAGAATAGTTACATCAGCCCCCATGCCGACTGCCATATGCGCAGCTTGAGTACCAACAACCCCACCACCAACAATTAATACTTTAGCCGGAGCAACACCCGGAACCCCCCCTAATAAAGCACCTAAACCACCTTGTGCTTTTTCTAAAGCATGTGCACCTGCTTGAATAGACATACGACCTGCAACTTCAGACATAGGGGCTAATAATGGTAACCCTCCCTCTGCAGCGGTAACTGTTTCATAAGCAATACATGTTGCACCTGAAGCTGCTAATAATGCAGTTTGCTTTGGATCTGGAGCCAAATGTAAGTAAGTAAACAATATTTGTCCAGCACGTAGCATATTGCATTCAACTGGTTGCGGCTCTTTAACTTTAATAATCATGTCTGCGGTTTCAAATATCTTTGCTGCACTATCAATAATTTTTGCGCCAGCAGCAACGTAGTGTTCATTATCAAAACCAATAGAGGCTCCGCCATTATTCTCAACGATCACATCATGACCATTTAAGACTAACTCTTTAACGCCAGAAGGCGTAAGACCGATACGGTACTCATGGTTTTTAATTTCTTTAGGTACACCAATAATCATAGTTTTCTCTCTTTTTACGTTTGTTGTAGTCGCTTATAGATAAGCTACTTATTAATTTACTGTAGTAATTAGATCCAAACTTTAAGCTGTTCACTTTTAAGACATTATGGTGCCATGAAGCATTAGTAAAATATTAATTTGTAAGCCTTTGAATAAATAAAATCTATTCATAAACATTACACACATCTAAATATCTTTTATTCCAATATTCCAATATTCCAATATTCCTTAAATTTTAAATGGAAAGCGTGCGCCGAAAAGAAAAACTATCTTTTTGTATTCAAATCATAATGACTTAATAAATGGCACTAAAAAACTTTGAAGATCTAAAATGACTCAAATAGGTTTTTCAATTGAATTGGTTGAACTTGGCTCAGCTCAGAATTTTGAAGCACAGGCCTAAATAAAGACTGCAAACATAAGTGATTAGATTATTTTTTAAATTAATTAGATTTTGCTAAATCAATCAATTATGTAGAAATGGTCGTTAACAACATGAATTAGATGATTTTTAATTATCTAATTCATAATAGCTTGAATAACTTTTTATTATTTAATTGTTAAGTTATTAATATTTTACGAATACTAACTTTCTTAATATGCTTCACTGCACCTGAAAAGGACAATAGAAGACCTTTAAAAACTTGATAAGTTAAGTGAAAGATTGCAATCCAAATAGGGTATTTCGGCACAATTACCGAACATCAGTGTTGTTAATTAAATAACGCTATAAACAATGTGAAATGACTAAAGTAACCTAAATAAGCCATTTAGTTTTACTTACAATTGGCATCAAGCTCAAGTGGAAACAATCTTCGCTTAACCATCAGCCCCTAATGAAGAAATAATAAGGAAAAAAAATGACAGTTGAAAAAATAGATACACTTGTTATAGGTGCTGGTCAGGCCGGTATTGCAATGAGCGAGCATTTAAGTAAACATGATATTCCACACATTGTATTAGAGCGTAACCGTATTGCTGAACAATGGCGAACAGGTCGATGGGATTCATTAGTCGCTAATGGCCCAGCTTGGCATGATCGTTTCCCAGGTTTGGAGTTCGAAGCACATGATCCAGATTCTTTTGTACCGAAAGAAAAGGTTGCTGATTATCTTGTCGATTATGCCAAAAAATTTGATGCTCCTATTCGCACTGGAGTAGAAGTTAGCAATGTCGAGCGTAATACCAAGGGGCAAGGTTTTATCGTTGAAACTTCTCAAGGCACTATAGAAGCTACACGTATAATATCTGCAACAGGGCCTTTTCAAATACCTGTTATTCCACCTATAGCTAAAAATGAAAAAATTACACAAATACATTCTGCAGATTATCGCAACCCCGAGCAATTAGAGGAAGGTGCTATTTTAGTCGTTGGTGCAGGCTCTTCTGGTGTACAGATTGCTGATGAACTACAGCGTTCAGGTCGTAAAGTATTTTTATCTGCTGGCCCACATGACCGTCCACCACGTTCATATAGAAATCGTGACTTCTGCTGGTGGTTAGGAGTACTAGGAGAGTGGGATCGAGAATCCCAAGAGCCAGGAACAGAGCATGTTACTATCGCGGTAACGGGGGCTCATGGCGGTAATGGCACAGTTGATTTCCGTGTACTTGCTCATCAAGGAATCACTTTACTTGGTAGGACTAAAGCATTTGCTAACGGTAAAGCAACATTCGAAAAAGATCTTAATGATAATGTTGAACGCGGTAATAAAAATTATATGGATTTTCTTGATTTGGCAGATGCATATATCGAGCGTAATGATCTAAATCTTCCAGAAGAACCAACAGCAAGAGACGTATTACCAGACCCTGAATGTATGACCCATCCTATTCTTGAACTTGATCTGGCTGAAGCGGGTATTACCTCAATTGTTTGGGCAACAGGCTTTGCCTTAGATTACAACTGGCTAAATGTGAATGCATTTGATGAAAATGGTAAACCCGCTCATCAACGTGGTATTTCAACTGAACCAGGAGTTTATTTCATAGGTCAAGCATGGTTATCTCGTCGAGGATCTGCTTTTATCTGGGGAGTTTGGCATGATGCTAAGCATATCGCCGGACATATCAGTACACAACGTACATACACTGCATATAAAGACGCTTCTCAACGCTAATATATCAACTTAAAGGGTAGGTCTAACGGCCTATCTTTTTTGTTATAGCTATAAAATTTTATCCCCTCTGAATACTGCTATTAATTCGTCCGCAGAAATTGGTTTAACTCCCTGTCCTTAGACGGTAGTTGCTTAGTACACTAAAGATAGCAAATCATGATTAGGGGCACCTTTTTATTAATGGTTATTCATAGAATGTGTTTACATGGACTCCTCATATTATGTAATAACAATTTTTAAAATATTAGATTCGTGCTTATATACGGAATTTTATTGGCTGACTATACTGATTCACTTTGATGTATTTTCACCTTCATGCCTAATCTCCTGCACGATATTATAAATATGTTCAGAGCATATTACAGACTGTTGAAATCAGAAAACTATATCAATGTAATTATTGTCACGACCAAACTTCTGCTACTGCTCCTGCCATATTTGAAAACTCGAAATAATCATTAACCGCTTGTTTTTAAAGCATTAATTCAATGACTCAATCTAAAATAGGTATTTCATCCTTATCTATTAAACGATAGGTTAGTTTCTCGTACAATAAGGCTTAGTGTATTAAGCAGAAAATAATGCAGGTGATGAAAGGACTAGACAACAAGCAAAAACTATCAGGTGTAAAAATTGATAATGTTTACTATCGCGGTGAGCGACATGATGGAAAGCGAGGTTGAGGCTAAGAAAATACCCCCCCTTTCATTTCAGCAGTTTGAAGTTGTTTAAGTATAGGCTGACTATATACAAAAAATCCTATTTATTAACAAACCACTGGCAACCTCTGCATGGGAACTAACTTAATAGGTTTAGTGCAATAAGTTCTGAAGCACTAACATTTTAAGCGACTTAACTCTTCTTCAATCTGTTCAACGACCCCTTTAGAGTAAGCACTATTTTCTTGTAGTCGTTGTCCTAACTTAGCTAAGCCAGCACTACTATCAGAGATTGAGACTAATCGCGTATTTATATCTTCCGCTACATATCTTTGTTCTTCGGCTGCTGTTGCTACTTGCTCAGTACTTTCGCTTATTACTTTGATACTATCCATCGCTTGAGAAAGTCGTTCGAAGCTAATGCTAGTTTTATCAACCGTGCTTGTAATTGAATCTTTGTTGGCATCTAGTGTTTCAACGGCTTTATTGACATCAGCTTGTAAATTTCCAATTAAAACACTGATATCTTGGGTAGACATTTGAGTTCGCGCCGCCAAGTTTCTAACCTCATCGGCAACAACGGCAAAACCTCTGCCTTGTTCGCCTGCTCTTGCTGCTTCTATTGCCGCATTCAATGCGAGTAGGTTGGTTTGATCAGCAATAGATCTAATTGTTTCAACAATACCTGTTATATCTGTGCTATGAGCGGCAACTTGTGATATTTGCTGACTTGTTAATATCATGTTTTGCTCAAGTTTTTGCACGTTATGTACACTCGCTTCTAAGATGTTCTGAGTCTCTTGTAGAAGGGAATTAGCATGTTTTCCACCATTTGCGGTTCCTACCGCAAGCTTGGCAACTTCACCTGACGCAGCGGCCATTTCAGTCATCGCAGTTGCAATACTATCTAAATTAACCTGTTGTGTTTGCGTGTCACTTTCAACTTCATGAGCAATATTTTCTAGATCTGAAAATTTACCAACGAGTTCGTTAGAGAACCTCTTAGATGATCCGATCATTTCAGCCAACTTATTAATGAATTTATTAAACCCGCCGGCCAATAGTATTAATTCTTCATGACTTTCAACATTTACTTTTTGAGTTAGGTCGCCTTCACGATCTGCCAATTCTTGAATTGATGAAGAAAGCAGTTTGATAGGTGAAGTTATTGATTTCGCAAGCCAGATGGCAAAGAATACTGCCGCGGCTAGGAATAATAATGAAAAGTATAAAAGCTCAGTCAGTGCTTTATTATAGGAATCATTTGCGTTCTCTCTCATTTCAAGTACAGAGGCTAATGCAATTTTTTCAGGTACAGAAATAAGAAGAGTCCAAGTCACATTTGCTTCGCTAATAAATACAGGAATTTTAACGTGCCAATCAGATTCCGAGATAATTGAGTTCTTAGGATCTTTCAATAGCGTTGAAAATTCTGAATTAATATCACCTGCTCTTTTAGTTAATTCATCAGGGTAACGACTTGATGCAATAAGCAGTTGTTTTTGGCTGAACAAACTGATGGATGCATTACCTTCAAATAATGATTTTGACTGTTCTGTTATCCACTTTTGTACGATAGGTAAATTAATATCAACCCCCACTAACCCCCTAAATTGGTTTGATACAATGATTGGTGCAGTTAGTGTCGTCATCAACTCTTGTCGTCCAGGCTCTATCTCGTACATATAAGGATCGAGTGTACAAGGTTTTAGAGAGTCTTTACTGCATAAGTAAAATTCGCCTTTACGAATACCATTATCGTCTTTTTCACTGTTATATTTATCTTCTGGATTTTCTGTGGGATAAAAGGTTGCTTGCCCATTCTCTTTTACCCAATAGATTTCTAAACTTCCTGTAGGGCTCGAGTGCTGCTTGAAGTCAATAAACTGAGTATCAAGTCCATCATAACCATCAACCTCAAAATGAGTATAAATCGAACTAATGGTTGGCGTTGCATCTAACATGTAACGATTCAGGTTACTTACTACTCCTCTATTGAAGGGTGTATTGGGGTGCGCTGTTTTAGATAAGGTTTCAGCCAAAATTAACACAGGTGAAAAACTTTGTTTGAGTAGTTTACTGATACGCTCACTGGACAATTTTCCCGCATCCTTCATTGACTCAAGTACAGAGCCTTGTAATAATTTTGTAGTCGATGATATTTGCTCCTGAGATAAAGAGGATAAAATACGAGAAGTTAACACTCCAAAACCAATAGCGCAGAGTAAAACAATACTAACAAATAACACAGTGACTTTTTTTTGAATTGAATGTTGCTTCATTAACAGCATGATGAATCTTCCTTGATGTTGAATTACGATATGGTTGAGCTGGATGGGGTAATTACTGCATATAATTATCAGGTAGAGGTAGGGCTGCAACACCTGAATTTACTGCAGCTTTTGCTACAGCTAAAGCTACAGCGGAGAGTAAACGTGGATCCATTGGTTTCGGAATAATATAGTCACGCCCAAAAGAGAGCGAAGTCTCACCTGATGCTGTTAAAACGTCATTTGGAACATCTTCTTTTGCGAGAGCTCTAATTGCATGCACCGCTGCCATTTTCATTTCATCATTGATAGTACAAGCACGAACATCTAAAGCACCGCGGAAGATAAAAGGGAAACAAAGTACATTGTTCACTTGATTAGGGTAATCAGAACGGCCTGTTGCAATAATTGCATCATTACGAGCGACTAACGCTAATTCAGGCTTAATTTCAGGATCTGGGTTGGAGCAAGCAAAAATAATAGGATTAGGTGCCATTAATTTAACTTGCTCAGGAGCCAGTAAATTTGGGCCAGACACGCCAACAAATACATCAGCACCTACTATGGCATCATCTAAAGTACGCTTATCAGTATTATTCGCGAAAAGCCTCTTATATTCATTTAAGTCATCACGACGAGTATGTATTATGCCTTTTGTATCAAGCATATATACATTTTCACGCTGGGCACCACACTTGATCAATAGCTCCATACAAGCGATGGCAGCGGCCCCTGCCCCTAAGCAAACAATATGAGCTAATTTTATATCTTTGCCTTGAATCTCTAAGGCGTTAATCATACCTGCCGCTGTTACTATAGCCGTACCATGTTGATCATCGTGAAAGACAGGAATATTACAACGTTCAATTAATGCTTTCTCAATAGCAAAACATTCTGGTGCTTTAATATCTTCAAGATTTATCCCACCAAAGGTATCTGCAATATTCGCAACAGTATTTACAAATTCATCAATTGTTTTGTGTTTTACTTCAATATCAAACGAGTCAATATTAGCAAAGCGTTTAAACAATAATGCTTTACCTTCCATCACGGGTTTAGACGCCATTGGGCCTAAATTACCTAAACCTAAAATGGCAGTACCATTGGTAATAACGGCAACCATATTTCCTTTTGCTGTATATTTATAAACATCATCAGGATTAGCGGCTATTTCCCTGACTGGCTCAGCAACGCCTGGACTATAAGCGAGTGATAGATCTTCACTAGTTTCAGCAGCGGTCGTTAATGTAACACTTATTTTACCTGGTGCAGGTAAAGCATGGTAATCAAGTGCTTGTTGACGAAAATCTGTCATGGTAGTTCCTAAATGTATTTGGGCTTTATTTAAAATTAATATTCAGTAAATATTGAATTATTAGGTGTAATTTTTAATGAATCGATAATTTTAAAAATAAATGAGCAACGAAAAATATTTCACAAGTGAGCATAGGTGGCGCCTTAGTGAAGTAAGCTTGATGTTAAAAGTATCTTTAAAAGTAGTGGATTATTATCCAAAAAAGCAAGAACCTCACATCAAGCTGTCATTGAATAAACTTGGATGATTAACGGTTAGAGAAATCGTTTCTTAAAAAGTCCTTAAGTTAATTACTTTAATACAGCTATAACCTGAGCATTATTCAATATTTGAACTAAATCACTTCAATTACCTTAGGCAATTACAACTACTCTGGTGCATATTTAGATAATTAGATTAGGACTTTTTCTCAAAAGAAAATTGTCGCCTAGGCTGAGTCATGTTTTCAGGATTAAGAATGTCAGCAAGTTGTAGATCAGTTAATAAGCCGTCTCGTTTAATCAAATTGATAATATTCTCCCCTGTTGCCAACGCCTCTTTCGCAATCCGAGTTGACTCTTCATATCCCAAATAGGGATTGATGGCTGTAACAATACCAATACTATTGTAAACCATTGATTTGCAATGCTCTTCATTAGCGGTAATACCTGAAATACATCGTATTGCAAGTGTATTAAATGCATTGCTTAAAAATTTTATTGATCTTAATAAATTAAAAGCAATAACGGGTTCCATAACGTTTAATTGAAGTTGCCCAGCTTCTGCAGCCATCGTTATAGCAAGGTCATTGCCTATAACTTGATAAGCAACTTGATTTACAACTTCTGGGATAACAGGGTTTACTTTGCCTGGCATAATTGATGAACCAGGTTGCATAGCAGGCAAATTAATCTCATTCAAGCCAGCTCTTGGACCACTGCTCATCAAACGCAGATCATTACAAATTTTTGAAACTTTTATTGCTGTTCTTTTTAGCATACTTGAGAGGGTAACAAATGCTCCCATATCACTTGTAGCTTCAATCAAGTTAGTTGCTCTAACGAAATGTATATCTGAAATCCAACATAATTCTTCAATTACTAAACTTGAATACTCAGGGTCAGTATTAATTCCTGTACCTATAGCAGTAGCACCTAAATTAATTTCTTTAAAATTATTCGAAACAGCCTTTAACATATCCAAATCTTCTTTCAGAGTAGCGTAGTAAGCTTCAAATTCTTGACCTAAAGTCATAGGTACAGCATCTTGTAATTGGGTTCGACCCATTTTAATCACACGACTAAACTCTACGGCTTTTTGCTTACACTGATAACCGAGTGATGCTATTGACTCGTAAAGTTCAGGTGTCGACATGATTAAAGCTAAACGTAGGGCTGTTGGATAAACATCATTAGTAGATTGTGACAAATTGACGTGGTTATTTGGACTAATTATTTCATAGCGGCCCTTTTCATGCCCAAGAATTTCTAACGCTCTATTTGCTATCACTTCATTAGCATTCATATTGGTTGAAGTACCAGCTCCGCCTTGTATCATATCGACTACAAATTGATTATTAAACTTACCACTAATAACTTCGTCGCATGCTTTCGTTATAGCCTCTGCTTTTTCATTTTCAAGTAAATTCAATTTAGCATTAGCGATAGCGCAGGCCTTCTTCACCATTCCTAAGGCCTTCACTAGATTAGGGAAGTCACCAACACATATAGAGGTAATATTAAAATTTTCCATTGCGCGTAAAGTTTGTACTCCATAATAAACTTCTTTCGGTAAGCTTCTTTCACCCAAAAGATCTTTTTCTATTCGTTCTTTAGGCGCATCTATACTTTGAACTTTACTAATCTGTTTTTTTGACATCAATCAAATCCTTACAAAATTTACAACATAATGACGTTTAAAAATAATAGTTAATAGATAGATAATGCCTATAGGCTTTGAAAGCCAAGTAGAACTATATAGAAAATAACCATTACACCTTCCGAACTGACTAAACTAACCGTTGTAGCTAATAGCCACTTACAATTACCAATTGTTAGTATTAAGAAAATTTCATCTAACTAGTTTTATTTCTATTTATTTACCAAAGACATTAATTGATAAATCACGTCCAATATCTATGTCATGCATAGTATGATTAAACATCAGTTTCCAGAGACCTTTAACGCCATATTTAGGAAAGTATTTGATAGCTATAGCTATCAAATTCCTTTATACCTACCGCGTGTTGATTTAAATTATCTTGCATTTATGAAGCATATAACTGTATACGTAAAATATAATTTTATTAAAAAATGCATAAATAAAATTTATGCAAATATTTTTTCTCACTTAAGAAGTTAATCCGTTTTTCTATATAAAAATAAATTATGCTAGAGCTGATAGACATAAATTTTCTTTACTGGTAGATTTTAAATATGATTAATTACACCTTAAAACAACTCAAATATTTTGTTGCTGTAGCCGAGTCTGGCAACGTCACAGAAGCAAGTGAGAAGCTATATATATCGCAGCCTGCGATATCAAATGCAATTTCGCAACTCGAAGAAACGTTAAATACGCAATTGCTAATTAGACATCATGCTAAAGGTGTTTCTTTAACGCCGGCAGGTAAAGAGATGGTCTCTTATTGTCGTACTTTGTTATCGCATGCAGAGGAAATTAATGGTTACATGATTCAACATAGCACCTTAATTTCAGGCACAATAAATATTGGCTGCTACGCGAGCTTAGGCCCAATTTATGCCCCTAAGTTAATTCAAGGATTTACTAAACTCTACCCAGAGGTTAATTTCAAATTATTTGAAGGGGACATTGAAGAGCTAAATGAAGCACTGGTTACTGGCAAAATAGAAATGGCCTTAATGTATGACTTAAATAACAACTGTCAAATTGAATCAACGAAGCTTGCGAAAATTAGCCCACATGTGTTGTTATCAGTTAAACACCCACTGGCGAATAGAAAAAAAATTAATTTAATGGCCTTACAAGATGAACCTTTGGTTTTATTAGATTTACCTCATTCAAATAAATATTTTCAATCATTATTTGAGCAATATGATAAAAATCCTTTCATTAAACACCGCACTAAGAGTATAGAAATGCTCCGAAGTCTAGTGGCTAATGGCGAAGGATACGCTTTGATGAATGCACATGTAAAATCAAATACTTGCTTCGATGGTTCTGAATTAATTAGCATTCCATTATCTGATTATGCAACACCAATTTCGTTAGTTATTTCTAAGGTTTTAGGCGTTAAATTACCAAAAAGGTGTGAAGCTTTTTTAGAGTTTTGTATCAAGAATTTTAATCTCGACAATAAATAGGATACTGTCAACTTATCCAAGTGGGATGATTAAAAGCAATAAAATAACCCTCAATCTAAATTTTGGACACCACTCACCCTATCCCATTCGACAAAGGAACGATCGCGGAAAAGACGATAATGTATCGCTTGCATTAAATGGCGCCCAGGTCGAAATAAGTTATTAATCACAGCAGAGTAGCTTGCCAATTTACCTGTCAAAATTTTCAACGGTATGACTCCCTGCCCTTTTAATAATCGCTAAAGAGATAAGGTAGTTATTAAATGACAATACCCAAATAGTTACGCAGGTGGAGTTAAGTGTTGTACAAATGTAGTATTAATATTTAGAAACTGAGCTTGCTGAACTTTAAGAGCTTCAAAGTAAAAAGTAAAATCAGAGGAATAGAAACGAGAAATGTATTACTATCGGCACCATTTAAAAATAGACTTTGGCACCAAATGGCCACCGAATATTTTTAAGAAAGCAGAAACAAAAAAACCAAGCACAAGTGCTTGGTTTTAAAGTTGCTTTCTATAAAGAAAGTTGGAGCGGGCAGCGGGAATCGAACCCGCATTATCAGCTTGGAAGGCTGGAGTAATAGCCATTATACGATGCCCGCAAACTGCATCTAGTAGCAAAAGCTACCAAGCAAAAAACAATGCTGTGCATTGTTATTTACTGACTCACTGTGACAAGTGAGATAAAAATATGGTGGAGGGAGGTGGATTCGAACCACCGAAGCTTTCGCGACAGATTTACAATCTGTTCCCTTTGGCCACTCGGGAACCCCTCCAGTACTTAGATGGTGCCGACTACCGGAGTCGAACTGGTGACCTACTGATTACAAGTCAGTTGCTCTACCTACTGAGCTAAGTCGGCGCTGTCTAAGTGCCGCGAATATTAAAGAACTTGAGCACACCTTGCAAGTGTTTCTTAGTAAAAAATTGGAGTTTTTTGATTGTTTGCTTAAAAACAAATCAATTTTTCACATTTAGCCTAATTATTCGCCAAACGTAACGAAATTTCTCCACCAATATACGCTTTCACTTGTTCATCTATTTCCAATAACAGGGCACCTTGATCATTAATACCTCTGCAAATGCCTTTTTGCACCTTATCAGCCACCAGTAAATTCACCTGTTGATTAATAAAGCAGTCCAATTCAAACCAACGCGCTAAAAATGGAGCCAGTCCTGTTTCTTCATAGGCATCCAATAGCGTATGCAATTCTTTAATCAATAGCCCTGATAGTTTATTACGATCAACAGGTTGTGTACTGATGCTATTTAAATCAATCCAAGGCTGATCAATCAATTTACCTTGTGCTGCTGGCATTCTCACATTAATACCAATACCAATCACGGTATGGCAAACATCTGAGGCCTGTGCATTGAGTTCGATTAAGATACCCGCAAGCTTTTTACCTTGATAATAAAGATCATTAGGCCACTTTAACCCTACGCCTTGAATTCCTAGCTTTTCCAATGCATTAACGGTGGCGATGCCAACCAGTAAACTTAAACCGGAGGCTTTTTCTATACCTGCATCTAATCGCCAATACATTGAGAAGTAGAGGTGCGAAGCAAATGGAGAGATCCACTCTCGTCCTCGTCGCCCACGTCCAGCGGTTTGATATTCTGCGATACAGGTTTGGCCGTTATCAAGCGAGGGAATTTTATCTAATAGGTATTGATTGGTTGATTCCAGAATTTGTTCTACATGTACATGTTCTGCACCACTCACAAGCTTAATCGCTTGTTGGTCCAATAATGCTAAGGGTGTGGCACTGCAATAACCTTTTCCAGTGATTTTATAAATATCTAAGCCAATCTCTTGCAAGGCTTTGATATAGTTATTAACCGAGGTTCTTGATACTCCTAATAACTCACCAATTTTTTCACCAGAATGAAACTCACCGTCGGCTAATAGCGTTAATAACTTGTTACCTTGCTCGTTTAATTCAGACATTTTGGATCACCTGTTGTAGCGATGTTTCACCAACAGCGTCAATGAAGCGCACCTCATGCTCTAATAGCACAGCAAATTTTTGTAATACTTGCTCTCTAACAAACCATGCTAATTCAATCACATCCTCTGCCGTTGCTTTTCCATTATCATTGATAAGCACTAAGGCCTGCTGTAGATGCACTGCAGCGCCACCTACTTTTTTACCTTTTAAACCACATTGGTCTATTAACCAACCTGCTGCTAATTTAACATTACCATCGGGCTGTGGGTAATGTGGCATATCCGAATGATGGGATAAAAGCTGTTGGCTTAAGTGTTCGCTGACAATAGGGTTTTTAAAGAAGCTACCGGCATTGCCTAATATTTTAGGATCAGGTAATTTTTCGCTGCGAATACGACAGACACTATCAAATATTTGCTTTGCACTCACCGACTCTTCAGTCTCATTGAGCCCTTGCAACAGACCATAACGACAATGTGCTTGCCATTGCTTAGGTAATTTTAAAGACACTGATGTAATTAAAGCGCGATCTTTTAAAGACCCCTTGAAAATACTATCGCGATAGGTGAATAAACATTGTTCATTGGAAAGTGTATTGAGACTGCCGTCGATAAGGTCAATATAATCAACACTGACACAGAAATCTTTAAGCTCGACACCGTAGGCGCCAATATTTTGTACTGGCGCTGCGCCTACGACTCCCGGTATTAATGCTAGGTTTTCTAAGCCATAAATACCTTGTTCGATGGTGCTTTCAACCAGTTGATGCCAATCTTCACCTGCACTCACGGTGAGCAAATGATGAGTTTGATCTGCACTATGAGCCACGCCCATTAATTCAACTTTAATCACTAAACCGCTGAAATCGTCACAGAATAAAGTATTACTCCCCCCACCTAATACTAAAATAGGCTTATCATTAGCGCGCATCTCTTTGATCAATGCTAATAATTCAGGTAATTGCGAAAGCTGTCGAAAATGAAAAAGAAGATGCGCATGAGCATCAATTGAAAAGCTGTTAAAAGCCTTGAGTGAGCTGTTTTTTTCAATCATGATAATCCCTTATGGCATTAATATAGTCGCCCCTACTTATCACTGATAAAAAATTCAAGTAGGCCACGGTTAGATAGTTTACCTTATCAACCACTTGAAACAAGTCACTCGGGATTTAGATGGATCTTAGCTCACTTCAATTCAGCCAATTACAAAAACATCACATTCCTTTAGTGAATCAATTTTATAAGCAGGTGTATAAAAAAGGACTCGCGAATAAAAGTGAACAAGTGTTTGTATTAAAAAACCAAGAGATACTATGTGCGGCGCGTTTAAAAGAGGTACAAGGTGCATTACTTTTAACCGGTGTCGCTTGTAATGAAGCAGCACGGGGGCAAGGTTTAGCGAGCACTTTAATATCCCAATTACTGCTTTCTCAAGTGCAAACTATTTATTGTTTTCCTTACCCTCATTTACAAACATTTTATCAACGATTAGGGTTTACACTTTTTTCTGCGGACGAATTACCCGAGAAACTCAGTATCCAATATCAGCGCTATAATAGTCGCAAACCCTTACTATGTATGAGTAGAGCACTTCCTAATGAGAATTTACGCTTCAAACAACCTTAATAAATCTGCATAACCTTGTTCTGCCATTTTTTCTTTTTCAATAAAACGTAATACAGCGGAATTAATACAGTAACGCAAACCGTTGACCTTAACTTAAATGACAAAGCTTGACGACTATTTACAGTACATTTTACTTATCAAGAAAAAATAACCACTCTATATAAGTTCCGCCAGCATACAAAACCAGAAATTGTTGCAAAAATATACTTGGAAGGTCAGCAGTCTCTAGCAACTATATAGTAGTCATATAAATCAATTAGCGACTTATCTAGCAAGTATTTTAATTATTTAATCCCGTGTATTTCTTTCCAATTACCGGGATGAACAACATAGCCGAACAAAGCATGGCCTCTATAAATTAACTCAGTCCCTTCGGGTATCCATAACATTTGACCTGGGTAGATAAAATGAACTTTATCATTCGCAGTGACTTCAAGGCACCCTTCAATAATAAAAATAACTTCATCATATAGTACTGTCCAAACAACCTCCGCTCCCTCCCACCTTGCAAACCCGACTCCAATGTTCGGTGACACTTCAGGGCTGAGTGCACGAGCGACATAAGCCATTCCAGGCATATCTCCTCTGATATTAAAATCTAGTTCCTTACTATCAACAAGCTTTACTTCTTTCATCGTTCACTCCTACTTTGCCATTTTGCCATCTGAATGCGAGCTTTTACTCCCAGACCTAAGAATGGTTCTGGCGGATTTAAACTAGGCATGCCAGTCACTTTTTGAATATCATTCAGCGCCGAAGTTGAAGCACCAACGACATAATCTGCAAGTAGAGTACCTGAGATAGTCCCCCACGCGACACCGACTCCATTATCACAGGCACTTGCATAGACGCCATCTTCTAGTTGACCAAAAAAATTAGTGAAATTTCTAGAAATAGCATAAACACCGCCCCAAGTATGAGTAAGAGGGACATGACATAACTCAGGATAACGAGCAATAAATGCCTGATAATGCTCAGCGTTAATTTGTTTTTTGGCGCTTTCATTTATGCTAGAACCATATTTAGGAACATGCTTGTAAGTATTACGGATCATGATTCGTCTATCTTTAGTCATTCTTAAAGTCGTTCCTGCATGATCCGCCGGCGTTAACCCCCAGTTTATTTTGCCGCTATAAATACTCATTTCATGATCGGTTAAAGGCCTAGTCCAGCTAGCAAAAGTCATAACAGGTAACAGTCTATTTTTTAAATACCCAAATTCTCGAGTGAAAATGCTGGTACCAAGCAGTAACTGTGGTGTTTTTATAACCCCATGCTCAGCTTGTAGTGACCAATTGCCATTTTCTTTGCTAAGTGAGCGAATAGGTGAATTTTCAAAAACCTCTACATTGTCAGGAAGATTATCCCCTAAGCCCCTTACTAGCGCGGCGGGATGCATTAAGAAACCACCAGGCGTATAAATAGCACGGTTGTAATAATTTGTTCCCAATACTTTAGATAACTCAGAACCATTAACATGCTGGTAAGGCTCTCCTAAATCCTTCATTAAGTATTCAAAGTGATCAAGATAAGCTTCACCTCGCTCACCTACAGCACCTTGATATTTACCCGTAGCTGACCACTGACAATCGATATTATATTTACCGACTAAACCATCTAACTGGTTAATTGCAGAGCGATTTAATGACAATAATTTTTGTTTATGCTCAGGATCCGGATGCTCTAATGCAAATTTATGAGGTAAATCAATCACAAACCCTGAATTTCTACCAGATGCTCCCTGTCCGATTTTTTGTGCATCAACGAGAATAATACGAGCATTCGGCTTATGCTCAGCGAGACGCCTAGCCATTGCTAGACCTGCAAAACCTGCACCTAATACAACATAATCAGCCGCTTGATCTCCTTTTAAATAAGGTTTACATTTTGCTTGTGGTAATGAGTGGTACCAGCCGCATGTTGAGTCATCATTTGGTAGGTTAATCATAATTTATTCCTTATAGCACTGTAGATTTATTAAGTGATAACTGCTCTAACCAATTTTGTCTTTGTAACTGAACTTGCTTACCAAGCAACACAAAACCAAGGAGTTGACCATTCGGTGAATAAAATGCAGCTTTATACTCATCGCCTTCTAGCTCTATATGCCAGCTTCCTTCCTGCGCGGGATGAACAGGAAACATAGATAAAGGGATGACAGGTGTTTTCACTAATATAGGGGCAGGTTTTAAAGCTATTTTAGTGAGTTGCCCTAATAAACTTTCGGCAAGTGCAGGTATCATCTGATTAATAGGTGAAATATAAGGTAACCATCCACTTTCTGTTTCGCAGCAGTCCCCCAAAGAAAAAATAAATTGATCACTAGTTTGACCATAATGATTCACTTTAATCCCACGACCGATATCAAGCCCAGCCTGACGAGCTAAGTTAACATTAGGTATTAAACCAACGGCGCTCAGCACAATGTCAGCTTCAATAATTTTGCCACTTTCTAAGTACAATGATGAAGCAGATGTAGCATTATGCTCAATTTTCGAAATGCTATCCTGCAGGCACCATGAAACACCGAGAGAAGCAAGTGCAGCTTGCAGTGACAAGCCTAGTTGCTGAGGAAGCAATCGTTCCATAGGCCATTTCCCAAGGCCAATAACCGTTACTTCGTAACCATTTTCAATAAGATCGTTTGCAAATTCACAACCAATTAAACCATCTCCTAAAATGGCAACTCGTTTTTTACCAACTAATTGAGAACGAAAGGCTCGGTAATCTTCTAAATTATTGACACTGAATAGATTTGAACAACTCCCTTTGATAGAGAGATCAATCGCAGATGCACCAGTAGCCATCACTAATCGGCTATATTTACAATCGCCGATATTGGTGTTGACTGTCATATTTTCACGATCAATATGGTTAACCTTTGTATTGGGGTAAACTCGAATATTTAATCTTTTCTCCCAAGCCAGTGCACTTTCATTTTTTAGCATCTCACTATCTTTACCCATAGAAAATGCATTCGACAATGCAGGCTTGCTATAAAGGGCACCATCACCTGCCGTAAAAACAATAATAGATATTGCTGAGGACTTCGCTCTAAGTGCAGCAGCAAGTTGGTATCCGCTATGACCACTACCGATAATAATAATTGGAGCATCAAAATAAGAGGCTTTAGTCACTTCAACGTCTTTTTGCTGAAGTGGTACTTCTGCAGAGACTTGCAATGAAATAGCCGTTATTTCTTCATCCGTAACTTCTATCATTTCAAAATCAGCTTTACCTACTAAACAATCCGGACAAACCCAATCTTCAGGCACATTTTCCCAAGTTGTCCCAGGAGCAATACCATCAGAAGGCCACCCCTTTGCTTCGTCATAAATTAAACCGCAAATTATACAGAGCCACTTTTTCATGAGTTTTCTCCCTTATTGACTCCAACACCTCACAATAACGAAGGTGTCAGAGCGCTTAAATACTTTATGATGATGGTTTCCCTCATCATATTATTAAGAGTTTCATTGCTTATTTAGTAGTAAAAAGAAGCAATACCCCGAAGTTCTACTGACTGCTATCCATTTCTAATCGGATAGCAATATTACGAGTATGAACATAACTATAAATAGCCTCTTGTCCTTTCTCTCGCCCAAAACCAGAGAGCCCAACACCACCGAATGGGGTTTCAACACCACCAGCAAACCATTCATTAATGAATACTTGCCCTCCCCTAAGCTGCTGTGCAATACGAAGTGTTTGATTTAAACTGCCACCAAAAACACCTGAGACTAGTCCAAAATCGGTGCCATTAGCGATAGAGATAGCTTCTTGCTCTGTTTCAAAAGGCGTTATAACCAATACCGGACCAAAAATTTCTTGTTGAGAAATTTGCATACTCGGGGTTGCTTCAATAATGGTAGGTGCAACAAAATAACCAGGTAAGTCTGGGGCGCTACCTCCAGTAACAATCGTCGCCCCGTCTTTTCGTGCCTGTTCAATCATTGTTAACACTTGATTCTTTTGCTCGAGAGAAATTAATGGCGTTATATCTGCTTTATCTTCCCCCTTACCGATCGTTAAACTTTCAGCCATATTCACTAGCGCCGCTTTGATTTCTTCATATCGTTCCGTATGGATTAGCAAACGAGACATCGCAGAGCAGACCTGTCCAGCATTAAAAAATATCCCAACCTTTACGCTGTTAAGCAATACATCAAGGTTTGCATCTTGCAGTGCTATAGCAGCTGATTTCCCCCCTAACTCCATGACCGATGGTGTAGCTCTTTTAGCTGTGTTTTTTAAGATCATCTGCCCTGTTGCGACAGAACCAGTAAAGACAATTTGATCCACCTCTTGGTGTCGAACCAAATGATCTCCAACCACTGAACCTTGACCGCAGAGCAAATTAATCGCTCCATTAGGAAACCCAGCTTTATCAATGGCTTCTATCAATAAAGTCATTGCTAAAGGAGAGACTTCCGGTGACTTAATAACCACTGAATTACCCGCTGCTAAAGCAGGTGCTAAAGAGCGTGCACAAATTGAGACGGGAAAATTCCAAGGAACGATTTGAACAGAAACACCAAAAGGTACGTATTGAGTAAAGTCTATATAATCTATTCCAAGTGGAATAGATTTTCCCTCTAGTTTATCTGCCATACCTGCGTAATATTCGAAATAGCGAGCAGCCTCTAGAAACTCATCTTTGGCATCAAGCAAAGTTTTACCATTTTCTAAACAGGAAATTAATGCGCCTTCATCAGCTATCTCACGGATCAACTCCGCAGCCTTAAGCATTAAAGTGGTTCTAAGTGCAGGCCGAACTGCAGTCAATACCCCTTCATCAACGCAACGTCGAGCTGCAGTCATTGCACGGTCAGCATCCTGGATGTTAGCTTCAGCGATAGTCGCGTATGCTTCTGCTGTGCCGGGGTTTATAACGACAAGCGAGTTAGGAGCATCACACCACTCCCCGTCAATATAATTAAGATAATGTTCCATTATTTTTGCTCCATCGCAATTTTCACTTCCTTTGCCACCCATGTTTGGAAGAAATGAGTTGGGACGTCCATTTCAGGTGAGAATACTCCCCCACCAAAACCAGGTGAATGACGGCCCAATTGCATTCCTTCAACCGCGCTAATATCTTCACCAAAGACCACACGCCATGATTCAACGGTTGCTGAACGGCAAGCGGCAAACTCATCTTTAACAGCATCATCGCCGACGTATAAAATGCGTAGGTGCTCTACACTTTTTTCTGCACTAATAGGCTCAATCATCATCGCAAACGCATGATCAGCTTGAATACCTAACAATACGTTTGGAAATAAAGCGATATACTCAGCGTGGCGTAACTTATCTTGTGGCCAGCTAGGAAATTTAGGAAGGTGTGTACCAGCAGTATCTGACAAGTTATATGCTAGGCTACCCTGACCTGCAAATCGCTCATCAAACATAATGTTATAATGATCTTCTAATCGCGAGTAGCTATTCAAACTTGGATGAACCCATGGTAGGTGGTAAGCTTCACAGTAATTTTCTACTGCTAATTTCCAGTTACAATTAACTTCAATTTCAAGATTCCCTCCCATATTGACACGACGCAAAAGGCTAAACCCATCATCACCAAGAAAAGATTTCCATCGTTGCTCCAACGGTGCGATATGTTCCTCAAAACTCTTCGCATCACCAGATAAATTAACAAAAACCATATCCATCCAAATAGCAGAGCGAAGAGGCTTTAATCCATGCTTTTCGCATTTGAAACGCTCATCTTTATGTTTACCTATGCCCCCAACATGCGGAGTCCCCTTAAGATTGCCATTAAGGTCATAAGTCCATGAATGATAAGGACAACGGATCATTCCCTGTACTTCCCCAGCCTCATGTACAAGTTTCATACCTCGATGGCTACATACATTGTGAAATACTTGAACTTCTCCCTGACGACTTTTCATCATTAGTAAAGGTAAATTCATAAAGTCAATTGGCTTTACAGAACCATTTTTCAATAAATCAGAAGCAAAACCAATACAGGCCCATGTATTACCGAATAAGCGGTCACGCTCAAAGGTAAAATAATCAGAGTTTGTGTAGGCATCATTTGGCATACCCGTCGCTTCTGTTATTGGATTAAAAACCTTTTCGATCATTTCAATAGGAATGATGGATTGATTAACATTGCTCATATTATTACCTCTACAGGAAAGTTAAATTACATTATTGACATGCTGCTTTTGCTTACATTCGAGCCAATTATTATTAACAATCCGATAACAAACAAACGACTTTTTTTAAGGGAACTCATGAGTTTTTATCATCACAAGATCTTAATGAAACATCAAAAGTGTGATGTAAAACAACAATTTAAAACTCATTAGTAAAACTCATGCATAGATGACAATTAATAGCTTGATACAAAACCACCTTATAATTAAGTTCACACTCCAGTAACAATTAATTAACAAGCCGTGTATGGAACACATAATGAGGTATGTATATGAAAGCAACATATGGAATGCTAAAAGGCCTAAACCCAACAGTGACGATAGCGTCTAAAATCATCATTATTGGATTTGTACTTTTCTGCGCGATTCTGGCGAACCAAGCTGGTCAATATTTTGAAACTATTTCAGGGGTATTGTTAAATAACATGAAATGGTTTTATATTGGGCTAGTATCATTGGTTGTTGGGTTTCTTATTTATTTAATGGTTAGCCGTTATGGGCACATTAGATTAGGAAAAGATGACGATAAACCTGAGTTTAGTTATCTTTCGTGGGTCTCAATGCTTTTTTCCGGCGGAATGGGAATTGGTCTTATTTTCTGGTCCGTAGCTGAACCCATGTGGCATTATTCTAGTAATCCATTTACAGAAGGGTTTACTAATGAATCGGCTGCTAAAGCAATGCAGTTGACCTTTTTTCACTGGGGGCTACACCCTTGGTCAGTTTTTATTATTGTTGCGCTAGCGCTTTCCTATTTTTCATATCGTAAAGGCCTCCCATTCACACTTCGCTCCATTTTATACCCGTTAATTGGAGACAAGATCTATGGCCCTATTGGCCATACTGTCGATATATTAACCGTCGCTGTCACTGCTTTTGGTATTTCGCAAACATTAGGTATGGGAGTCATCCAAATAAATACAGGATTAAACCTCACCTTTGGCATCGACATTAATCTCCCAACGCAATTTTTAATTATTGTCATACTTTGCACTCTCGCTGTGGCCTCAGTACTTTCTGGTGTGGGAAAAGGTATTCGTCGTCTGTCAGAATGGAATATGCTGCTCTCTTTAATTCTTGTTCTTATCGTCCTTTATGCAGGCCCTACTCGATATATATTAAATACGCTGCTAGAAACGACCGGATCCTATGCTCAGAATATTGTTGGCATGAGTTTCTGGAGTGATACACAAAATGACTCGGGATGGCAAAACTGGTGGACGGCTTATTATTGGCCATGGTGGATGACTTGGGCGCCGTTTGTTGGCATGTTTATAGCAAGAATATCCAAAGGACGAACTATTCGAGAGTTAATTGGAGGCGCGCTAATTGTGCCAACACTTATCACCTTTATATGGATGTCTGTCTTTGGAGGTTCAGCACTTAAGGTTGAAAAGGATGCTCGAATTTTGTATCAAGAGCAAGTCATTAAGGCTAAAGAAAATAACCAAGAAGCCCCACCAGCATTCACAGGAGGAGTCATATTAGAAGCCAGTAAAGCGGATACCACAAAGGCTTTGTTTACGCTGTTTGACAATATTGGCAGTGATATTTTTGGGAAAGTCCTCAGTGTATTAGCATGTTTACTTTTAGCGACCTATTTCATTACCTCAGCAGATTCAGGCACCCTTGTATTATCAACTTTAGATGCGGAAGGTGATCCTGAACCCCCTAGGTCAATACGTATTCTTTGGGGATTTATTATTGCAATAATAGCAGCAGTTCTTTTATACGCAGGAGGCTTAAAAGCGATGCAAACTGCTTCTATCATTGCAGGGTTTCCAATTGCTATTTTCATAGCGGTGATGAGTTTGACTTTATTTCATAGCTTGCGAAGAGAACCAAAGCCTTGGGCAATGCTGCCACAACATGTCCATCCTGAATCGGATAAGCTTGATGGACCGGTAATGCCACAGTCAGTGAATCCTGAATCAGATCAACTTGATGAGTCAGTGAAACCTTCATTCACTACCGAAGTCACTAGTTAATCTCAATATTCAAGCCTTAGCGCTTAATCAATATGCTGTTACTTAGCTTAAAGTAGCAGCATTCAATAATTATAATAATCCCTTCTCTCCGACTTCTTCAGGTAACTCTTTAAGTAACCAAGCTTTGAATGCCTTAACACTATTAGGTATGAATCCTCTATTTTTAGGCTCTAACAGACAAAAACTCGATGACGTTGATAAAACATGCTCAACAGGCCTAACTAGAGCACCCGATTGTAAATAGTCATCAACCAAAGATCCCCAAGCAAGCGCAATACCCTGTCCATTAATGGCAGCTTGCAACAACAATGAGTAGTTATTAATGTTCATTGTATTTCTCGGGATTATATTGGGTAAATCCACACCACTAAACCATTCATCCCAACTAAGCCAGTCTTTTTGGCCATCATCCAAATAAAGAAGAGTTCTATTCAAAATTTCTTCCGGTTTTGTTGGATACCCAATCTTACTCAAGTAACTAGGACTACAAACGGGGAATACCTCTTCAGGAAAAAGAGTCGACACCTCCATATTTGATGGTGGATTTTTACAATAAAATAATGCGATATCACAATCTAAACGCTTTAAATCAATAACATTATCAAAGGTTAAAATTCGTAGATCTATATTTTCATATTCATTTTGAAATTCAGCGACTTTTGGCAGCAACCATAATGATGCCATCGTATTAGTCGTTGCAACTGTGATTTTCTGCTCTCCCTGCCATTTTTTAACTTTTCCAGTGACTAAAGCAATATCAAGAAGTGATTGATTAATAGATTGATAATACTCAAGCCCTGTGGGTGTTAAGACTATCTTTCTACTAGAGCGCAAGAACATATCCTTACCTAAATACTCTTCAAGATGCTTAACCTGTCGACTTATTGCCCCCTGTGTGACATTCAGTTCTTCAGCGGCAAGGGTAAAACTTAGATTTCGAGCTGCAGATTCAAATGCAATTAAGCTATTTAGTGGCGGTAGTGGCTTTATTCTCATGCTTTTTCCTTAGGGGGGAGGAATTATAATTATTTTTATTGGATATTTTTCATGACTTGAGTTGGCCTCCATTGTGATTAAAATAAAAAAAACAACAAATCATGAATAGTAGAAAGTTGATCTACACCAACAATATGAGGCATTTCATCAGAGGTTAAAAAAATTGAATGGAATGAAATATTTTTTGATTGATTAATAATAAAAAGTAGTTTTTTATTATTTTAAATTAAAATAATGAGTTGCTGGCATTAATACATATTCACTGCCCTTAAGCTTAGAAAGTAATTGAGAAGGTTGGAACAACTAGTCATAAATGATCGTTAATGAAGGGAGCAATCTGATGCCATTTTTTGAACTTTAGATGTATCATGCGCACACCACGATTTAAATATCAGTAAAAACTAAGGCTTTAATCCATTACTTAAATATTCCAATCTTTTATAAAAGGGCGTCTATTAACTTACTTTTTATGATTTAATTAAAAAGATCACCCCACTTTCAGCTTTAAATCATTAACTTACAAAACTCATGTCCATAGGTAAATCAGCACCAAACTTCATATCCATTCTGTTTATTTCTTCGATTATGTAAACAACCTTAATAAATCTGCATAACCTTGTTCTGCCATTTTTTCTTTTTCAATAAAACGTAATGCAGCGGAATTAATACAGTAACGCAAACCGGTTGGTGCTGGGCCGTCATCAAAAACATGACCTAAATGCGAATCGGCTTCGACACTTCTTATTTCTGTACGTTGTGAAAATAGCTTATTGTCTACTTTCTCCGTTAGCTCTATTTCAGCGATAGGTTGTGTAAAACTCGGCCACCCACAATGCGCATCGAATTTATCTAATGAACTAAACAAGGGTTCGCCAGATACGATATCAACATAAATACCTTCCGCCGTATTATCCCAATATAAGTTATTAAAAGGTGGCTCCGTGCCTTCCTGCTGTGTCACCTGATATTGCAAGTCATTTAGTTGTTGCTTTAACTCATCTTGAGATGGTTTTTTAAATTCGCTCATTATCTTTCCTCTCTATTCAATATATTCGATAATACGACTTTATTAACGAGAATAAAACGTTACAAACACTGCGGTCATTATCTCGGTTATGGTAATAAGCGCTTGACGCACAATTTAAAAACCGTAATTATTCATATAACTATCATATATCGAGTAAATTGATGACCTTTCTTTCTGCACTCCTGCCAAATTTACTGCTGACGCTTAATGCGTACGGGGTATGAGTGTCTGAATCAATATCAGTTAAACTCTAAAAACCCGTGCACTGCGCGGGTTTTTTTATAGCCACGATAAACCACTATCTATAAGAGGGATTTCTATGTCTGAGCAAGTAATTATTTTCGATACCACTTTACGCGATGGTGAACAGGCGCTAAGTGCAAGCCTTACAGTAAAAGAAAAACTTCAGATTGCCTTTGCGCTTGAGCGTTTAGGGGTGGATATCATGGAGGTAGGTTTTCCTATTTCATCACCGGGTGATTTTGAATCTGTTCAAACCATCGCTAAAGAGATTAAAAATAGTCGCGTCTGTGCCCTTTCTCGTGCACTGCCTAAAGATATTGATGCCGCAGCACAGGCATTAAAAGTTGCTGATGCTTTCCGTATTCACACCTTTATCTCAACCTCTACTATCCATGTAGAAAGTAAATTAAAGCGTTCATTTGATGATGTATTAGAGATGGCCGTGAAAGCCGTTAAGTATGCACGTAACTTTACCGATGACGTTGAGTTCTCCTGTGAAGATGCAGGCCGTACACCAATTGATAACTTATGCCGTATGGTTGAAGAGGCGATTAAAGCAGGTGCAAGCACCATTAATATTCCAGATACCGTCGGTTACACTTACCCAAGTGAGTTTGGTGGTATTATTAAAACATTATTCGACCGCGTGCCTAACATTGATCAAGCGGTTATTTCTGTACATTGTCACGATGACTTAGGTATGTCGGTTGCTAACTCAATCACTGCTGTCGAAAATGGCGCGCGCCAAATTGAGTGTACAATGAATGGTATCGGTGAGCGTGCTGGTAACTGTTCATTGGAAGAAGTGGCGATGATTTTACATACACGTAAAGCTAAAATGGGCTACTCAACCAATATCAACCCGGTAGAAATTGCACGCACTAGCCAATTAGTTAGCCAAATTTGTAATATGCCGATTCAATCTAATAAAGCAATTGTAGGGGCCAATGCCTTTTCTCATTCTTCTGGTATCCACCAAGATGGCGTGTTAAAAGCACAGAATACTTATGAAATTATTACTCCTGAAAGCGTGGGCATTTTAACTAATAAATTAAACTTAACCTCTCGCTCTGGCCGCCACGTTATTCAACACCGCATGCAAGAGTTAGGTTACCGCGATACAGATTATGATTTAGAAGAGTTATACACTAGCTTTTTAGCGTTAGCCGATAAAAAAGGACAAGTGTTTGACTACGATTTAGAAGCGTTAATGTTCTTTAACCAAATCGATAATGAGCCAGAGTATTACAAACTATCTAGTATCAACGTACAATCTGGCTCTGGTTTGGTAGCAACGGCCACTGTTGTGATGCAAATCGGTGACGATAAGCGTGTGGTCGAAGCGGCAACAGGTAATGGCCCTATTGATGCAACTTATCAATGTTTAATGCGTATGTCTGGATTAGACATTAATATGGACTCTTACAAAATAAGCAGTAAAGGTAAGGGTAAAGATGCATTAGGGCAAGTGGATATTGTTGCTTCTTATAAAGAGCAAAAGTTCCATGGTATTGGTTTATCAACAGATATTATCGAATCTTCTGCAAAAGCATTAGTGCATGTGATGAACCATATCCATCTTGCTAAAGCTGTTGAAGTGAAGAAACAGCATTTAGCACAAGTTTAAAATAAACTCCGTTAATGAGTTTGATAAAAAGGCAACCGAGTGTTGCCTTTTGCATTATTAAGGATTAGAAAATGAAAATAGTTGTTATTCCCGTTACACCTTACCAACAGAATTGTAGTTTGGTGATTTGTGAAACAACAAAAAAAGCAGCCATCGTCGATCCCGGTGGTGAAGTGGAGCGTATTCTTGCTGCGGTTAAGAATAATAATGTCACCGTTGATAAAATCATTTTAACCCATGGTCACTTAGATCACGTGGGCGGTACCGAGCCATTAATGCAGCGTTTGAATGTACCTGTTATCGGCCCAGAAAAAGAAGATACTTTCTGGTTAGAGACGCTTGAAGAACAAAGTAAGATGTTCTCTTTCCCTAACACCAGCAGTTTTTTACCAACACAGTGGTTAGAAGAAGGTGATGTGATTGAAGTCGGTAATATCAAGCTCGACGTTTTGCATGTCCCTGGACATACACCTGGCCATGTTGCTTTATTTGATGCGCAGAGCAAACAAATTATTGTCGGCGATATTTTATTTAATGGCTCGATTGGCCGTACTGATTTTCCGCGTGGCAACCATGGACAATTGATCACTGGCATTAAACAAAAGTTACTAACGTTACCTGAAGAAACAGTAGTATTTCCTGGTCATGGTCCAACCACAACCATTGGCAGAGAAAAAGTCAGTAATCCTTATTTGCGTTAGTTTTTACTCAAAGCGTGAATAAATAAAAAGCGAGTGACATGCCACTCGCTTTGTAAACTTTAGTTGAGTACCATTAATTTTTACATTGGCACAACTTGCCCATTTACCTTCAGCTCACCTCTATCTAAACTCGATGTTAACGTTAACTGCTGATCCTGTTGTTTTAAGATACCACTAGCCATTCCCATTTGTATAAATCCGCCAACATTGGGTTGTTCGGCTAGCTTTTCCGGTAAACTCACATTTAATTCACCGTTGCTGTAATCGATTAAAGCCCATGGGTTATCCATTACTTCGGCGAGGCCTTTACCACGCTGAATATTAAGGTCAAGGTCAGCATTTAGCTCACCCCAAGGCGTATTTGAACGTAGTGTCTGTAAAGTAACTTGACCTCCTAAGCTCAAAACATGTCCCAATTTCTGCTTAATTAGGTGCGGTCTTTCTAAGCTCGATTTTAAGTCTTGTAGCGCTGCCACATTAAGCCCTGATAACAATAGTTTAATATGATTATCAGTAAAGACTTCCGTACCGTTTTTAAGCTCCTTTATCCGCCAGTCACTTACTGTATTAACCGTTTGTTGCTGTTGACCTATTTCACTTTGCCCCTCTAAACGTACCGATTTAAGCTGTAACTGTTGCTCTTCTCGCTGGAAATGAAATTGGCCAAGGTGAGCCTGGTATTGGTAGTTAAATAAATCGCTGTTTTTTACTTGTGAAAAAGTCGCTGATACCGCGATATTATCCGTGGCAAACTTTTCATCATAAATAGCGCCGCTAAATCCAGCCCAATCAATATCGAAGGAACCAGAATCGTCTTTTAAATCATATTGATAGTTAAAGAATAACGGTGCGGTATTTAAACTTTCAAGTTGATTACTAAATGCCCCTGCAACTAATGTTACTTTTCCCGTGACATGGCCTAATAAGTTGAGCTCTTCAGTCGAGTATAACCACTGATCAGTTTTGAAGTATTGTGTTAATTTTTGAGCTTGGTGCGAATCTAATAACTTAATTTTACTATTTGCTATCGCTTTATACGGGTAATGACGAATATCAGAATCAATCACGATATATTGCACACCCTGCCCTTCAACTGGGATCCTGATTTCAATTTTCGCATGTGCTGTTAATAATGATTTTTCATAACTAATCAACTGCACTTGTGCTTGTTTGTTTTGTGACTGTATCACCTGCTTCTCAAATTCAGTTTGCACCATTTCACCAACAAAATAGGTACTAACTAATAAGATACAAAACAGTGCAAGTATTGAGATAAATAATTTTTTCATTATGCCCTTATTAAAAAAATGGCTTCTAGTGAGATTCGAAATCGACCTGCCTGAGGTGTGTATTTACTTCATTATTTATTGAAAACATTGTAGATTACAATAGTTGAATCAAGTTTTTAGTCGATTCGACCAAAATAAATTCAAATAATAACTACAACGGCGTTTTAGCCTTTATGCCTAGCACCGGTTCACCTCTCGTCTTGCTGATTTTTGCATATTGAATGATAACGGGTATATTAATCCATCCATAGACCTGAATCATTCAGGCCTATGTTCATCACCTATTTAGTAACAATAAGGAAAAAACATGGCTGCTGATAAAATTTCAGAAGAAAAGCATTTAAAAAAAATGAAAGCGGTAAAAGAAAAACAAGATCAAAAAATTGCAGCAGCACAGGAAGAGCGTGGTGTGAGTATCCTGTTAGCTGGTCCTGGTAAAGGTAAAAGTAGCTCTGCTTTTGGTATGTTAGCGCGTTCATTAGGCCATGGTCATAAAGTTGCGGTTGTACAATTTTTAAAAGGTGCAATGTCCACCGGTGAAGAGAAGTTTTTCAATAGCCATGACAATGTGGATTGGTTCACTATGGGTGACGGTTTCACGTGGGAAACTCAAAACAGACAAAAAGATATCGATAGTGCTAAAAAAGCCTGGGATAAAGCCGCTGAACTAATGGCTGATGAACAATATAATTTAGTTATATTAGATGAAATTACTTATATGTTTAAGTATGAATATCTTGAAATTCAACCAACTTTAGATGCACTAAAAAATCGTCCTAAAAATATGAACGTAGTATTAACAGGTCGTGGTCCAAAACAAGAATTAATAGATGCTGTTGATACTTATAGCCTGATTTTAGCTGAAAAGCATGCATTTAAAGATGGCGTAAAAGCACAAGCAGGGATTGAGTGGTAGTAGAGTTTAGGTAAACGAATTTACACACTAGTATTTACCATTTGTTAAAACAGTTCATGTGACACAATAAAAAGGCTTGAAGTATTCCACTTCAAGCCTTTTTTAATATTTAAATTAAGTAGCTTAAGCTATTTAATTTTAGTGCGTTTATTTAATGCCAGAGTGGCGTAATAATGCATCAATCGAAGGTTCTCGGCCCATAAAGGCTTTAAACAATGTCATTGGCGCTTCACTCCCTCCTTTTTCAAGGATATTAGTTAAAAACGAGCGTCCCGTTTCTGCATTGAAAATACCTGTTTCTTCAAAACGAGAAAAGGCATCTGCAGACAAGACTTCTGCCCATTTATAACTGTAATAGCCTGCGGCATAACCACCCGCAAAAATATGGCTAAAGCTATGTTGGAAACGATTAAATTCAGGCGTTTCTATCACAGCGACTTTAGCGCGTACCTCTGCTAATACTTTTTCAACTTGACCTTTTTGATCGACTTTATAATCATGATGCAAAATGAAATCAAACAATGAAAACTCAAGCTGGCGTACCATTTGTAGTGCACTGTTGTAATTTTTTGCTTCTAACATTTTTTTCAATAGATCAGCAGGTAATGTATCACCCGTATCAACATGGCCAGAAATTAATGCTAATGCTTCAGGTTCCCAACACCAGTTTTCCAAGAATTGACTTGGCAGCTCTACCGCATCCCACGGTACACCGCTGATACCTGAGACACCCGATGATTCAACTTTAGTTAGCATATGATGAAGACCATGGCCAAACTCATGGAATAAGGTCACAACTTCATTATGTGTAAACAAAGCTTCTTGATCGCCCACCGGTTTATTAAAGTTACACGTTAAATAAGCAACGGGTAATTGCAAACTACCATCCACTTTACGACGACGCCCACGGCAATCTTGCATCCAAGCACCGCCACGCTTGTGCGCACGCGCGTATAAATCTAAGTAGAAACTACCAATATGCTCTTTTTGACGATTAAATATTTTAAAGAAACGCGCATCTTTATGCCAAGTATCAACATCTTTAAACTCTTTGATATTTAAATCAAACAGGCGATGTACAACATCAAATAACCCAGACACGACTTTACTCTCAGGGAAGTAAGGACGTAATTGTTCATCGGATATGTTGTAGCGTTGTTGCTTTAATAATTCAGCATAATAACTTAAATCCCATGATGCTAAGTTATCTAAGCCATCTTTTTCTTTTGCGAAAGCAAGTACTTGATCACGTTCTTGTTTTGCTTGCAGTATCGACTTATCTGCTAACTCTGTTAAGAAGTTGATCACTTGTGTTGGTTTTTCAGCCATTTTTGTCGCTAAGCTGTATTCGCCAAAATCATTAAAATCTAACAATTGAGCCAGTTCATGGCGGAGCGCTAATATCTGTTCAATATTATCACTATTATCAAATTCATTGGCATTAGGCCCTTGGTCCGATGCGCGTGTAGCGAAAGCGGTATACACTTCTTTACGCAATTCACGATTTTCTGCGTATGACATCACCGCTAAATAGCTTGGGAAGTCGAGTGTAAATAAATACCCTTCTAACTCTTTTTCTTGTGCGGCTTGTTTTGCTGCTGCTATCGCCGTTTTAGGTAGGCCTGCTAATATCTCTTCATCAGTAACTAACTTGCTCCAGGCAATCGTTGCATCCATTACATTGTTACTAAAAGAAGATTGTAATTGTGATAGTTGTTGCTTAATTTCACCGTAACGTTGTTTTTTATCATCACTTAATGCAATACCTGCTAATTTGAAATCTCGCAGTTCATTTTCAATGACTTTTTTCTGTTCATCTTTTAATTCAGCAAACTCCGCACTTTCAGCTATGCTTAGGTACGCTTCGTACAAACCTTGGTGTTGACCCACAAAGGTACCGTACTCTGAAAATAGGCCGATACATGCATCATGTGCAGCACGTAATTCGTCATTACTAACCACTGCATTCATATGTGACACTGGTGACCATAGCTTACCAAGATGATCATCTGCTTCATCTAATACTGCTACAAAATTGTCCCAAGTATAAGTATCTAATTCTGCTAACTTTTGTTCGATTAATGCTTTATTATCTGCAATCGTTTGTTTGACAGTGGGTTCGATTTCATCAATCTTCAACTGACTGAAAAAAGGAAGGCCATCGGTTTTTGTTAAGCTCGAGTCTTTTGTTATAGTCATAGCATTCATCTTATCTGAGAAGGAACTGATAATATGCGGTTGCAAATGATAAAATTCAAGGTATTGAATTCAGACTCACTGATATTTTTTTACCCTCAACAGTAAATTGAACCACTCACAGTACGTAGACACTGCCAGATGGCGATAAAGATATAGCTAATATCGTCGATTTATCGACATACATTTAAGTAATGGATTGACATTAATGCCTCTAAATAAAATAACTTCTATCGCAGAGCAACCTCCTCTTAAAATAAAAAGCAGCTTATCGATACGTCTACTTTCTTATATTTTAATTTGTAGTAGCGCCTTAGCCATTATTATTACCTTGTTGCAATTATTATTAGACTATCAACAAGATAGAGAAAAAATAGAAGAGAGTATTGAACAGGTCAAATCAAGTTTTATTCAGCCGCTCGCGGTTAGCTTATGGAATTTTGATAAAGAACAAATAGATATTCAGAGTAAAGGCATTATGAACTTGCCTTATATACAATACATAAAAGTACAGGAAGTCGTTGGTAATACCGAAGTAGCGATTTCACATCAGGGCACTAGCCAAGAGCATTACGATATTAGTAAAAAGTTTGAGCTAATACATCAAGGACAACTCGTTGGAACCTTGTTTGTAGCTGCTTCTTTAGACCAAGTTTACGATAATTTAATCGAAAAATCGTTACTGATCCTAGTTGGGCAAACCATTAAAACCATGGTGGTATCCATTTGTATCTTAATGATTATCTATTACATGGTTATCCGCCATATTAATAAAATCGCTGTTTATACTCGTAACATTAAACTCAGCGCAAGTAATAGAGATTTAAGGTTAGATGGACGTGACCGTTATATGTCGTCAAAAAGTGATGAACTAGATGAACTTGTTTATTTACTTAATAAAATGAAAAAACGTATTGTGGCGGAACTCACTGACAAAGAAATAGCAATTAAAGAACTGCAGCAAGAACGAGACTTCTCTGCCACCATCATCAACTCATCGAGTACTATTATTTGTTGTCTAGATGCTAACTTTAAAATATCCACTATAAACCCTGCTGCTGTTATTCTGACGGGCTATTCACAGGAAGAATTAAATCAAAAGAATTGGTTAGATATTTTTGTATCAGAAAGCCGTAAACAAGAGTTACTAGACAAACTCGCAGAGAACGAACCGTTACAGGGCATTGAAATTGAGATGCACGATCAGATGGGAGAAGTTAATACACTGTTATGGACCTTTTCCGCTTTTTATGAAGGCATGGATATTAAATATTTGATTGGATTTGGCCACGATATCACCCCACAAAAACAAGTAGAGCAAGAGATGTTGTTACTTAATGACCAGCTTGAAGAAAAGGTCACTAAACGAACAGCGGCTTTAACCGCCAGTAATAGTCAAATGATCCAAACCGTTGAACAACTGAAACGAACTCGACAGACCTTAGTAGAATCTGAAAAAATGGCTTCTTTAGGTAGTTTGGTTGCCGGTGTCACCCATGAAATTAATACCCCAATTGGGGTTAGCGTCACCACAGCAACAGCGCTAAAGGAAGAGATTGCTGGTTTAAAAAACAAACTCGAAGATGGTCAACTTTCAGACCTTTATTTACACGGTTTGATCGAGCGTTTTTCAGAATCGGGTCGGTTATTACACAGTAATTTAAAGCGTGCTGCGGATTTGATTAATAGTTTTAAACAAGTTGCTGTGGATCAATCTTCAGAGGCTTGTTATACCTTTAAATTAAAAGAAAATATTGAGCAGGTCGTTACCTCGTTAAAGTATAAAATAAAACAAAGCCAAACCACCATCACCATCAACTGCCCTGAGAATCTTGCTATTTATAGTTTCCCCGGAAGCTTTGTGCAGATTTATTCCAATTTAATCATTAACTCTCTAATCCATGGGTTTCAGCAATGGGATGCAGAACGTCAGATTTTTATTGATATTGAATTGCAAGGAACAACGCTTGTAATCGATTATCGAGATACGGGTAGAGGCATTCCAGAAGACATGAGTGAACGTATTTTTGACCCTTTTGTAACCACTAAGAAAGGATCCGGAGGAAGTGGTTTAGGCACTCATATTGTTTATAATATTGTGACTCAATTGTTTAAAGGTGAGATTGAATACATACCCTCGTCGCCCGGCGCGCACTTTGTGATGAGAATACCTTATCGAGCATGTATGAATTCTTAGTCGTTTAGCGCTATATAAAAACGCCGATAAATAACATAAAAACTGCCGAAGTTAATCTTTCGGCAGTTTTCGGCTTTACTCGGCTATATCAAGTTTTACTCAGCTATAGTCATTGGCTGTTCTGCATCAAGCTCGGTATTTACTTCATTTTCTTCCGCTGCTGCCGTTAGTAAATCATGTTCACCATACCATTGCGCTATTTTACGCTCTAATACATCAACACCTAACCCTTTCAAAGATGAGAACAATTCAACCTGTACATCACCTTCAAAGTTTTCTGCTTCTTCACGCATTTTTAACAACGTGGTTTTACGCGCGCCCTGTTTTAATTTATCTGCTTTAGTGAGCAACGCTAACACCGGAATATTGGCATCAATAGCCCAAAATATTAACTGTTGATCTAAATCTTTGAAAGGGTGGCGGATATCCATCAATACCACTAATCCTTTTAGTGACTCTCTTTCTTGCAAGTACTCACCCAACGATTTTTGCCATTTTAGCTTCATTGCTAACGGTACTTTTGCAAAACCATAACCCGGTAAATCAATCAGTCTTTTGCCTTCTTCGATTTCAAATACGTTGATTAATTGCGTACGACCAGGTGTTTTACTTGTTCTTGCTAAACTTTTTTGACGAGTAAGGCGATTTAATGCACTAGATTTACCTGCATTAGAACGACCAGCAAACGCGACCTCGATACCACTTTCCACCGGTAAATGCTTATCTAAATGGCGAATATCAGGTGCACTAATTAAAAAATGTGCCTTTTGAAAATGTATTTTTGGAAATTCCACGATATGCCTCATATGTTTGTGTAGCAAAATTGTTACTTTACTGAAAACTTGTGTAAACTACACAAGCTTTATTTGCGCACATTGTAGCACGCCTAAAATAACAACTTTAAGAATTAGATTGGATAGTTATGAATAAATTATTAGTAGCAGTCATCGCAGTATTGAGTTTTATTAATGTAGCTCAAGCACAAGGCGATATAGAAGCAGGGAAAACTAAATCAACGACGTGTGTAGCTTGTCACGGCGCTGACGGTAATAGTCCATCAAATCTATATCCGAAAATAGCAGGACAACATGCCTCTTATCTTGTAAAACAATTACAAGAGTTTAAAAGTGGTGATCGTCAAGATCCTATCATGGCGGGTATGGTAGCGGGACTTTCAGAACAGGATATGGAAGATTTAGCAGCCTATTTTGCTTCTCAAACAATGACGCCTGAAACCGTTTCTCCAGAAGTGGCAGAAGCAGCGAAGAAGTTTTACATGGGTGGTGATTTAGATCGCGGCATCCCAGGATGTACTGCTTGTCACGGTCCTAGAGGTAATGGTTTAGAGCTTGCTAAATTCCCTAAAATTTCAGGGCAACATCCAGCTTACTTAAAGTCTCAACTTGAAAAATTCCGTAGTAATCTTCGTCATAATGCACCTAATGGTATGATGAAAGATATCTCAGCTAAGTTAAGCGACGCTGATATCGAATTATTATCTGAATATATTTCTGCGTTACATTAATCATTTCTGATTAAATCGCTAAAAAGGCATATCTCTAAAGATATGCCTTTTTTTATATGCTTTTTTAAGTTTTATAAACCTGTTATTCTGCGCAACACTAACATCCCCCATTTTGGTGCTAATCACACCGCTATCATTGATGTTGAAAAACGCTATCCGTAGCCATACATTATGATCGATATAAAAAGGTAACTAAACATGTCTCGTACTAAAAAAAGCCGTAGCGCAGGTAGCTCTGAACCTAAATTTGATGGCAGCAGAAAAGAAACGTCATCACAAGCCCAGGCATCACGCGATAAAAAACGCAAAGATAAATTAAAAGGTAATAAAGCGGGTAACCGTAATGCCGTTGAATCAAAGCAAAGCGCGCAACAAAATCAACGACAAGCCAATAACGACAAACGTATTGGCAGCAAAAAACCGATTGCCTTAACAAGCAATGATCAAGCCCAAGAAACTGTTAAGCCAAAGGTTCAATTACAACCCAAAGCGAAAGTCATTAAAAGCGCGGTACAACAAGCTCCAGAAGTTCCTAAGTTGTCACCTGAAAAAGAACTTTCGGAACTTGAAAACAATGAACGCTTAAATGATTTATTAGAGCAAATGGAAACGGATCAAACTTTATCAAAAGAAGACCAAATTTGGGTTGATAAACAGATGAAGCGCCATCAAGAACTAATGAAGAAATTAGGTTGGATTGATGATCAAGGCGAAGAAGACTTATTACAGCAATTTGAAGATGCAAGCTCAGCTTTAGATGAATTTAGATAGGCGAAACCCTACATGGACATGATGATGATATTAGCAACCTTAGCGGTTGTGATTGTACTTGCTCTGGCTTTTTATGCTGGCATGTTGCTCAATAAATTAAAAATGCAAAAAGTACAGGCTTTGAAACTTGAGCAGCAACAAGAATTAACAAAACAGCAAAAAATTGAAGATAGAAACAATAACATTGTTGAAAGTATTCGCTTTATCGCTAAAGCGACCGCACAAAAGCAATGCAATGTATCGGAAGCTGCTATTCGTTTAACGGTATTATTAGAAACATTACAACTTTCAAAACCCATTGATATAGCGGCTACTTACCCAGCTTTAACGGCAATGTATGAAAAAGTAAAAGATATGCCAACCCATGATGAGCGTAAGAGTTATCCAGTAAAAGAGATTAAAATAATGGATATTAAACGCGAATTATTTGAAGTAGAAGTTGAAGAAGATATCATTAAAGAAAGTGCAAAATTAGCTGAGTTTACTATTCTATAGCCGTTACTATTCAACGCTGGCAAATCACCTTGCCGAAAGATGAGCAGATTCTCGGTATAAAGGTGCATAGCTAATAGCCATAGTTAATGAGCATAGTTAATGAGCATAGTATAACAATAACTTAAGTATGCTTTTTTTAGATGGACTGATATAACGCAATATAACTCGCTTGAAGTGGTGCTAATATTGCGTTTCTAACCTACAAAATAATAAAGAGAGTTGAAAATGCAGCAGCTTGTTTGGGATCAGGCCCTAATTGAAAAGTATAATTATAGCGGCCCTCGTTATACTTCCTACCCAACAGCATTGGAATTTGCTGAAAGCTTTGAACATGCGGATTTGATACAAGCAACGGATACCTATCCCAACCGCCCTTTATCTTTATATATCCATATCCCTTTTTGTCATAAGCTTTGCTATTTTTGTGGTTGTAATAAAGTGATCACTCGTCACCAAGAAAAAGCAGACAAATACTTAGATTATTTAGAAAAAGAAATAGCTAACCAAGCCATTTACTTCAAAAATCGTACAGTGAGCCAACTTCACTGGGGCGGTGGCACCCCCACTTTCTTATTACCGCCACAAATTACACGATTAATGACCTTATTACGTACTCATTTTACTTTCTCAGAACAAGCAGAATTAAGTATTGAAGTCGATCCACGTGAAATTGAATTGAGTACTATCGACCACTTAGCAAAAGAAGGTTTTAATCGCCTTAGTTTAGGGGTTCAAGATTTTAATAAAGACGTTCAAAAAGTGATTAATCGTGAGCAAGATGAAGATTTCATTGAGCAACTTTTAACTCGCGCCAAAGAACAAGGCTTTCAATCCACTAATCTCGACATGATTTATGGACTGCCACTACAAACAAAAGAAACCTTTGCTTTCACGTTAGAAAAAGTTTTAGCGCTAGATCCTGCACGTTTATCCATTTTTAATTATGCACATATGCCAAGCCTTTTTGCCGCGCAGCGTAAAATCAATGAAGAGGATATGCCCAAACCTGCAGAGAAATTGGCCATGCTACAACATACTATTGAGTTTTTGACGACATCAGGTTATCAATTTATTGGTATGGACCACTTTGCTAAACCCGATGATGAATTAGCGATCGCGCAGCAACAAGGTGTTTTACATCGAAATTTTCAAGGGTATACCACTCAAGAAGACGCTGATTTATTAGGCTTAGGTGTATCCGCAATCAGTCAAATTGGGCACTGTTACTCGCAAAACCAGAAGAAGCTTAGTGATTATTATCAACAAGTTGAAGAGTTAGGTCATGCACAATGGCGTGGTGTTGCACTCAATAATGATGATTTAATTCGTCGTGAAGTAATCAAACAATTGATCTGTAATTTTAAACTTAATAAACGTGTCATTGAAAAGCAATTTAATATCCAATTTGAAGACTATTTTGCAGAAGATATCATTTTATTACAGACCTTTATCGATGATCAGCTTGTGGTAATTGATACTGAAAAAATTCAAGTTTTATCAACTGGGCAATTATTGATCCGTAATATCTGTATGTGTTTTGATGTTTACCTACGCAGTAAAGCACGCCAACAGCAGTTTTCGCGTGTCATCTAAGCCGCTAACATCTGTGCCAACACGACCGATTTATTATATTGGTTTAATGTCTGGCACTAGCTTAGATGCGATCGACGTTGCTTTATGCCAGCGCCAAGGAAGCCACTTTGAACAAGTTGCCGGCACCGCGGTAGCACTAGCGCCATCATTACGTGAGCAATTACTCACCATCTGCAATGAAAAAAAGGTGACCTTACAAACATTAGGTGAAGTGGACCATCAATTTGCTTTAGCTTGTGCAGAAGCAGTGCTTGAGCTGTTGAAGATTCACAACATAGAAGCCAGTAATATCACAGCCATCGGCAGTCATGGACAAACTATTTTCCACTCACCCGATACTCACTACGCTTTCACACAACAAATTGGTGATGGCAATTTAATTGCAGCTAAAACACAGATCCCCTGCGTAGCTGATTTTAGAAGAATGGACATGGCCTATGGTGGTCAAGGAGCGCCGTTAGTTCCAGCCTTTCATCAGGCTTTATTTGCACAAGAAAAGCAACAACGCGTGATCCTTAACATTGGTGGCATTGCTAATATTAGTATTCTCAATGGGACTGAACATGCTTTTGGCTATGATACCGGCCCAGGTAATATGTTGATGGATGCTTGGATCCATTTACATCACCAACAAGCCTTTGATAAAGACGCTTGGTTTGCTGCCACTGGTAAAGTTAATCAACGCTTATTAGACATTTTATTAAACGATCCTTACTTTGCATTAAGCGCCCCGAAAAGTACTGGTCGAGAAAAATTTAACCTAAATTGGTTACAACAAAAATTAACCACGCAAGTAATAAGTAAAGAAGATGTGCAACACACCTTATTAGAATTTACTGCGGTGACAATTTGTGACCAAATAAAGCAACAAAGTGAAGGATGTGATGTTTACGTGTGTGGAGGCGGTGCACTTAACCCATTATTAATGCAGCGTTTAAAAGACTTAATGCCAGAGCATAAAATACAAACAACACAAGCTTTAGCAATTGATCCAATGTATGTAGAAGCAGTGGCATTTGCTTGGTTGGCTGAGCAGCGTATATTAGAAAAGACGGTACCATTAAAAGCAGTAACTGGCGCACAACGAGATGCGGTTCTAGGCTGTGTCTACTTACCTTAAAACTATCTATCTATCTATCTATCTATCTAAAATTACTTACCTTAATAACTTGCTTACTTCAACAACCACGACGCCATAAGCGAAACACAGGGCATAGCAAGATTGTTAAAGATAGTTACCTCCTTTGCTATCATTAAAGTTTTTTACTTCCTTTCCACCGATAGAAACTCCAAGCACTTAAATGTGCGACCATCAATAATCCTAAACTACCTAGAAACATGATAAAAGCAACACGTTGCACCGCTTGTAGTGTATTAATATCAAACCAATAGTAAATACTGCCCGTCACTGCCAACAAGATAAAATTAATCCACATACATTGTGTACAACGACCTAATTTTTGCTTAATCAGTGCTGTGGTACAAACATCACAAGACATATATTACCTCTATTTCAATGACGTTATTAGTCGACATCTATTCGCCCCCACCAGTGATAGCGACCTATAAAAAGCCCCCTATTATAGGTTTTATTCTAACATGCACACCTAACAGTGATTCTGTATCTTGGTGTGGTTTAAGTATATACTCGTTATCCATTCAAATTTTAGGTTATTATTAATGAAGTACATTGGTGCGCATGTAAGCGCTGCAGGAGGGGTTTTTAACGCCCCAAAAAATGCCCATGATATTGGTGCAACAGCCTTTGCATTATTCACCAAAAACCAACGTCGCTGGGAAGCGAAACCGCTTGATGAAAATAGCATTCGCAAATTCAAAGCGGCTTGCAAGCGTTATAACATTAATAGCGATAATATATTACCCCATGACTCATACCTTATTAATTTAGGTCATCCAGAAGCGGAAGCTTTGCAAAAATCTAGAGCGGCTTTCTTAGACGAAATGCAACGCTGCGAACAATTAGGATTAACGCTATTAAACTTTCATCCTGGCAGTCATCTTAAAAAGACGACCCCAGAAGATTGTTTAAAACGTATTGCAGAATCGATTAATATTGCTTTACAACAAACGACCTCTGTCTCAGCCGTGATTGAAAATACTGCAGGGCAAGGTACAAACTTAGGATATCGTTTCGAGCAACTTGCAACGATTATTGAGCAAGTAGAAGATAAACAACGTGTTGGTGTATGTATAGATACTTGCCATACTTTTGCTTCGGGCTATGATTTACGAGGCCACCAAGCAACTGAAGCTACATTTCAAGCTTACTCTGATATTGTTGGATTTGAATATTTACGCGCGATGCATATTAATGACAGTAAAGTCCCTTTTGCTAGCAGAGTTGACCGCCACGCGCCCTTAGGTGCTGGTGAAATTGGTTGGGAATGCTTTGAATTTATTATGAAAGATCATCGTTTTGAGCACATACCATTAATTTTAGAAACAACCGATGAAAGCTTATGGCCACAAGAGATAAAGCAGTTAAAACTTTGGGCTGCTTGTATTTAATGGGTATTTGTTACTTTATAGCATTAAACACTTTGAAACTCATTAAACAGAGATTATGCTACTAAAGTAGCACTAAAATTAAGGAAAGTGATATTTATGTTTCAAACACTAAAAGCGTCTATTCAAACCTATATGACAGAAGAGCAATGTGCCTTTGTCGAACGTGCATATCATTATGCATATGCAGCACATGATGGTGTGAAAAGAGCAAGTGGCGAACCTTATATTACTCACCCCGTTGCAGTGGCTGAAATACTTGCGGCGATGAAATTAGACTATGAAGCTATTTCAGCGGCATTAATGCACGATGTGTTAGAAGATACTGAGACCACCCATCAAGAACTTTCCGATGCATTTAATCCAAACGTTGCACAACTGGTTGAAGGTGTTACTAAGCTAGATAAATTTAATTTTGAAAATCGCGAGCAGGCACAGGCCGAAAATATCAGAAAGATGTTAATCGCGATGTCTAAAGATTTCCGAGTGATGCTAATAAAACTCGCGGATCGCGTACACAACATGCGCACCTTAGATTCACTACGATTAGATAAACGTCAGCGTATTGCGCAGGAAACCTTTGAAATATTTACACCTATCGCTAATCGCCTTGGTTTACATCATTTAAAAAACGAATTAGAAGAGTTAGCCTTTAAAGCACAAAATTCAGCGCGTTATCATGTACTGAAAGAAGCAATCACCAAAGCACGTGGTAATCGCAAAGATTTTATTGCCAGTATTTGTGATGAAATTTCAGATCAGCTTGAGTCAATGTCAATTGATGCACAAGTCATTGGACGAGAAAAACATCTCTATAGTCTGTATAAAAAAATGCGTAAAAAAGGCTGTCAGTTCCATGATGTAATGGATGTTTATGCATTTCGTATCATCGTTAAAGATTTAGATACTTGTTATCGCGTTTTAGGGCAAATACACCACCTTTACCAGCCTAAATTAGAATACTTTGAAGATTATATTGCGCTGCCTAAAACCAATAGTTATCAGTCATTACATACTACGCTTATTACGCATGAAGGTGTGAATATAGAAATCCAAATTCGCACTGAAGATATGGATGCCGTTGCTAAGCATGGTATTGCGGCCCATTGGAGTTATAAAGAAAGTGCACAAAGTTCTAATATAGCAGCTCAATTACAAACCCGTAATTGGTTCCAAGGTTTAACAGAACAAGAAGACCAGAATACTAACTCCGTTGTTTTATTAGAAAATATTAAACAAGAGTTAGGTAAAAATGATATTCATGTATTAACACCACAGGGTAAAATTATTGTTTTACCGGCATTAGCCACAGCCGTTGATTTTGCCTATGCCTTACATACAAAAATAGGCCATCACTGTATTGGTGCAAAAGTGGATAATGAGTACTCATCATTAAGCCAGAAATTAGAAAGCGGACAAACGATTGAAATTATTACCGCTAAAAAACCTAATCCAAGCCCTGAATGGTTAAATTTTGCTGCGACACACAGAGCGCGAAATAGTGTGCGTAATTATCTTAAACAGTTACCACAATCAACCACGATTCCAATGGGCAGACGCTTATTAAAACAAGCGCTGAACGCGACCAACTTGACTGATATTCCACAAGAAAATATTGATAAAGTCATTGCCGATCATCATTTAGATGGTTTCAATGATCTATTGCATGCTATCGGCAGCGGAAAACTGTTAAGTATTATCATCGCAAGGCGTTTACGTGGTAATGCGGACGAGTTAACTGAGTCTCATCATAAACAACAAATTAGACAAAGTGCGATTAAGGGCGCTGAAGATATTATGCTGTCCTATGCCAACTGTTGTAAGCCATTACCAGGCGATCAAATTGTTGCTCATACAAGCTCCGGTAAAGGCTTAGTTGTACATGTTAAAAGTTGTCATAATGTAATTGGGTTTGAAAATGAACTAGATAAGTATATTGCTGTCGAATGGGACATGAACTTTATGAATCAATATGAATACTCAAGTGATTTGAGCATTCAAATGGTCAATCATAAAGCAGGTTTAGCAAGAATGTTTAATGTAATTGCTAAGAGTAATGCCAATGTAGTGGACTTACAAACAACTGCAGTCACTAATCAAATTTATTCGATTAATGTGACATTAACAGTTATTAACCGAGTACATTTGTCACGTATTATGCGACAAATTAAGAAACTAACTGGTGTTAAAAGTGTCAAACGAAGCAATAAAAAGTAATAAAAATAGTTAATTTTTAATTATCACCTACTGCGAGTTATAAACTGCATTCGCTGCAGTAGGTTAGTTGATGTTATATCGTAAAAATTTATACCCATTGGATTACATAATTATGAAAACCGTTAAAATGATGATACTAACTGCAAGTATCATTGCGCTTGGAGCTTGCTCTTCTGAGACTCAAATTGAACCGCAAAAAGTAAACGTTGAACAACTACAGCATAATTGGAAGTTGACTCACGTTGATAACATTCAATTAGCCACCATTATTAACAGTTCCTTACATATAGACAGTGATAACAAAAGTTCTGGTAACTTAGGTTGTAACCAATTTTTTGGAATGGCTGAATTTAGCAATAATCAATTACGTATTGGCGATATGGGGAATACACGTAAGATGTGTGAACCATTAAAAAATGATGTAGAGATGGATGTTAGTGAAGTATTAACTCGCTGGGCAAATGTTATGATTGATGATGAAACATTAATTATTAGTAATAAAAAGCATTCATTAACTTATCAGCTAGCGGATCCAATAACAGAATAATAATGACACAATTAACTTCAATTGCGTGGTCTGTGAATCACCACAACTGCGCAACTAGCCTGTTTTAAAACGCTATTTTATTAACCCGATTGACTGCGTGCCATGCCTACCAATCGGGAAAAAAGCCGTTTGAGTAATAGCGGAACCAATTCAACTCCTTGCGACTCTACTGCTTCAGCAATAGCAATCCCTAAACCTGGCTTGGAATATTTGTGCACTGCTTTTTCAATCACTTTATTGGCATTTAATCTCGCTAAGTCTTGTTTACTGTAATTTGCGGCTTTTAGGTAAACCTCTTCAAAGCCATTTTCAAAAAATAAATGTTCAATATCATGAGCTGGCAACACGGTTAAACGAGCATGGATAGAATCCGACTCGCCTAGCATCTCTTTGACTCGACTTGCATATTTTTGCCCTGCACTATCACCATCGGTTAGTACATGCCATTCAATATTCAAATCCTGTGCTAATTTAATCAGTGGTTTTAAGCCGCATTGTGCGAATTCAATAACCTGAATCCCTTCAACTAACAAGTGATGACCACATAACCTCGCTAAGTCAGTTAACAACCAAGTTTCGGTTTCTCCTTCAACTAACAACCAAGCACGTGCGAATAGACTTTGTGGGCGATTCATTCGCAAATGAAAGGCAATACGTCTTAGGTCATTATTTGAGTAATGCTTACGATTAACGGTATAACTTTTGATCATATCCGTTTTGCGCACTAGACGTTGGATCCGACTTAACGGAAAAAATGATAATAGCTGCGCAGAATTAGTACTGACTAACTTCTGCATGGGTAACAAGGAAAAGAAACGCCATGTGATCGCCAAATTGACAGGGTGTAAATTATTTTCAGGCTCTTCTAATAACAAAATAGGTGTCGCCCCACGACGAAATAAGTGCTCTCCTCGCTCCTCTAAGAATTGCCCCAATACTAGTAGTAGCATCGCGCGATCTGTTTTATGCCCATCCTTTAATAGATCATTAAAACGCGTCAGTGCGTTAAAGGAAAAGCTGTGATCCACATACCTTAACTTTTCATCATTAAGGTAGTTTGGTAAATCACCATAGCGCTTGCATAGATAGTGATCAAAAAGATACACAATTGAATCACACCCTTTCTTTAATTCTACTTCGGATAATTGCTGTGACGAACTTGTTATACGCTGAAATATTCGTTTAATACGCGCTTCAGAGCGTGCTCTATGGCTGTTTAATAAATGTTTAACTGGTCGATAAGCTTGCTGACTATCGTTTTGCTCACTGCCTAATCTTAAAACAGGAACAAAAGATATAAATTCATTCACCAGATTATTTAAATCACTTTGAGAGAAGTGCTTACGGTGCCCCTCTTGGTCTAAAAAGTGTCTGTCTGTAAATACTTCTCCGCTGCTATCCACACTGCCGTCTACTTGATAAATAATATATTTATTTCGATCGGGTAATGTTACCCAAGCATCGCTAATACTGGCAAAATGACGTTGTAAAGACTCTTCTGGGTATTGCTCTTTAAAGGTAAAGATAAGATAAATATGGTTAATGATAGGTAGGTCAGAAATAGGTGGCCGATGAAAATCATCTAGCGTGAAGCGATAACTTTTTTTAGCTCCCGATAAAAACAGAGAGAGTGCCTCGAATAAACTCGATTTACCCCAGCTATTCTCACCTAATAATGCACTCATCTCATGCATACTAATGGATAAGCGATTAATTCCACGAAACCCCACTACTTCAATGTGTTCCAATAGCATATCGACTCCTAATACCAACCAGAGTAATTAAGTGCTTTATTCTACTTGTTAAATGTTGAGCACCTGTTTAAGACAATCGGTATAAATCAAAAATTTGATGATTCTAAATATCAGAAACTTACTATAAAACAATTAGTAACAGATCACACAAAAAACACAAAATAATAATCAAATTATTAGTATATTGTCATGAATCTATAATAAATATCCTTTATACTTACTTTTATAACCACTAAAAAATAGTGGATATAAGTTACCGTTATTAGCCTCGTATTGCTTATTAGTTTCTATTATATAGCGCTTTATTTTGTACATATTAAGCGAACGGCAAGTTTAGTGGCTCGTAATAGGTGATTTCAGTAATAAAAAATAATTGAATGTCCAATGAATAGAGGAGTCTACTATGAGCAATCTACATCAACTTAATATTTTACCTGAGCAAAGGACTATCAATTTAATTGCTTCTTACAGCAACGACTTTGAACGTGATAATTTTGATTATCCCCAACTTTTGGAGAAACTACATACTACTATCTCACGTAACCATTTTATGGACCAGCAAGACAATGCTGCTTGGATGAACCATAGAGGTAACGATTACTTAGCGAATCCAAAGCTATTTGCACATGCTCCTTTAACTTATTTATGTGCTTTTTTAAGTGAATTATTTAAAAATAATCAGTTGGATGATATTGAAAAAAATATAGAGCCCAACATATTTGAAGCTATTTTAAAGCGTTTAAATGATTTTAAATAACGCTCTTTACTTGAATTCAAACTTCAAAGAAGAGTGAAAAAAGAATAATGCGGTTAAATAACCATAGATAATTTACTTTATATTAAACAGTACCGTTACTATTATGTTGATCAAAAAAGAATCAAAAATATCGTTAGCGATTGGCAGATGATTAGGCAGAAATACACAATAATAGCGGTGCTATTCTAATTTAGTGATCAGGTTTAAAGTTAACAAGAGTTAAGGGTCTAACAAGCTAAACTTAAATTCAAATAATAACTTCAACTGATTTTTCAAAAATTAAACACTACCTAATTTGATTTATTATTAGCCTTAGTTACATTACACTGACTCTACGATTGAACGTGTAGAGTAATTATGGACTCCTTAACTCAAATAGCCCTAGGGGCAAGTGTTGCAGCTGCAGTTGGTTTCAAACCTTTTGGACGTAAGGTACTGCTAGCGGGTGCTATCTTAGGTACACTGCCTGATTTAGATGTGTTAATAAGCTATCAAACTGCTATTGATAACTTTACTTTTCACCGCGGTTTCAGTCACTCCTTGATTGTATTAAGCGCTTTCAGTGTGTTTTTATATAGGCTTGCTTTGTACTTTAGGCCACAATGGAAAACCTCTAAAAAATCATTATTTCTGACTATATTATTACCTTTAATTACACATCCGTTATTAGATGCATTTACCAGTTATGGCACTCAATTATGGTGGCCGATCCCAATACAACCTACCTCTTGGTCAAGCATTTTTATTATTGACCCCCTTTATACTTTGCCATTATTAATAGCGGTTTTAGGGCTATGGTTGCAAAAAAACACCTTAAAATGGTACAAAATAAATAGCGTTGTTTTGTGTATTAGTTGCGCTTACTTAGCACTAGGACAGGCACAATTTTGGTATTTAAAACAAAAGTTAACTGTTGATACGGTAGTTAAAAATAGTCAGATATTTATCTCGCCAACACCCTTTAATATCTTTGTATGGCGGATTATTAGCTATCAAGATGATACTTATTATGAAACCTTCAGCAGTGTTTTAAATATTCAAAACACTGAATGGCAAGCCTTTGCAACAGGCCGCTCACTGTCCAAGCATTTTAATTCAACAGAGTTACAACGCTTAGAGTGGTTTAGTGATGGTTTGTTGAGCTTTAATGAGAGTCAAGGTCGGCTGATTGTGACGGATTTACGCATTGGCTTATCACATTATTACCCATTCTCTTTTAGCATTGCAAAGCGAGAACAGCATCAGAACTGGTTAGTGATCCCCTCGGAAAAAATGCCGGAACCAGAGGTGAGTTGGAAAGTACTAATGGAAACACTGCAATAGTTCACTTATTCAAGGCGACATAAACAAAGATATATTTTATGAATATAAGGTGATGATGTTGCTTAAAGCAAAAAACGCAATATTACTGAAGATTATAGCTGATCAACATATTGCTTAATTTCAGCTAAAAAATCTTCTCCATACTTATCTAACTTAATATGGCCAACACCTGTGATTGATAAAAATTGCGAGTCATTGGTGGGCATTAATTCACTCATTTCAGACAAAGAAACGTCACTAAAAATAACATAGGGAGGTAAGTTTGCTTGATCAGCTATCTGCTTGCGTAAATGGCGTAATTTAGCGAATAATTTATTATCTGCATTAACAGACACACTACGTCGCTTTTGTTTGGCAGTGGTTTTCACTAACTGCAATCTTGGAACAGCAAGCATTAAGCTATTCTCTGATTTAAGCACTGAACGAGCAGCTTCTGTTAATTGTAAAGCAGAACCTCGAGTTAAGTTTTGCATTAATAATCCACAATGGATCAATTGCCTAGCAATACTAAACCAATGTTCGGTTGATTTATCTTTACCAATACCAAACGTTGATAATTGATCGTGGCCAAGGCTTTTGACACGTGCAGTTTGTGCACCACGTAATACTTCAACCACGTGTGTGATCCCAAAATACTGCCCAGTTCGATAAACACAGGATAGTATTTTTTGCGCATCCACCGTTGCATCATAACTTTGCGGCGGATCTAAGCAAATATCACAGTTACCACAGGCTTTGGGGCTGTATTCACCAAAATAATTTAATACCACTCGACGACGACACGTTTGTGCTTCCGCGAATGCGACCATTGTATTCAGTTTATGTAACTCAATACGCAGTTGCTCTTGATTTGGGTTCTTTTCTAACAAGCTACGAATACGTGCAGGATCCGCTGGGTCATAAAATAACATCGCTTGCGCAGGTAAACCGTCTCGACCTGCTCGTCCTGTTTCTTGATAGTATGACTCAATATTCTTAGGTATTTCATAATGCACCACAAAACGCACATTGGGTTTATCAATACCCATACCAAAAGCCACGGTCGCAACGACGATTTCAACTTCATCTTTAATAAATAAATCTTGTACCGTTTGACGCTCTTCTAAGGGTAATCCCGCATGATAACAACGAGAATTCAACCCCTTTGCGGCTAATTTTTGTGCAATCTCTTCAGTTCGCTTACGACTAGTGCAATAAATAATTCCGCTTTCGTCTTTATGCTGATCTAAATAATTAAATAATTGTGATAATGGGCGATATTTTTCAATCAATAAATATTCAATGTTAGGGCGATCAAAACTACGAATTTCTATTAAAGGTTGATTGAGCTGTAAGCGCTGTAAAATATCTTGCTGTGTTGCATGATCTGCCGTTGCAGTTAAAGCCACTAAAGGAATATTAGGAAAATATTCTTTAAGATTGCCTAATTGTGCATATTCAGGACGGAAATCATGCCCCCAGGAAGAGATACAATGGGCTTCATCGATGGCAAATAAATTAATAGGCAAGTGTTGTAGTCGAGCAACAAAGTCAGGACGTAAAAGACGCTCAGGTGCAACGTATAATAGTTTCAGCTGCCCACGATGTAGGGAGTTAATAATATCATTTTGTTGTTGATAGGAGAGACTAGAATTTAAATAGGCTGCTGCGACACCACAAGCTTGTAGGGTATCCACTTGATCTTTCATAAGAGAGATCAAAGGTGATATAACGATGCATATCCCCTCTCTCACTAATGCAGGAATTTGAAAACATAAACTTTTACCGCCGCCCGTAGGCATAACCACCAGTGCATCACGTCCTGCGATCAACTCGTTAATAACGGTTTCTTGACCATCTCGAAATTGCTTGTAACCAAACACATCAAATAAGACGTCATGTGCAGTACTAGTGATACTCTGGCTCAAAATATAGCAACCTATTGATAATCTAAGCGGTGAAACGGGCTCGTATTGTAAATCAGCGTCGACATTATTTCAGCCTAAATTTTCTTATCAGACAAACTAACGTGCTGCAAAGTCCTGAGCAAAAGAATCAACTTTTTCCCAATCGGTTAATTCTAAGTCCTGTGTTTTATTAGTACTACCGCCAGTCATTTTCATAATCAACTGAATTAACAGGGTTTGCCACCAATTATAGCGAGAGTACAACAGTGCTCCGGCAAATACTCCTTTTAACTGAGGTTGCCATTGTGAAAGTTGATCAAATTTTTTCATATAGGCATTATTTTCCGGCACCGCTTTTTCTGGCTTACGTGCTGTTAAACAAACCACAAAAAAAGCATTACATACTGTATCTAATTGCGTTTTATGCTGATTAACAAACTTAATTATATTGGGACGAAAGTTGCCATAACGAATAGATGCACCGATTAAGACTTTTTGGTACAAAGCAAAATCAATGGTCGGATTATCATCAATATTCAATACAATCACTTCCCCAGTAAGGGGTTGCTTAATCCGATTAATTATTTTTAATGTTTGTCCATCGACAGAGGAATAAAGAACTAAAGTTTTGCTTACTGCACAATTTTCAGTTTGCTTGGTTTCAGTCTGCTTAGTTTCAGTTTGCTTAGGTTGAGCTTCATTAGACATAATTTAATTTTTCCAGAATACAGGTGTAAATAACACTAATAATGTAAAGACTTCTAATCGACCGAATAACATGGCAATAATCATTACCCATTTTGAAGCATCACTAACATCATTAAAATGTACCGCGACTTCACCTAAACCAGGCCCTAGATTATTAAGCATGGCGACTACAGAAGAAAACGCACTCAGTTCGTCCATCCCGGTCATTAATAATGCCAGCATACAGACAATAAAAACCAACGCATAGGTAGAGAAGAATCCCCACACTGCTTCAACAACACGATCCGGTAAGGCTTTGTCACCTAACTTGATTTTATATACGGCCTTGGGATGCACTAACCGCTTTAATTCACGTTGCCCTTGCAAGTTAAGTAATAATACACGAATCACTTTCAAACCACCGCCCGTGGAGCCAGCACATCCTCCGATAAAACTAGAGAAAATAAGTAAAACAGGCAGCAACAAAGGCCAATCTGAGAAAGAAGTGGTCGTAAAACCTGCCGTGGTTGAAATTGAAACGGACTGAAATAGTGCATGGGAAAAGGTGGTTTCTATACTGTTATAAACATCGTGCCCCATTAACATCCAAAAGCAGATAATAGTTAGAAACACTTGAATAAAGATAAATGCACGCACTTCAGGATCGCGTCGATAGACATCAAAGCTGAGTTTTTTAGCAGAGAATACCGTGAAATGCAGCGCGTAGTTAATGCCCGAGATAATTAAAAAAACCACGGTGATAATGTTAATTACTTCACTATCAAAGTGCCCCATACTGGCATCGTAAGTAGAAAATCCACCAATCGACACGGTTGAGAAGCTATGACCAAGTGCATCAAACAAACTCATACCGGCAATCCAAAATGCTAACATACAAGCAACCGTTAAGCATAAATAAACATACCATAGCGCTTTAGCTGTTTCGGCTATACGTGGGGTCATCTTTGAATCTTTCACTGGCCCCGGTGTTTCTGCTCGATACAACTGCATGCCACCGATACCTAACATCGGTAAAACCGCAACGGCTAATACAATGATCCCCATGCCACCAAACCATTGCAACATTTGTCGATAAAATAAAATTGATTTTGGCAAGTCATCTAGCTGAGCAATAGTGGTTGCACCGGTAGTGGTTAACCCGGAAAAAGATTCAAAAAAGGCAGTCGCAAGATTCATGTCTACGCTGGAGCTCATTAGAAATGGAATTGCACCAACACTGCCTAGTGTTGCCCAAAACAACACCACAATTAAAAAACCTTCACGCGCCTTTAATTCACCTTTGTGGCGTCGATTCGGCAGCCAAAAAACAAAACCGATGAATAAAGTCACAAAAAATGCAGCTAAAAAGTCATTACCGCCACCATCTTGATAGATGAAGGCAACAAAAACAGGTGGTAACATGGTCAGGCTGAATAGACCGATCAACATCGCCACAATCCTGATAATTGAACGAATGGCCACTAGCTAGCCCAACTAGTTAGCATTAGTTGAAGTATTGATTTGTTTCGCAATGATCTGTCCCTGCATCGATGATTGTAATTTTTGCTTAAATTGAATGATTTGTTCGCTATCGACTTCAATTAATGCCACTACCATTTGTTGATAATCGACTTTAATGATTCTTCCTGAATGTGAAGCTAATATATGCTCTACCGTTGCCATTTGGGCATAGTTACATTGTAACTTAAATTGTTGGAAAAAACGCTTCTCTATTGTAGGCATAGTTGGGCACAATTGCTGCAAACCATTACTGTAAGCACGTACTAAACCACCCGTTCCTAATTTAATGCCACCCGAATACCTCACTACGACAGCGACCATTTCACCAACATTTGTACCTTGCAAAACAGCAAGCATAGGCTTTCCAGCAGTACCTTTGGGTTCTCCATCATCACTACACCCCATGTTAACGCTATCTTTAGGGCTGCCACCGATATAAGCCCAGCAGTGATGGCGTGCATCTTTATGCAAGGTTTTTATTTCGGCAAGGTATTGCATCGCAGCAGCCTTACCTTGAGCTGGACTGATAAAAGTTAAAAATCGGCTTTTTTTAATTTCTTCTTGAAAAAAGACCGGTTGCTGTAAAATTAAATAGGGTTTATTCACTGTTAACTAAAAGACCTTGTGTTTGCATGCCATAAAACCATCAACTACAAAATAGGCATTTTGATAAAGCATTTGCTGTCATAATACTGCAGTCAATATTCTAGTGCGCCAGATAATAAGTAAGCTGTGCAGTCAACTTGTCACTGGTGAGCGAAATTAGCCAACTCTATAGCATACTCACTTCTACTTCATTGATAAACAAGCTAATAACTCTTCAACTTGTTTAGGTTGTAATGTTTCTCTATCGAGTTGCTGAATAAAAACATTAATCACTTTGGCATCAAACGGTTCAATACTGCTACCCAATAATCGTTTTTTACTGGCTGCTAATAATGCCTCATCGCTTTGATCAAAATCTGCAAATAACAAACTCAATACACAGTGATAACGCAATCGTGTTTCGCTTAAGTGCCTGCTTAATGTCTGGATAAATGACAGATCGCTCAGCGTTATTATGTCACCTTCAACACGAACAAATTTACCCAGCTGTAATTGTACTAAAACACTAGTGACTCGCTCTTTAAGCGTTTCTGTCGAAGGCGCTAGGAAATATTCTGCATTGATAAAGCCTAATAAACTACTTACTAACTCGGTTAATGTGGCACAACTAATTTTATTATTTTGATTGTTTAATTTAATTAAGCCATAACTCACCAATGAAGGTAGTGCAAATACATGCACAATGGTATTACGGTAATAAGTTAAATGTGCACTTTGTTTTTGGTCGCAACTTACCACATAATTAGTTTCTGAGAACTTATTCATGGCTAACGCTTGTTGATAAATGAGTTCAGGAGGTTGTGTTGGATAAGTGATTCTAGAGTCCTGACTCGTATTAGCTAATAACTGTTGATGTAATTGCAATAAAGCCAGCATACGATGTTTACCTAGCTGATGATTAGTACTGGCCAATAATATAGCTGCGCACAAAGGTAAGGCATTCACTGCTGTTGCTTGATTTATTCCCTGCATAACATTATTGCCCAAGTGGTTAACTTGCGTAGCAAATTGCTGCTCAGTAAGGGCTTGATGTCGCCAATTAGGCTGATGTTGATCGAGATATTGCTTGAGATTAATTGGCTCTCCAAAGTTAACAAAAGCACGCCCAAAATTACGTAATTTTTTAATAATACCTAGGACTTGCCACGCACTTTCTTGTTGTTTTTTCTGCCCAGACAGTTCTTTCATGTAAGTGCTTACTTCCATGATATGGTCATAACCAATATACACAGGCACAATCATCACATTACGTTCAGGCTGATCTAAAAAGGTTTGTACACTCATTGCCAGTAAACCCGTTTTAGCGGGTAGTAAGCGCCCGGTTCTGCTGCGTCCTCCTTCGGTAAAGAACTCAATCGGATAACCTTGTTTAAATAGCATCGCAAAATAAGCTTTGAATACTTTGCCATAGAGAGGATCATCTTTAAAACTACGGCGTAAAAAGAACGCACCAGAGCGCCTAAAAATGCCACCAGCAGGAAAAAAGTTAAGATTCACTCCGGCTGCTACATGTGGTGGTACTAAACCTTCTCCAAATAATAAATAAGATAATAAGAGATAATCCATATGGCTGCGGTGACAAGGCATATAAATAATTTCTGCCCCACTTTGTGTTGCATCACGCACCGCTTGCGCATGATTAACTTCGATCCCTTGGTAAATACCATTCCAGACTTTAGACAAAATAGATCGGAAAATACGTAAAAATCGATATGAAAAATTACTACTAATCTCTTCTAAATAAGCATGGCATTGCTGAGTAACCTGTCGTTCACTTCGACCACTTTGCTGGCTTTCTTGTTGAATGGTTTGTTGCATCATCGAGCTGGCGATAACACGTTTGATCATCGCTTTACGATTAGGGATTTGAGGCCCACGACTAGAACGATTTTGGGTACTAAAATAGTGCAAGGCTACTCGCGCAAGCTTATGTGCTAAATGTTTTGAGCGTTTGTTTTTTTCTACTAACGATCGAACAGATATGGGCACATTAAAACGTATTAAATGATCACTACCCGCAGTGATAATGGACCATGCTTTTTGCAAGCTACTTACATTATTATGTCCCTGAAAAGCTTTTCGTGGATTGCTTTTACCTGGATTTCTTCCCCAGAAAAATGTCACTGGTACTAATTGCACATCAAGCTTGGCATCCAGTTGGTGCAACGATAATAAGTGTTGGTATTGCGCTAAATAAGCAGACTGCTGTTGCTTTAGCGGTTTCTTTTTAAAAAAATACCAATCATGTAAATAAATAACAGCAGGCAGTGTAATGCCATGCAATTGCAAAGGCTGATAAGGATCGGGTAAAGCTTGCTTAACGCAGGCTTTTTGTAATGCTAATAAATCGCTAGCACTGTTTTGTTCCAACACATAAATAATAGGACGAGATAGGTCTAATTTTAACTCAGTAACAGGGTTTTGTGGCACCACCACACTCTTCACCCAAAAACGACTGATCATTTTAGACCAAAAGGAGCCTTTAACTAGCACATACTTTCCTTGTTATTGTCCATTATATTGCCTTTAGTTTAACATACAAAGCTAGTGCGTATAGGCGTTGACAAGCATTCTGAGACCGCTGGCAAATGATTCCTCTCAATCAACAGCTAAATGATGACCAAGTGATGTCGATTTGTTAAAGTGTGCGCTTCAATTAATACACACGAGATTGCTTATTAATGCAAAAAAATACTGGAATAAAACGAATATTTCTTGCTTTTGGTTATTCACTAAAAGGCATCAAAAGTGCTTTTAAACATGAGGCTGCTTTTCGTCAAGAGGTTTTGCTAGCACTTATTTTAATCCCTATTGCCTTATTAGTAGACGTCACTCAAGTAGAACGTATCCTTTTAATTTCACCAGTGATCTTGGTATTAATATTTGAAATAATTAATTCAGCCATTGAAGCCGTTGTAGATAGAATTGGCAGTGAATTCCATGAACTTTCTGGGCGCGCTAAAGATATGGGCTCATCAGCTGTATTAATTGGTTTATTATTAACCGCGTATATTTGGATTGAAATCCTGTTTATTTAACTTACTTCACTCATTAGGATTCTAATATGGCGGATAGACCTGCTTTTACTAAACAAAAAAATAAAACGCATTCACCAATCAAAACGGTTCCGCACTCTTTTGAAGCCGAACAAGCAGTCATTGGCGGTTTATTATTAGACAATGATACTTGGTCAGATGTTTCTGAACGCGTTGTTGACCGTGATTTTTATACACGTGCACATCGCCTTATTTTTTCAACCATTGAAAAACTAAGCAGTAATGATATTCCCGTAGATATCGTTACGCTGTCAGAAAAACTCGAAGATACACAGGAATTAGAAGGCATTGGTGGCATTGCTTATTTAGCGGAGCTGTTACAGAACACACCAAGTGCAGCTAACATCAATAACTATGCGGATATTGTTCGTGAACGCGCGATTGTTAGAGAACTAATTGGTGTTGCCAATGATATTGCAGAAGCTGGCTATGACACAGAAGGCCGTGATAGTGCTGAACTACTAGATTTTGCAGAAACCAAAGTATTCCAAATTGCAGAGGCTAGAAATAATCAAAATGAAGGTCCGCAAGCGATTAAAGACATCCTCAAAGAAACAGTCGCAAAAATTGATGATTTATGTAAAAACCCTCGCGATGGTATTACCGGATTGTCCTCTGGTTATAACGATTTAGACCAAATGACCACGGGCTTCCAACCCGGCGATTTGATTATTGTAGCAGCGCGTCCATCAATGGGGAAAACGACCTTTGCCATGAACTTAGCGGAACATGCGGCCCTAAATGCAGACAAGCCAACCATTATTTTCTCACTGGAGATGCCTTCAGACCAAATCATGAATCGTATGTTGGCTTCTTTAGGACGTATAGATCAAGGTAAAATTCGTACCGGTCAATTAGATGAAAACGATTGGGCTTCATTATCTTCTACTATGTCTATTTTATTAGACCGCGGTAAAATGTTTATTGATGATAGCTCTGGTTTAACACCAACGGAATTACGTTCACGGGCGCGTCGTATTGCACGTGACCACGGAGGGGTTAGCATGATCATGGTCGATTATTTACAATTAATGCGTGTGCCTTCTTTAAGTGAAAACCGTACCTTAGAAATTTCTGAAATTTCACGCTCTTTAAAAGCATTAGCTAAAGAGTTACGTTGCCCGGTTATTGCCTTATCTCAGTTAAACCGTGGTCTTGAGCAACGTGCTGATAAGCGCCCTATTAACTCAGACTTACGTGAATCAGGTGCGATCGAGCAAGATGCTGATTTAATTATGTTTATTTATCGAGATGAAGTTTATCACGAAGACAGTGAGCACAAAGGCATTGCTGAAATTATCATTGGTAAACAACGTAACGGGCCAATTGGTAAGATACGCTTAACGTTCCAAGGGCGTTATTCTCGTTTTGATGATTACACCGGCACTGCTTATCATGGTGATGAATAGTAAAAGTTGATAGTGTCTATGACTAACCGCTTGAAAAACTACTGAATACGCTCAAGTGAGACGTGACTTACGCGACAATTAACGGCTTACTTAAATAATTTAGAAAAGGACAACAATGGACAAGTTTGATCAACTATTTGATTTTTCAAATAAAAAATTAAGCTTGTACCGTTTTTCATTGCCCCTTAAAAAAACCATCAATTTTAAAGCTCATCATTTAAACACCCGTGAAGGACTGTGGTTAATTGAACACAACCCACATGGGCAAGATTATATTGGTGAAGTATCGCCATTGCCTGGTTTTAGCCAAGAAACGCTTGCAGCATGTCAAACACAACTAATCAATGCCTTAAAAGTACGAACTGCAACCAATCAAGACATGTGCAAACAACAAACAAATCATCAACAAGCACATTTGACAACGCCTTTTTTACCGAGTGTCAGCTTTGCTTTATTTTGTTTACAGCAACGCATTCCTTGGGCATTACAAACACGTAATGTAGCGCAAGATATTACCTTAATTACCATCCCTTTATTACAAGGTAGCCTAAACGAGATCATCAAGCGCTATAGAGAGCTAAATTATCCAGCAACAGTAAAATTGAAAGTAGCGCGTTTATCGGTGGCAGAGGATATCAAAGTGATAAAAAGCCTTATTGAACTTAACCCCACTGTTCAGCTACGCTTAGATGCCAATCAGCAATGGACTGCAATTCAATATATCGATTTTCTAAAAACGATTGACTGCAAATGTATTGATTATATTGAAGAACCAACGCTTTCCATTGAGGATAATATATCTATTTCAACACAATTTAAGGTCTCTATTGCATTAGATGAGAGCTTATTAATATGCCATGCATTGCCTACCAGTAACTGCATTAAAGCATTGATCATCAAACCCACTTTGATTGGCTATCCTGCTCATATTCAAGCTTTATTAACACACGCACAACAGCAACAATTAAGTCTTAGCATCAGTGCGAGTTTTGAATCGCCGATCGCTCTGCAGCAGCTGGCTTATCTAGCAAAGCAATGGCAACAACAAACTCAATTAAAGGTCAGCTTAGGCTTAGACACCTTACACGCCTTCCAACCTGAAATAAGTCATGCTATTAAAGATAATTTAGACTTACAAAGGTTCATGACATCTCAGGCAACTTGTATATGGCATTATTAATTAACCACTGCCCCGTTCGCTGGCATGCTATTTACCATAGTCACTTGACTGCACTACAATATGATCAACAGTCGATCACTTATCAGCAGTTAGATCAACTATTATGCGCATTGCAAGAGCAACTACTGACACAAATTGACCTAAACACTCAACCGTCAATGATCAGACTTGCTTGTGTCGCCAGTAACAGCATTGAGTTGCTATTAATGCAATTATTATGCGTACGAACAGGCTGGCTATTTTGTCCGCTAAATCCGCGTTTTACCGCTACTGAGATTGCACAAAGGTTGGCAGTATTAAATACACCTTACTGTTGGATTGAGAATGCGCAAGCTACAGATTTCCTATCTGCCTCGTTACCTCAATTACAGATAGATTTTGAATTACTGCTATCAAATCTGCACCAACAGGCATCATATTCTATTACAACAAATATCCCTTCTTCTGCAGTAAAGCTCGCACCTTTACTGATTGAACCAGAACAAGCTTGTAATATTATTTTTACTTCTGGTAGCAGTGGCTTTCCTAAAGCTATTGTCCATAATTATCGTAATCACTTTTTCAGCGCACAGGGCTCACAAATGCTGATCCCTCTTGCCCCACAGGACCACAACTTATTATCGTTACCACTGTTTCATATTGGTGGTTATGCAACGGTATTACGAACCATTATTGCAGGTGCATGCATACATCTAACAACGGCTCCATTAACAGTTGCCTTATTACAGCAACACAGGATCACACACTTATCCCTAGTTTCAACGCAATTGATCCGCTTATTGGCAGATTCATTATTTAACGCCAAGCAATGTAGCATCAAACATGTTTTATTAGGTGGAAGTGCTTTTTCAGAAGCACACCTAGCAGCGTTAGCCGCACGCGGGTTTCACTATCACTTAAGTTACGGCAGTACTGAAATGGCCTCGCAAGTTGCCACCTCAGAGAACAGTAGTCAGCTGCAGGTTTTGCCATATAGAGAAATAAAGATACACAAAGGTGAAATCTATATTGCTGGCAAAACAAGATTTATTGGGTATTTCCAAGATAATGCAATACATAAAATTGCAGCAGAAGAATGGGTTGCAAGTGGTGACTTAGGAACTCTGAACAAACATCAATTATCCATTATAGGGCGTAAAGATAGGCAATTTATTAGTGGTGGCGAAAATATTCAGCCGGAAGAGATAGAGCGAGTATGTTTACAATATAGTCGTGTTAAACAAGCTTATATTTGTCCCACCAAGGATCAACAATATGGGCAGCGCATTGCCCTTTTTGTATTATTTTCAGACTCGACTCAATTTGATCTAGATTGTCAGCAACTTAAACATTACCTTGGCCAACAACTGATCGGTTATAAACAACCAGATCATTATCTTGCTTGGCCTTTGCAATTAGCAAATAACCAAGCATTAAAAGTACCCAAACAAGTTTTCACAGACAGCTTAAGTAAGCAAGGACTAACCTAAAGTACGTTTGATACTATGCTCATATACCAATTGTTCTGCATCATTGATTAAGGACAGTAAATCAGTATGATTTTCTTTTTTATACTCAACAATTCCGGTATCAATCACTAAACGACTTTTTCTAATGGAGCTTGAATTAAACTTTTTAACGTTATTGTCTAAGCGAGGAAACAACCCAGTATCAGTAATATGATATTCACTATCTGTCATTAAAATAACAAATTCATCGCCACCAATACGCGCTACTAAATCGGTTTCTCTAAAGGTGTCAGTCAATATTTTTGCAAAAGATATTAATAATTGATCTCCTTCTGCTTCACCATGATCTAAATTAGCCTTAGTCATGCCAATGACATCAATATATAGAGCAAAGAAAGGTTTGTTAGCACGTTGGCTTAAACGGAAATAATTTTCTCCGGCACTGACAATACCACGATGGTTTAATAAGCCTGTTAGTTCGTCGGTTAGCATCAATTCATAATTTTTATCTAATAAAGATTTATCAACGGTAATATCACGGGTGATTTCAATAATCCCTTGAATTTGTTTTTCTGTTGAATAATAGGGATGCTGAATAACTTCATAGGTTCGTGCCTCGCCTGTTGCAGTATATTTAATAGTTTCTATGCGATGCACTTGCTCTGTATTCTTAGTTTTTAGTAGAGGACACACACTTTTATTACATTGCAAACACGTAAATAGAGCATCACAGTCTGTATCTAATAAATCATCCACTTGATGCCCGCTTAATTGTGCCAACACTTTATTGACAAAAGTAGTGCGTCCTTGAAGGTTAAAAATACGCACGCCTAATGGTAATAAATCCATAAATTGCGTTTGATCGAATACGGATGATTTTAAAGATTGATTGAGTGATTTACGGTCACTAATATCTTTAATGTAACCAATATAACCAATCATTTCTTTACTCAATTGCGAATTTGCATAATAGAAAATCTTATAACTTGAAGGATCATTTTCTTTTAATTTCTCGGGTTCTACTTCAATGCAACCACCGGCTTGATTAATATCCGCAATAGACATGGTTAAGGCCTCAGGTTCAATTGCTGCACTCTGTTTTTTATCTAATAACTGCGCTCTAGTAAGATTAAAGAAACGATAAAACGCTTTATTAGCAACAATATATTCATTATTAAAGCCTTTAACAAAAATAGGGAAAGGTAAACCATCTAAAAAACACTGGTAGCGTAATTGCAACCGACTCAGAGCCATACACTTTCTAATGGCATACGCTAACGTTAATAGCAACATCAATAATAGAATAACTGTGATCGCATATCGATCAGATTGCGAAATATACAACTTCATCATCGGAGAAAAAGTGAATACGCCACCTACCGCATAACCACGCGTATCATGAACTGGCATAAAAACAGCAATGCCATCTTGTCCTGCAATACGAGTATTGACTGAAAAGCGTTTCAATTGCATTAGTTTTGTTTCTTCTGCTAGGCTTAAGCTCTGCTTTAATTGCGCCAAATTAGCCGCACTTAGCTGTCCCAATGCAAAGTTTGATTTGTTTTCGTTGATGCCAATATAAAAAGCATCAGAAAAGGCCGTTTCTTGATATAACTTAGCTTTTTGTTGGGTCGATAAGAGTGGTCTTTTTGCTAACAAATATTGCGATTTGACTTCGCTAGTTGCAGTTAATATTTGTTTCATTGCAGTTAATGGCATAGCAATTTCTACCACTGCGATGAAACTATTATTGCGATTAAAAACAGGAAAAAAGTAGCTATATAGATAACGGCCATTTTTCAAGGACAAACCAAATGACGCCTCTTTACTTTGTAATACCTTTCTCAAGGTTGTATTGTCGACGTTATTTTTATTACTTGGTTCTGTAAATTTTTGCAATGTTAACAACGATTCACCATTACTGAGATACACCTGTTGATGTTCAAAATATTGGAGACTGCTACGAAATAAAGGATGTAATTTTTCATACAAGCTTTGCTTAATCGAGGCTAAAACTTGAGGGGCGTTTATATTGTTATTTGCCTTTTCTATTAAGGGTAAAATCGCTTCATTATGATATTGTAAAGTATACAGTAAGCTAGCATTAGACTTCACTTGAGCTAATGCAGAGACGTAACTATTGTATACTGCACGCTCAACTAATTGACGTTGTTGTTTTTGGCTTTGATCATTGGACATGAACAGAAAAATAGAAGTGATTAAGATGACAATGAGTACCACAAAAATAAAGTCAGAAGAGTGGAAACGCTTTGCTCTCAACATGGTAAACCCAAATAAATATACAAAAATTAATAATGAGTATATATCAATTAGACTAGGCACAGTTGATATTTTAAGGGTGTTTTCGAAGCAATTAAACCACTGTCAGGTAATGACTCTTTAACAACAGATGATAACGGCATCATTATAAAAAGTACAAATGGCTAAAAATACTTCAATATTTTTCGCTAAAAGCCTATTAAGCTTAACCTTCAACAAAAGTAATGACAAAAGACTAATCAACACAATAAGATGCAAAGACATAATAGGTATTTCTAATATTATTCGTTAGAATCATACCTCCCCGATAGCAGAGAGCAGTTTATGGATATTTACAAATTAAAATCTAGCTTTATTCACCCAAGATATTGGTTAGCTTGGATAGGGATCTTAATTCTCTTTTTATCATCATTATTGCCTTATTCAACAATATTGAATATTGGTAAATACCTAGGGCGACTAGCGATCCCTTTTGCTAAAAATCGATTTCATACTGCACGTCGTAATATTGAATTATGTTTTCCTGAACTAACACCAGAACAAGTTGATCAGAAAGTAAAAACTAACTTCGAAAATACTGGTATTGCTTTATTAGAAATGGGAATGGCTTGGTTTTGGCCAAGTTGGCGTGTACGCGGTTTACTAACTGTGCGAGGCATTGAACATCTAAAAAAAGCTACGCGACAAGGTAACGGTATTATCTTTTTGGGCGCACATTTTTTAACTTTAGAAATGGGCGCACGTGCATTAGGCTTGATTCACCCAAGTTATGCAGTGTATAGAAAAAATAGTAACGAAGTCTTAGATTATTGGTTTTACTGGGGACGTATGCGAGAGCATAAAGCCATGCTAGATCGCAAAGATTTTAAAGCGATGTTACGCGTATTAAAAACTGGACAGGCATTATGGTACGCGCCCGACCATGATTATGGTCGACACAAAAGCAGTATATTTGCACCCTTTTTCGATGTAGAGAATGCCAACACAGTATCTGGCACAAGTACGTTAGCTCGCGTTAAAAATAGTGTTGTTATTCCAGTATTTTTAAAGCGTTTACCTGGTTCAGAGGGCTATGAGTTAATTTTTTATGAGGCGTTAAGTGACTTTCCAAGCCAGGATTTAAAGGCTGATACCACTTATACTAATCAACAGATAGAGCGCATGGTTAGCGAGTGTGATGATCAATATATGTGGTTACACCGTCGCTTTAAGACCCGACCAGAGGGAGAACCTTCGGTCTATTAATAGCACTTGTGAATAAAGCTTGATTTAACCAGAATTGAGGTTAAATAAACGAATAAAGGCGAGTTACGTTACAAAGCAATCTCGCCTTTATTTTTATCCCTCTTAGTTCGCCGATCCCTCTGTGTCTTGATTTATTTTAAAAACATTAGCTGTGCCAAAAACCAGCTACTAATTTAATCTAAAACAAGATATTAGCTTAATCCAAAAAAAACACTGACTTAGTCCAAAAAAAGCTGCTCCCATACGGCAATGACAGCATTACGATCTTCGACTAATTGATCTATATGTGTAATACGTTTCTTTTTACCCAAGCTTAAACGATGGGCCGCATCTCGAATATGGCAGTAGGCATCGATTAATTGTTTTGCTTGCAACTCAGTTAATAACCCAAGCTGTTCGCAAGCAGCAAAAATGCGCAAATTATCCGACCACTCTGTTAAACGCTCAGGGAACTCACTGGCATGAGCTAGCACCAGATACTGTGCGATAAACTCAATATCGACCATCCCCCCAGGAGACTGCTTAAGATCAAATTCCTGACTTTCAGCACGATTCAAATGATCACGCATTTTAGCACGCATCTCTGATACGTCTTTTTTTAACAGCTGTTGATCTCGCGTTTGACTTAATATTTCTGCCCGTATTTGCGTGAACTCTTGCTGCATAATGCTATCAATAAACACTGGGCGAGCGCGGACCAAGGCTTGATGCTCCCATGTCCATGCATTTTCTTTTAAATAGCGATGAAACCCAGCCATACCTGCGACAAGCGCCCCAGAATCGCCAGATGGACGCAAACGCATATCTATTTCATACAAGATGCCAGAATTAGTACGAGAGCTAAATAAGTGAATAATACGTTGCGCTAAACGGAAATAAAATAACTGATTATCGATACTACGAGAGCCGTTGGTTACTCCTGATATATTAGTATCATGTAAAAATACCACGTCTAGATCTGACTCATAGCCAAGCTCTAAACCGCCCATTTTACCATAACCAATAACAGCAAACCCCTTACGGTCAGTGTCCGCAACATTACTTGGTATACCAAATTTTTCAGTGATTTGAGCCCAAGCTATTTGCACCACATACTCAAGAATAGCCTCACTTAAACAAGTTAGATGATCACTTACCTGGGGTAATTTAATCCCCTTTGCAATATCAGCGGTGGCAATATGTAAAAATTGCATCTGTTTAAATTGACGCAACGCTTCCATTTGCTGTTCCATATCCTCTTCAGGAATACGCAGCATAAACTGCTGTAACTCGCTTCTATAGTTACTTAACTCAGTTGGATGATAGAGTTTTTGAGGGTCTAACAACTCATCCAGTAAGATAGGATGGCGTGCCAACTGTGCTGACACTCGAGGACTGGCTGAACATAATTTCAATAACTGATTTAGAGCCCCCTCATTTTCATTTAATAACTCCAAATAAGCAGTACGGCGCATAATATTTAAAATCAAATGATGAATGCGTTCAAAAAGACTGTCCGGATGAGTAAAGGCACAAGTTAAAGCAATAATTCTTGGTAATAATTTATCAATTGTCTCTTGTCCTCTTGGGCCAATCGGACGGCGACTAATATCTTCTTTTAAAGAGACAATCATTTTTGAAAATGCTGCAACCTGCTTAGCGGACTTGCTGCTTTGTTTAATATGTTTACTTAAAATAGGCTCAATTTCTTCACTAGAAAGCTGCAACTCCCACAATTCAACAAACTCTTCTTGTGGTTCATTTTGTTGCTCATCAGATTCTCCAATAACCCAATTGAACTCCTTATGTACGTTTTCCATTACTTTATTTAAGCGTGCATAAAAACTTTCCCAGTCTTCAAACTTCATGACTTTAATTAAGCGTAGCTTATCTAATTCGTTATTCGGTAAGGTCTGCGTTTGCTGATCGCCAATTTGCTGCAATACATTTTCCACTGCACGTAAAAAATGATATGAATCTAATAAACAAGCAACCCTATCCGCCGGCAATACCTCTGTTTCTGCAATCACTTTTAAGGTTTGTTGTAACCCTTTGCATTGCAATTGCAAATCCCTTCCACCGTGAATAAGCTGAAAGGCTTGAGCAACAAATTCAATTTCGCGGATCCCGCCCATACCCAATTTTATATTATCTTTTAAACCTTTACGACGAACTTCAGCACTGATCATTGCTTTCATTTTTCGTAATGATTCAATGGCACTAAAATCAATATAACGCCTAAATACAAAGGGCCTAAGCATCGCTTCAAGCTCTCGCTTATAGGCTCCTTCTTTGCCTAAAACACGCGCTTTGACCATCGCATAGCGTTCCCATTCTCGACCATGAGTTTGATAATAGTCTTCAATAGAATTAAAGGTTGTTACTAATGGTCCAGACTCACCAAAAGGACGTAAACGCATATCCACACGATATACGAAACCATCAACGGTTATTTGGTGTAATGCTGCAATTAAACGTTGCCCTAATTTAGTGAAAAATGCAGAGTTTTCAATAACCCGTCTCCCGCCTTCGGTTTGGCCGCGTTCAGGGTAAGAAAAGATAAGGTCAATATCAGAAGAGAAGTTGAGTTCTTTACCACCTAACTTACCCATGGCAAAAATATACATGGTTTGTTGCTCTCCTGACTCCCCGATTGGCGTACCTTGCTCTTGGCATTGCAACTGATATAACCAATTTAAGCTTTGTAAAATTAACTGATCAGCTAATAATGAAATGTGGATAAAACTTTCCTGTAAAGTACTTAGGTTTAAGAGCTCTCGCCAAGCAATCACCACCATATGCTTGCGCCTAAAAAAACGTAATGTTTGGTGTAATTGCCCTTCATTTTCAATCTCTGACAGAGCAGTTTTTAGTTCTATTATCAGTTGTTCAGTACGATCCGCTGTAGTTAATAAATTACTTTCAAATAAGCAGGGAATAAGAGTTGGTTGCTTTATTAAAGATTCAGCAACAAAATCACTTAATGCAAAGACTTCATGTAATTGCTGAGTGTGATCTTCACTTAAACTCGATAAATCAAAACGTTCACCAAGTTGCTGTATATATTTTTGTGCTACTTCGTTTAATAAAGACATACATTACTCACAATAAGATTCGATGGTTGAGGAAGGCGCTACTTTGATAGAGTTTACCTTCCTGAAAATAAAAAGTGAGGTAAAAAAAGCATCATAAGCTGATCCTTAGTCTAAAATTCATGATCCTACGCACAGAATAAAATATTACTAATGACGCAATAATCAGCCCTAAAGCTCACCATGACAAACCTACTCTACATTTTTACAATGATAGTCATTGAAAAGTGCTTTTAAAGCGCCATTATTATCACACTAGCAACGATTTAACATAGATAATTAGCTGACTAAGATAGTGACAACGAGTAGACTTTAATAACAGCATTCACACCGAGTTAAGTAAAACGACGAAAATAAACGCAGAAATCCATTGACATATAATGACTTGGCTACTAAATTAATACTCACATGACATTTAATGTCAAACACGGTTAAGGAACACGATGAATATTCATACTATTGCTACCCATTTAAATAAATTAGCAGACGATACCGAAACGGGCTTCAATTTTGACTGTACGCCAATCAATGGTGAAATAGATGTACTACAAGTAGAGATTATTGACCGCGAAGAGATCCCTATTTTTGTTTCTATCAGTGACAACCAAATTTTATGTATTGCCTATTTATGGGGTGAAGATGAAATTAAATCAGAACTTAGAGCAAATATGATGGAAGCAATGTTAGAAATGAACATTCCTATGCCGCTTTCTTCTTTTGCTAAAGTCGAAGACAAGTATGTTGTCTTTGGCGCGCTATCAATCAACTCAAGCTTAGAAGATATAGAGCTTGAATTGGTTACACTAAGCGATAACAGCCTTGAAGTGATCAGTGAAATGGATAGCTACTTAAATTAATTCGGAGTTTAAAATGAACATATTTAGAAAAATAATCACTGCTGTACGTGGTGGTGCAACTGAAGCTGGTGAAGCAATTGTAGATGCTAACTCGACTAGAATTTTTGCTCAAGAAATTCGTGATTCAGAAAAACATATCACTATTGCCAAACGTGATTTGACTACTGTGATGGCTAAACAAATGCAAACAGCTCGCGAATTAGCGCAATTACAAGCCAGCATCAAAGAGCATGAAGGTTACGCAATGCAAGCGCTAAACCAAGGCAATGAACCGTTAGCGATTGAAGTCGCTGAAAAAATAGCGGAACTTGAAAGTAATGCAGCAGATCAACAACAAGCAAATGAAAGTTTCTTAAATAGTATTGATCGCTTAAAAGAATTGATTAAAAAGAGTGAGCGCAAATTAACTGAATATAAACGCCAGTTAACCATGGTAAAAACCACTGAGAGTGTACAAAAAGCGACGTCTGCAATTTCAGATAACTTTACTGCAAGCAACTCTAAATTATTAAATGCCAAAGATTCGCTAGAACGAATCAAACAAAAACAAGCAATGTTTGATGATAAGCTGCAGGCAGCAGAGCAATTAGCCTCTGAGAACACGGACCAATCGTTAAAAAATAAACTGCAAGATGCTGGCATTGGCGCTCAACAAAATAGTGCGCAATCAGTATTAGATCGATTAAAAAATAAATAAATTATATTTTGAAACATCACTAATACAGTTACTATAACAATAAAGCACGACTTGCTTAGGCAGTCGTGTTTTTTTGCATCTACCTAACGCTTACCATCACATATTTGCTAAAGGATATTTATGCGTTTTTTAAAATCGTTATTTAGTAAACAAGCAACGACACCAACACGTGCTTTGAATCAACCTGATCAGCTGTTAATGGGTGATATTTTTTGTTTCGGTGATAGTTTTGCATTACCTGAAGTAATGCGTAAACAACAGCTACAAGTTAACGACGTCATTACCATTGAATTTAAACATCAGCATTATGTACAATTGATTGCGCAAGGTAGTGATCAAAAATTGGTTTATCTGAGTTTCCCTAAAAACCCTAAAAACCTTATGCAGTGCAGCCTATTATTGACACGTGCTGAAGTAGAAGCTTTATTTGATATGGATGCTTTTTCTGAAATTTTTGAAGCCCCTGGTAATGCCCGTTTAATACCGACAGCCAAACAACACGCTTACGCAGATATGTTAGCCGCGGAATATATTCAACAAGACTTTTCAACATCTGGTTACATTCATCAAGCCGATTATCGGGACAGTAAACCACCACAACATACTGATCAGGAACATAGCCAAGAATTTGAATATTATTCACTAGAAGGTAATGAAGGTTTACGTAAGATAGAAATCTTTATTTTTGAGAATGGTGATACCGATGTATATTTATCAAGCTTGCGCCCTGCAAGTGATATTGCAGAATTATGGATCAAAGGAGAATAAACATGCCAAATGGTGAATTACCTAAAAAATGGCAGCAATCAGCAAAAGTTGTCAAAGCAGTACAAATAGCTTTCGATATGGATAGCAAGCTGCAATATAGCATTCGCCGTAGCGCATTAGATGAAGGGATCAGCCCTTCAGAAAAGATCAGAGACTTATTAGAATTAACCACACACAAAAAGCCTAAACGCCCACGTTTAACAGTTAGCTTAAGTACAGAAGATTATATGCAACTGGGGCAACGCTATAATATTTCAGCCGAAAACCAATTAGATATTAAAAAATGTGTGATCGAGGAGTTAACTAAATTTGCTTCTAACAGTGAATATTTTAAAGAAAAATAAATACAATACTCTTTACCAATCAAAAGGCTTTAGCTCCTTGAATGGTAAAGGGTACATGACTACAGAGCAACTGCACTTGTTAGCAATCAACTGGTTATAGGTTTATAACCAGTAACTTTGTGCAACAAACATCTCAGCCAAAAAATAATCCTATATAGTGTTTAGCAATATTAAACTTTGGTTAAAAGCACCGTATAACCATAAATTTCTTTAGTCATATCAGTCACTTCTTTCAATACAACCACAGAACCTTCTACTGTTTCTTTCACTTGTACCAAGCTGTTATTGATTTCTTCAGCAACTGTTGCCTGATCCTTAGCAGCAGAAGCTATTTGATAATTTAGCTCAGAAATATGATTTACTTTACCAACGATGTCAGAAAGTTTAATACCCGCTTTGGTCACTTCTTTCACCCCAATTTCAGCTTCTTTAACGCTACTATCCATTAAACCAACAGCTTGTTGTGCACTCTTTTGTAACTGTTCGATCATTGCTTGAATTTCAACTGTCGCATCTTGTGTTCGTTTGGCAAGGCTTCGAACTTCATCAGCAACCACCGCAAAACCACGTCCATATTCACCGGCGCGTGCAGCTTCAATCGCTGCATTTAAGGCTAATAAGTTGGTTTGGTCAGATATACTGCGGATCGTGTCAACCACACTTCCAATACTCTCAACTTTACTTTCTACGTTATTAACGGCAATTGCTGAATCATCGATATTTTTAGACAATGAATTAATGGAAGTGATCGTCGCATCAACAGCACTGCGACCTTCTTCAGCGACATTTGTAGCTTCCAAGGTAGAAGTTGAGGCACTTTCTGCATTACCTTCTACTTCTTTTACGGCAGTAGTCATTTGATTCATTGCCGTCGCTAGTAACTCTATTTGCTCAAACTCTTCAGCCACGGATTCATTGATAACTTCCATGCATGCACCAAATTGTTCAGTCACTTCATGCAATTGAGTCAAGGTACCAGCTGCACTTTCACTATACTTTGTAGCCTCTTCAATCTGGCTATTTGCAACGAGATAAAGCTGAGAGAAAGCCCCTTCTAATTGTTCTGGTTTTGAGGTACTAGGGTCTTGAAGATATTGTTGCAAAACTGCGAGTTGCTTATGGTTACAGTAATGTTGCCATACCACGACTAAAACTAATAAAAAGACAACAATAAAGGTAGCCACTAAATTAACCACAAAAAACTGATTAATAACTAATATAAACAATGCTCCGAGGAAAAATAGAATAAGACCTTTGGTCAGAGAAGACGTATTAACTAATTTTTTTTCTAAGCTATTTAACTGTACTTGTGCCATATATTAACTCGATTTAATAAAAGAAAAAGGAAGAGGGATAGTAATCTATCAATTGTAATCGAAAAATATTAGTTGAAATATTTTCAAAATCTACTCAATTATAGTTAAAAAAGCACATTTATTATTATTTATCTAACCTTGGCTTCTTATTGTGCATCATTGAAATATAAACAGAAAAAATTGTATTTATTTCATACAAAAAAGACATGGGTTTTGGAAGCACTGATTGAAGCAATAACTATTTATAGCTTCAATCAGTTAACCTAAAAAATAAAGGAAGTAATAATGGGGTCGTTCAAGTTACCTTGAACTTGGTTTAATTATCAGGGTCAATCCAATACATTTCATTTAATAGTGCACGTTGTTTAGATTGTTCAATCGCACTTAATAAAGAATATTGCTTACGCTTAACCCACTTGAGATATTCATTTTTCGTTTCGCTACTTTCTTCATCAAGAGCTACTTCATATATAGTATCAAGCATCGATAACTCATGAATTCCCTGATAAATATCTAACCATGGATAACAATACTCAGCAATTCGTTCCGTGCTAAATAAATTACCAAAGCTAAACCCTGTCATTAAGTTTGCCGCTAGCAACCCTTGGTGTGCGAGTAGTTTGTCAATACTTAGTAAGGGTTCAGAAGATAATGCTATTTTTAATTTAGACCATCCCTCGGTTAATGCAGTATCAGAAAAAGAGAGTAATGATACTGGCTGCTCGTCAGTTTGTGGTGTTTTTTCAAGCTGAATTAACCATTCCGTTAACCCTAAAACAAAGTGGCAATAGCGAGAACTGTGCAACATATTAAAAATATCTTCTTCGCTTGGAAGCGCCTGATCAGCTAAACGTAGTTTTTTCTGTAATTGCTTTAATCTCGGTAATTTTCGAATATAGTAAGCTTTATTCTCTAATAAATTTCTAAAAACTAAACGTTCATCTACCCATGAAAAGCTTCTAGCAAGCCATTGTAGGTCTTCAATCCAAGCACAACCGACAAAAGAGACGCCAGCTTCCTTAAAAAGATGAATATTTTGATGTAAAAACATAATACTTTTTTGCAACTCCACTAAGGCGCTAAAATCACCTCCTTCAAGGTAGCAATTTTCATGATACTGCAAATGTTTTAAACCATGTTGAAAATTTACTGACATCGCTTCTTGTAAATTCATATCATGATTTAAAGTAGAAAAGTCGATTGGTTTAACGACAAAATCAGCTCCTTCTGTGAGCATATATCCACGCTGAGCTTTACTTACATTGCCTAAACGTACTTGCGGTAATGAGGCAATATCTTGTGCTAAAACAAATAATTTAGATTCATCACCTTTCACTAATTCTAATTCAATTTCACAAATATCAGCTTCGCCTTGCGTAGCAATAATTTTCCCACAATCATAAGCGACTTCAATTAATGTCCCATCAGGCATTTCCAACAACCAATGTAAACGATTGAAATCAGTACTAAATAAAGGAGATAACTGTGATTGTAATTGATTTATATTACAATCTTCTGGCCAAATTTTACTGTTAAATCGGGACAGTTCTGGTTGCAACCCTTCTATCGGTTCATTGTATTCAGGTCGTTGATGCAAGCCCCCTATCACTCGACCAGAGGTTTTAATCGTTTGCGTACATTGGTCATCAATTCGACGTACTCTTAATCCCATATCCATGGTTCTTAGCGCACGCAGAGGAGTCTCAAAATAAACGTTATATAGCATTTGGTTTTTATGAGAAATGACTTTGTATTGGCTTATTTTAGCCAATAGTTCATCGGCAAAATGCGCATTAAAAAAGAACTTAATTTCTATCTCTGTTTCCATAATTTATACCTAAAATAGCCCTTCATTTAATAACCAAGATCATTTTTAATCGTAAAATTTCCTCAATTATACTAAATTGATGTTCTATTGTGTGCAAAAGAAAGTTAACATGCGCCGCATATTAGATGTTCTATTTGATCATTATGTGGTTACCAAACCATCAAAAATTAAGGTGAATCATGCCAGTTAATTCGATATTTGGAGTGTTTGCAAAATCTCCAATCAAACCGATCCAATTACACATGGACAAAGTTGCGACTTGTAGCGAATTGCTACTTCCATTTTTTGAAGCATGTTCAAAAAATGATTGGGTAGAAGCAGAAGTTGTGAGAAAGCAAATATCTCAATATGAGAAACAAGCCGATGAGCTAAAACGTGAATTACGCTTAACGCTGCCAAAAGGTTTGTTTATGCCTATTGACCGCGCTGATTTATTAGAGCTAGTTAATCGCCAAGATAAAATTGCTAATACAGCAAAAGACATTGCTGGGCGTACTTTTGGGCGCCAATTACAAATCCCTAATGAAATCTTCGTTGATTTTATGGCTTATGTACAACGCAGCCTAGATGCTATACAGCAAGCAAAAAATGCAATTAATGAGCTAGATGAATTGCTTGAAACGGGCTTTAAAGGTCGTGAAGTAGATATCGTTACTAAAATGATAGAAGTACTTGAAACGATTGAAGATGATACAGACTCATTGCAAATCAAACTTCGTCGTAACTTATTAGCCATTGAAGATAATTACAAACCTGTAGATGTCATGTTTTTGTATAAGATTCTCGAATGGGTAGGTAGTCTAGCCGATCACTCAGAATTAATCGGCACCCAGTTAGAACTTATTCTAGCTAGATCGTAGCTCTAAGGACTTTTTATGGAAATTTTAAACACATACGGCAGCATGTTAGTTATATTTGCTGGTGCAGTAGGCTTTTTAATGGCTTGGGGCATCGGTGCAAATGATGTTGCTAATGCAATGGGAACCTCTGTTGGTTCAAAAGCGTTAACCATTAAACAAGCAATTATCATTGCAATGATTTTTGAATTTGCTGGTGCTTACTTAGCAGGCGGAGAAGTAACCTCTACGATCCGTAAAGGGATTATTGATGTCGCTTACTTTATTGACCAACCCGAGTTGCTCGTATTTGGTATGACTGCAGCACTATTAGCCGCAGGCTTATGGCTAATTATAGCCTCTTACTTCGGCTGGCCAGTATCAACAACGCATTCTATCGTTGGTGCTATCGTTGGTTTCTCTGCTGTTGGTGTCGGTGTTGATAGTGTCACTTGGAGTAAAGTAGTCGGTATTATCGGTAGTTGGATAATCACACCGCTAATTTCAGGGATTATTGCTTATTTCATTTTTATGAGTTCGCAAAAGCTAATCTTTAATACCAAAGATCCTATTGCTAATGCAAAACGCTTTGTACCTTTTTATATGTTTTTAGCTGGTTTTATCTTGTCATTAGTGACGATAACTAAGGGCCTTAAACATGTGGGCTTACATGTTAGTACCATGGAAGCCATCGTTTCTGCGGTGATCATTGGTTTGCTTGTGGCAATAACAGGTAAATTCTTTATTAATCGCGTTAAAATTGATCCACAAGCTGACAAACATATGCACTTTGCGAATGTTGAAAAAATATTTGCTGTATTAATGATTGTAACGGCATGTGCAATGGCATTTGCACATGGCTCAAATGATGTTGCAAATGCTATTGGACCACTTGCAGCGGTTGTCAGTATCGTTGAGCATAATGGTCAAATTGCAGCAAAAGCAGAGCTTGCATGGTGGATTTTACCACTAGGTGGTATTGGTATTGTATTAGGCCTTGCTATCTTTGGTAAACGCGTGATGGCGACCATAGGTAATGGTATTACACATTTAACACCTAGCCGAGGTTTTGCCGCCGAATTAGCCGCTGCCTCAACGGTTGTAATTGCATCGGGTACCGGTTTACCTATTTCTACTACGCAAACTTTAGTTGGTGCTGTATTGGGTGTAGGCATGGCACGTGGTATCGCTGCATTAAACTTAGGTGTTGTGCGTAATATTGTTATCTCTTGGATAGTGACATTGCCTATCGGCGCCGGTTTATCAATTGTATTTTTCTACATCTTAAAGAGTGTTTTTTCTTAATAAACGCTCATTAAGTCATGTATTGATCGAAAAAAGAGAGCTTAGGTTCTCTTTTTACTTTTACTGAGCTTTAATAACTTTTAGAATGACCACTCAATTTATTTGCTAAAAAGGTATTTCTTTTGAAATCAATTAAGTTTTTCTTATGTATGCTGTTCTCTTCAAGCAGTTTTGCAGCCACACAATATGTCAGTGATAATCTTTCAATTTATATGCATTCAGGTCCTAGTCTTGAGTACCGCATTATCGGTACAATCGAAGTCGGCACTGCTGTCAGTACTTTAAAATACAATAGCAAAACAAAATTCATGCAAGTCAAATCTCCGACTGGCAAAGTCGGCTGGGTAAAATCAGGTGAGATTCAAGAGCAACCACCAGCAAAATCCTTATTACCTGAGCTACAAAAGAAATATCAAGAAAGCCAAGACAAGTTAAAAACCATTAACGATGATAATAAACAAGCATTAACAGAAAGTGAGCAAGCGATTATCGATAAAGATAGTTTAATCGCTCAGCTTGATAGTGAAAAAAGAGCATTACGCGATACCATTGCTGATTTAGAAGAACGTAATATGGAGTTAGATTTATTACAATCGACTAAAGATGAACGCATTAAGATGGAATGGTTGATGTACGGCGGTAGTGTTTTATTCTTTGGTTTATTAATTGGCTTAATTATTCCTTTTTTACCGCGCCGTAAAAAACGCACTGATAATTGGTAATTGGCAATCGATAGCTAGTAATAATCATGCTTACTCTTAAAGGTTCAAAGAGTAAGCGTGTTGCACCTAACAAGGCATATAATAAAAGCTAACGACTGTAAAAAGGTAGTGTTTAAAAGTTACTACAATGCTTCTCAAACTCTTTTTGATTTTTATACCTACTTTATTTATTAGGTGACCAATACTGCGCACGACAAAGAAATCAACTTAACCTTTCCAATCCTTTAATGACTCTAGAGTAAAACGCTGTTTTCCTAAACGAAAGACACTCTGTTGAGGCATTATTTCTACCAATTCAACCGCTCCAACATAATCACCAACTCGCATATCCACACCATTAATACGGATCCAACGATCACTAGCTTTAGTTGAATAAACATGAGAGTCATAGCTCATCACAGGAACTTGATATTGGAATTGTGCCGGCATTTTTGTAATGTCAGATTCTACAACAGGTTGATCATTAACAACTTGGCTCGGTACTGATTGCTGGCCTTGCTCAAGTTCAACAGCTAACGCGAAACGTTGCTGTAAATCACTGGGCACATCGGCTAGTGCAAGACTATTTTCAACTTCATCACTTTTTGTTGTGGTAAGTTCTAATTTATCATTCTGTGTGTTTTTTTCTGCAGATATAAAAGTTTGTGTACTCGTAACTAGCGCTTTTTTCTGTAATTTGGGTAAAGGTTTAGTTTTGAAATCAATTTCACTAACCTCATGAATAGGCTCTCTTACCCATTTGGGCTGTTGTGATATAACAGGTACCACTTGAACGCTAGATGTTTGTGTAGGGCTTGCGGTGATGGTTACACGATTAGTATTTGCTGTCACACTCTCTACTGGTTTAAATAATAAATACAAAACCAGCACTAATAACAACACGATTATCAATAAAGCGGCTGCCACCACTAATTTCCAATTTTTATCTGTTGATTTATCTATCAATAGCGTCTCTGGATGATGCTTATTTTTTTCTAAAGCTTTTAATATCGTAGACATAACGATCCTATAACAACGATGGAATATTAGGTTCTGTTTGTTGCACTAAGAACATCAAGGTACGTCGCCCTACAATGCCGTCAGCAACTAACCCATTATCATTTTGAAATTCAATTACTTGTTCCTTGAGCTTCCAATCAAAGCGTTGTTTATTAGTCGTTTTCAGACCATACAAGTTATTTAATTGTGTGCTTAACCATACAACTCGCTGGCTTTTTTCACCGAATTTTAGAGGCTTACTAATATCAAAGGGAGTTCGCCATAATAAAGTCAGGCCGCCATTCCAATACTCTTCTAACCACTCTTCGGATACAGATATTTTTTGCTTACCTATTAACACTTCATATTGCGCTTTACCTTGCTGCTGGGTTTTATAAAGCACTGCATATACAACATCTTGATCGCTAGCCAGCTTAACCACCGCAGGATAATTTAACTGCTGTAGTTTTTGTAACGAAGTATTATCAGAAAAACATAACAATGAAGCAACCTCCCCCTGTTCACAGGTTGCATCCGCCAAATCAACTTGATAACCCCAAACTGCATATAAGGTTTGCAGCGCGTTTGCAAAGTAACCCTGGCTTAAGTCTAATTCAGGATAACTATCGAACCAGGTATAAATATCACTTTCTGAGTTTATACTTTCTGTCATTGTAGAAGGCAAAAGACTCACGTCATTAACTTCTGATTCTGTTTGCAGCTGTTCTGCTTTAACTTCTGCTACTTGTATTGATGTAGAGACCGATGCAGATGAGTCAGAAAAACTAAACTCCCTAAGAGTTTCAATGGCTTGTTGAGGTTGATTAAAATGGTGATATATTTTGGGTGCTTGCCAGACTGTGAACCCCGTTAACAGTAATAATAAAACAAACCGCCAAAACAGCTTAACGGATTCAGTTGCATGACCATCGTCTAGACTCAAATCAATTTCTTTTACCGCTAAATCGATCATTTTAGCCGTTACTTTAGGCGAACTTTGGCTATATGCACAGAGCATACTTCGATCGCAAATAAGATTAATTAAACGTGGGATACCTCGGCTATATTTAAATATACGCTTTAATAATCGAGTTTCAAAAATAGGATAGCTTGCCCCCGCTACGTTGAGGCGATGTTGTATATAATATTCACTTTCTTGCAAAGTCAGTGGCAATAGATGATAACGTGCAGTAATACGTTGTGCCAATTGGCGTAATTTATTTTCTTTAAGTTTTTGTTGTAGCTCCGTCTGTCCAATCAAAATAACTTGTAATGGTTTTTTATTGTTGGACTCAATATTAGTTAACAACCTTAATTGCTCTAGCACTGAAAAACTTAAATGTTGCGCTTCATCAATTAGCACAATTGCACTACGTCCTTTCTCTAAATTGTTCAACATCCAACCACTGATCGCATCAAATAAAGTTTTTAAACTCGCTCTACTCTGTTCATATTCAATATTGAGTTGATCACAAATAGTCGCTAATAACTCAACTTCTGTTTGTGCTGGGTTCAGTATGAAAGCGATATCCGTTTCTGCTGGCATATCCTCTAACAGTGCTCGGCATACCGTAGTTTTACCTGTACCGACTTCTCCTGTTAATAAAACAAAACCACCATTGCCCTGTAAGCCATACATTAAGTGTGCAAGCGCTTCTTTATGGCGATCACTTAAAAATAAAAAGTCGGGATCGGGAGAAATTGAAAATGGTTGTTCTTTTAACGAAAAAAATTCTTGATACATTTTAAACCTTAAACAATGTGTTGAGCCTATTGGATCAGGATCAGAGAACCAGCTTGCCTTAATGAATATCATAAACGATTTATTGGTGAAACATTTTAGAAACCAATTACTACTTCGACATTACTCAAGCTTAACAAGAGTTATAACTAATATTCAGCGAGATACCTGCTATTATTTTAGAAACACAATGACAAGTTTCTGCATCTTCAGATAGTTTCAGTATAATAACCAAATAATTCATTAAGGGGGAAACTATGCGTGTATTTTTAGTTGGCGGCGCAGTTAGAGATCAACTATTAGGGCTCGAAGTTAAAGACCGTGACTTCGTGGTAATTAATAGTACCCCAGAGCACATGCTAACACAGGGCTTCAATCAAGTAGGCAAAGACTTCCCAGTATTTTTACATCCTAAAACAGGAGAAGAATATGCACTGGCAAGAACAGAGCGCAAGCAAGGGATTGGTTATACAGGTTTTAGCTGCTACGCGGGTCAAGATGTCAGTTTAGAAGATGATCTCGCACGACGCGATCTCACCATCAATGCAATAGCTCAATCTGCAGATCAAAAATTAATTGACCCCTATGGTGGCCAACAAGATTTAGAGAGGAAAACATTACGTCATATCAGCCCTGCATTTAGTGAAGATCCCTTAAGAGTTTTACGGGTAGCTCGCTTCGCAGCACGTTTCGCTAAACTTGGTTTTAGCATCGCAGAAGAAACACAGCAACTAATGGCTAATATTGCTAAAAGTGGTGAGCTACAGAGCTTAAGCCCAGAGCGAATTTGGACTGAAACAGAAAAAGCCTTACAAACCGATAGCCCACAAACATATTTTCAAGTGTTACGAGATTGTGGTGCTTTAGCGGCACTATTCCCCGAAGTTGATAACTTATATGGTGTACCCGCCCCTAAACGCTGGCACCCAGAGATAGATACCGGAATTCATACCTTAATGGTGGTGGAGCAAGCGGCTTTACTCTCTGATTCTGTCGCCTTTCGGTTTGCTTGTTTAGTACATGATTTAGGCAAAGCATTAACTCCTGATAGTGAATGGCCAAGCCATAAAGGCCACGGAATGAAAGGGTTATCAGTGATTAAAAAGTTCTGTAAGCGCTTAAAGATACCTAATGATTGTCGAGATTTAGCACTGTTAGTTAGCGAACACCATACTAATATCCACAGTGCTTTTGAATTAAGAGCAAGCACCATGGTGGGGATCATGGATAAATGTGATGCATGGCGTAAACCTGAACGCTTCCAACAAATGTTGCAATGTTGTGTCGCAGACTCAAAAGGACGTACCGGTTTTGAGTTATTACCTTATCCAACAGCCGATTATATGTGGCAAGCATTTCAACAAGCTTTAAAGGTTGATATCCAAGCGATTATCAAAGCAGGTTTTCAAGGTGTGGAAATCAGACACAAACTAAATGAACAGCGTATTCAGAAAGTGCAAGCATTCAAAGAGCAGCATTCACGTTAAGTAAACCTGACTAAAGAAACAGATAACGCTCTCTTTAGTCAGGGTTTAGTAAAAGTAAACAGTGAGCAAAAATCGACCTTTATTAAAAATCACGCTAATACATAAAATAAAGCGGCGCCTAATAATAAACGATAGATAACAAAAGGCAGCATACCGACCTTATTCAGTAGTATTAAGAAAACATGAATGCATAAAATAGCACTGATAAATGAAACACCTGCGCCTAACAATAACGACGGCCAATCAACATACTCGTCCGATAAAATAAACTTTAATAAGTCATAGCCTGATGCCATAGCAATAATTGGAATTGACATTAAAAAGGAAAAACGTGCTGCAGCATTACGTGTTAAACCAAGCATTAAAGCGGCCGTTATCGTAATACCTGAGCGAGACGTCCCAGGAATAAGCGCTAATGCTTGTGCAAAACCTAAGAAAATAGCCCCTTTTAATCCCGTTTGATACTCTGTTTTTACTTGTTTTGCTTTGCTATCCGCCCACCATAATAATAAACCAAATAAGATGGTCGTCACTGCAATCACATAACCACTACGTAAATACAATTCAACATAATCTTTGCCAAAAAAACCAATCGCAGCAGCAGGAATAGTAGCGAGAATAATCCACCATGCCAATTTACTGTCTTGACTATGATTTTTATTCTTAACTGAATCAACCCAAGCAACAGACATATTGACCACTTCACGGTAAAAATAAATAAGAACAGCCGCTAAGGTGCCTATATTTAATACTAAATCAAAGGCTAAGCCTTGGTCTTGCCAGCCAAATAATACCGACGGTAAAATTAAGTGGGCTGAGCTAGAAATAGGTAAAAACTCAGTTAAACCTTGTATCAAGGCTAATACTACAACTTCTAAAGTACTCATTGTGTTCTCGTTTAATAAAATAGTAATGGCTTTATTGTTAGAAAATAGGTCTAACTACTTCCCATAATTTTTGCGTATGTTTAGGGTACTCTGCCCAAAGTTGTTGATAACTAATCGCTAATATAGGATGCTGTAAAGTTGGGGCTAATTCCGCTAAAGGCTGCAATACAAATGCATTTTTAGTAATTTCAGCCCGCGGAAGATCATAACTCGCGTCAACCTTTTGATCATATAATAATAAGTCTAAATCTAAGGTTCTTGGTGCATATTTAATCGCTTTTAGTGGCCGCCCTAACTGTATTTCTATTGCTTTTAATATCGCAATTACCGCTTGGACAGATAACTCACTATTAAATTCAGCGACTAAATTATAAAAATTACCACCGTCAAAGCCAACGGCTTCACTTTCAAATACTCGAGATAACTGAAGATCTGGAAAGTGTGTTTTCAACAGCAAGACACCTTGACGAATATTTTCATCACGATCGATACTTGAACCGATACCAATAAAAATATGCGCCATTACTTACTGCCACGCTCTATTTGCACACCTAAACTTTGTGCATTCGCTAATGCGCCAGGTTTATGTAACGTTAATTTAATCCATGGCACCGAAAACTCTTGCATAATCAAGGCTGCAACACGCTCAGCCATTGTTTCAATTAATTCAAACTGATTTTGCTGGGCAAACTTATTAACGCACTCTGAGACACTAAAATAATTTAGGGCTAGATTAATATCATCGCTGTCGGCAGCTGGGCGATTATCGAAAGCCATTTCTAAATCAAAATACAATTTTTGTTGAACCGATTTTTCCCAGCCATACACGCCAATTGTACTAATCACTTGTAGCTGCTTAATAAAAACAATATCCATTTTAAACCCCATGATGTGTCTATTTTTTAGTCGCTGATACTTTTTTTTGTAGTGCTTAACGCGTAAACTCGACACGTTATATTGAATATTATAATAAGATGGTCAAATTTTTATCTTGATATCTATTATGATGCGCCACATTTTACCTGATTGGGATTAAATAAGTACCATGATTATACTGGCTACACTTATTTTTAGCATATCTGCTTATTTTATTGGCGGGCTAAATGGCGCAATTTTATTATGTAAAATAAAAGGTTGGCCAGATCCTCGCTCACAAGGCTCCAAAAATCCTGGTGCAACTAACATCCTTCGCCTTCACAGTGCGCAAGCAGCCAGTTTAGTGTTTATTTTCGATCTTTTAAAAGGTGCTTTCCCTGTTTATTTTGCTTATTACCTTGGTATCCCACCTTTTGCTATTGGTTTTATTGGTATTGCGACTTGTTTAGGGCATATTTTTCCACCTTATTTTGATTTTAAAGGGGGAAAAGGGGTTGCAACAGGATTAGGCATATTATTACCCTTAGGTATGGACATGACTGGATTAACTTTAATTACTTGGTTATCAGTCATTGCTATGAGTGGCTACGCTTCATTGGCAGCAATCATTACTGCTATTGCTGCTCCAGTCTTTGTCAATTATATTAAACCAGAGTTCACATTACCTGTTCTAATGTTATCGTGTTTAATTATTGTGAGTCATATCAGTAATATTAGAAGGCTACTGACAGGTAAAGAAAAGAAAATAGTGAACTGGAAACAATAATATCCATAAAGAGATTGGTAGTTAATGGCAATCTCGTTATAATTAATACTTTAACAACAAGCTAACTTGAATATTAGTTTTTATTAACATTTACAGGAGTTCACGTGATCCTTATTAAACGTCTTAGCCTATTTATTGCGCTTTCATTAAGCCTATTTAGTGCACCAAGCTTTACACAAGATCTATCTGAAGAAGCGATTGCGAATCGTATCGCCCCGATTGGTGATGTTTATATTGATGGTGAAATTGAAACTGCAAGTGCAGGTAACGATTCAAGTGAACCAGCAGGTCCTCGATCAGGTGAGAAAATTTACAATACATATTGTGTAGCATGTCATGCTACTGGAGCCGCTGGCGCACCTATCAAAGGTAATGCAGATGCGTGGCAGCCTCGTGTTGCACAGGGTGAAGAAACTTTAATTACCCATGCAATACAAGGATTTAATGCTATGCCAGCTCGAGGTACTTGTAGCGACTGTAGCGATGATGAAATCGCTTCAACGGTTAAGTTTTTAATTAAAGATTTATATTAATCAACTAATTAAACTGCTCTTTCAATAAAAAAAGCGAATTGATATTCGCTTTTTTTGTTTTTATTTTATGAAAAGGAAATAAATTATGCGTTTATTACACACTATGTTACGTGTAGGTGATTTACAAAAGTCATTGGATTTCTATCAACAAGTATTAGATATGAAACTATTACGTCAATCCGAAAATGCTGAGTATAAATATACTCTTGCTTTTTTAGGTTACGGTGATGAGCTTAATACAACGGTGATAGAGCTAACTTACAACTGGGGAACAGAGAGCTATGACTTAGGCAATGCTTACGGACATATTGCAATCGAAACTGATGATATTTACCAAACTTGTGAAAAAATAAAAAGTTTAGGCGGTGTGATCACTCGTGAGCCGGGCCCAGTAAAAGGCGGCACCACAGTGATTGCATTCGTAAAAGACCCAGACGGTTATATGATTGAACTGATCAATAAAAAGGATGCAGGTAAAGGCTTAGGTCACCCCTCACTTTAAGTTGCTACTGCTGAACAACTGAAAGCAAAAAGGCTGATTCAAATCAGCCTTTTAGAATCATTAGCAATCAAGAGACAAACATTAGCGACTTATTTTGGTAAGAAACCCACTTTGTCATAAACTTTTGCAAGTGTTTCTGCAGCACGTTGACGTGCCTTTTCAGCGCCTACTCTTGCCATTGCTTGTAATGCCTGCTCATCTGCACGTAATGCTTTAAAACGTGATTGAATTGGCTCAAGTAATGTCACAACAGCATCTGCGGTATCAGATTTTAAATGCCCATACATTTTATCTTCATACTCTGGGATCAAGCTTTCGATGCTTTTACCCGTAGAGCATGAAAGTAAGGTCAATAGGTTAGACACGCCAGGTTTTTCAACTGTATCAAAATAAATACGCGCTTTGTCATCAGAGTCTGTCGCTGCACTTTTTATTTTTTTCATGATCTTCTTCGGATCTTCTAATAATGCAATAAAGTTCTTCTCATTGTCATCGGACTTAGACATTTTTTTGGTCGGTTCTTGTAAACTCATAATGCGCGCACCATGCTCTGGAATCGCAGGTTCAGGCACAACAAACGTATCGCCATAAGCATTATTAAAACGTGAAGCAATATCCCGTGCAAGCTCAAGATGTTGTTTTTGATCACTGCCTACAGGTACACTTTGTGGACCATATAAAAGAATATCCGCAGCCATTAATACTGGATAGGAGAATAATCCGGCAGTAATATTACTAACATTTCGCTGTGATTTTTCTTTGAATTGCGTCATACGATTCAATTCACCCATTTGTGTATAGCAGTTCAAAATCCATGCAAGCTCTGCATGCTCTGGCACTTGTGACTGAATAAACATAGTGCTTTTTTGTGGATCAATACCCACTGCTTGATACATTGCTAATCCATCATAGATAGCACTACGCAATGCTTTAGGATCTTGACGTACAGTGATGGCATGCAAATCAACAAGACAAAATAAGCAATCATGCGTCTCTTGCATAGCAACCCATTGACGTAGGGCGCCCATATAGTTGCCAATAGTTAAGCCACCTGAAGGCTGACAGCCACTTAATACAACTGGTTTAGTCATCTTTAATTTCCTTCATTACTTTTATAGTAATGTTAATAATTCATCGAAATGATTAATAATATAATCAGGGTTAATATCTGCGATGGGCTCACCATAGTTATAACCGTAAGTTAGTGCGATTGTTTTTATCTTTGCATTTTGCCCAGCTAAAATATCATTACGCGAATCACCCACCATCACCGCTTGAGATAATGCGACATTAAAATATTCACAGGCATGATTTACTTGCATTGGATCAGGTTTATTTTTACTCAAGGTATCACCACCCAGTAGTAAATCAAAGCAACGATTAATACCAAAATAAGCCAGTAATTTCGGTAAAAATTGCTCCGCCTTGTTGGTGATTAACGCAATTTTGTAGCCTTTATCTTGGAGTGAAAATAAAGTACTTCTAACCGCAGGGTATAATCCAGATTCGGTATTTAAAAATTGCTGGTAATACCCTTCAAATATAGAGACTGCGTGAGTTAATTCAGCTTCAGAGCTTGCTTTACCCAGTACATGTAGCAAGCTACGCTCGACCATTTTAGGAATACCATCACCAACCCAGGTTTTAACCAATAGATCATTAACATGAGGCAAAACCAAGTCATCTAGCATCGCATTTAATGCTAAACGCAAATCCGGCACACTGTTCACGAGTGTGCCATCAAGATCAAAACAAATTAGTTTAATATCAGTTAATTTAGGCATAATAATATTTCACTATTTTGCTTGTGCTAATTGCTCACGCATTTCGTCAATCACTGCTTTATAATCAGGCTGGTTAAAAATAGCTGAACCGGCAACAAACATATCAGCGCCCGCTTCTGCGATCTCTTTAATATTGTCAGTTTTAACGCCGCCATCTACCTGTAAGCGAATATCACGGCCACTTTGATCGATCAATTTTCTTACTTGGCGTAATTTTTCAAGTGTATGAGGAATAAATGATTGCCCACCAAAACCAGGGTTTACTGACATTAGAAGAACAACATCTAACTTATCTATAACATGGGTTAATTGTTCTAGTGAAGTCGCAGGATTTAACACTAAACCCGCTTTACAACCATGGTCTTTAATTAATTGTAATGAGCGATCAACATGTTTTGATGCTTCAGGGTGGAAAGTGATAATAGAGGCACCTGCTTCTGCAAACTGAACAATCATGCTGTCTACTGGTTCAACCATTAGGTGAACATCAATGGGTGCAGTAATACCATAGTCACGTAGTGCTTTACATACCATCGGACCGATCGTTAAGTTGGGTACGTAATGGTTATCCATTACGTCAAAATGCACAACATCTGCACCATCATCAAGTACTTTTTGAACGTCATCACCTAAACGCGCAAAATCTGCAGATAAAATTGAAGGTGCAATTAAATAATCAGTCATGGTAGTGCTTCCCTAAATAGAAATGAGCTAAATAATGAGTGCATTATTCTACCTAAGGCGGCTCTAACACACTAATTTTTATTTGTGATGTGGCGACTAAATAAGTTATTTTTGAAGTTTGTCTCTAGGATCCTTTTTTAGCGGGAAAAAAGGCAAATAACTCTGCAACAGGTTTACGATCCGTAGACTTGCTACTGATAGTTCGCGATACAAAAATTTTGTCACAATCAGCCTCTCTGTATAACTCTTGCGTTAGCGTCGTATCATGATTACTCAATAATACTGCAGCTTTACTTTCCCTTGCCAATTTTGCTAGTTGGGCTTGATCATCTAAGCTAAAACCTTGTGTTGCATAACTAGTAAAAGAAGCACTTTTACTTAAAGGTACATAGGGAGGATCACAATACAGTACGTCACTATCACGTAAATACAAAAAGAGTTTTTGATAAGGTTTGCAGGTAAACGTGGCTTTTTTTGCTTTTTCAGCAAAAAACAATAACTCAGCCTCTGGAAAATAAGGTTGTTTATAGCGTCCAAAAGGTACATTAAAACCGCCGCTTTTATTATAACGACACAAACCATTATAACCATGACGATTCATGTATAAGAATAATAATGAACGTAGATATACATCCTGACTGCCGTTAAATTTATCTCGTAATTTGTAATACACAGCCTCTTGATTATATTCAGGCTGAAAATAGATTTTTGCATCACGAATAAACTGCTTGGGTTTACGCTTAATAATTTTATACATTTCAATAAGATCAGGGTTGATATCATTGAGAACATACTCATCATAATCACTGTTTAAAAATACAGAACCCGCACCAACAAAAGGCTCAATTAAACGCTTTGCAGCAGGTAAGCGAGCATTAATTTGCTCCGTTAATGTGTATTTACCACCAGCCCATTTTAAAAAGGCTCTATTTTTTTTATTCATTATTTAACCGCAAATCATTATGTACTACTTGCCATTTTTTAACCCAAGAAGACCTATTTCTAAATGCATTGGGTAAGTTTTTAGCTGCTAATTGGGCAGACTTTACTGAGTCATAATCACCATAAATAATGACATACCAAGGTTTTGCCTGACGAACTGTTTGATAGATATATATATTTTCCAACGATGAACGATATTGTTTTTGAAATTCAATTAAATATTCACGAGAAGCCATACCTGAAAGTTGTAACGTGTAATGGCTCGCATTCTTTGCAAACAGAGTCTCTGAGTCGGTAAACAAGCTATCTTGCTTAACACTTGTGTTTGCATTATTGACCTGTTGAATTGTGGTTTCTACTAGCGCATTATTAATATTCACTGGTAATTTCTCTGCAACACTTAACGGCTGTACTTTATTATTAAGCTCATTACCACTGCCTAGAGCTTCGTTACTAGCATCTGAGACTGTTTCGATAGTATCTTGTTTGTCTAACGGTGTTTCTTGTATTGTCGTTGCAGATTGTTCACTATTTAATAGACTCTTTGAGTCATTTAAATTATCTGCAACCATTTCATTTTCAAATAAATTATTTTCGTTATCAACCGGGAGCCTTAACAATAAAGGGACTTGCTGTTCATGCTCTGTTTGATTCACTTTATCAGTAGATACTTCACTGCTAGTTAAGGGATCAATCGAATCATCCTCAAGCAACGCTTGTTCATTTGCATCAACATCTTTTGCGTCAATCGCAACGGATAATTCTAATAGTTGCTGTCCAGATATCACCACTCGCTTCTCTGTCGCATCAGATAAACCGACTAGGCTTTGGTTGTCGATAACGTCAAGATCAAGATCTGCCCATGAAGCGGCTAGCTTTTCCGGTCCTTTATTTAGCGCTGTTGGAGTAGCTGAGGCGTTACGTTTTAAGCCTTCACTGTCTTCTTCACTACCTTCTACAGCATTCACTTCGATACTATTGTGCTCTTCGGGCATCCCCTCCATTGCCTTAATTTCTTCTAAGGCAATATAATTGCTATCAATGGGCGCCTCTGCATTTGCAGCTTCTAAGCGTGATTTATTGGGAATAAATTTGGGGTATAGGTAAACTGCAAAAGCACTCACAATAGCAACTAAAACAAGCATCAAGGCAAGAGCAGGTAATCGTGTTTGAACCCATGAAGTAGTAATAGGCTTCAATAACCCTTGGCTTAAATCATCGGCCAGTTTAATTATTTTTTGTGGGTTACCATGACATAACTTAAGTTGTTTATTTAGTGCATCTTGATGTTGAAGTTTTGCATGATAGTCAACTTGTTGAAAGTTATGCTGTAATAACGCATTCGCTTCCTGTGTGTTAAGTACTGGTAGTGTTAATTCAACGTGGTTTAAAAAATCTTTAGTTCGACTCGCAAGATGGGTATCTATATAGTTTAAATACTGCTCGGTGGCTGCTTGATCAGTGAGTAACAGGACATTAAGTGTATTGTCTTGCGCAAGACTGCTATCTGACAATAACTCGCATAATTCGACGATAAAATCAGCGGGCAAATGCTCAGCATTATCGATAATAATGAGTCGATTAAGAGAACGGTTTTCAGCCTGTTGTAGGCGTAAAATACTATCCAACAACTTATCTTCTGCATTGAATAACGCTTTATCAAATAGCTGGGCGATTATTTGCTGGCGCAACTTAGCAGCTGTTGGTTCATTAACCAATGAAACATAAACCTGTTGTAAATCAGCAGATAATGTATTGGATAAGTTTTCTGTCAGTGTACTTTTCCCAGCGCCTGCTTCACCAGACACAAAGATAAGAGAAGAAGATAAGTAGATAAGGTGTTGCAGCCTTTCTATCAGCTGCAACTGAGAAGGGAGCGAAATTAATGTCCTTTCGACCATGATTGATTATGATTCTATAACGTCACGAAGAACAACATCACTCACATTATCAAATAATGCACTGGTACCGATTGATGTCGGCAGTACTAAACGTAATTGTCCGTTAAGCACTTTTTTATCTAATTGCATATGCTCTGCAAAATGTTGATATTGCATTTCAGGTGGTGCAGCTAATGGCAAATCAAAGGCTTCAATAAGATCAATAATTTGTTCTACTTCTGTATGTTCAATTAAACCTAATACATAGGATGTTTCAGCAGCTAATACCATTCCCACAGCCACGGCTTCACCATGTAACCAATTGCCATAACCTTGCTCAGCTTCAATAGCATGACCAAAGGTGTGACCAAGATTTAATAGCGCTCGAATACCATGTTCTTTTTCATCTAAAGCCACTACTTCAGCTTTAATAGCACAACAACGTTTAATCATATAAGTGATAGCTGTTGCATCAAGTGACTTGATCGCTTCAATATTGTTTTCTAACCAAATAAAGAAATCTTGATCGTAAATAATGCCATATTTAATCACTTCGGCCATGCCCGCGGCAAACTCACGCGCAGGTAATGTTTTTAAGCATTCAATATCAATAACAACAGCTTGTGGCTGATAGAAAGCCCCAATCATATTTTTACCTAGATGATGATTAACAGCTGTTTTACCGCCTACGGAAGAATCAACTTGTGATAACAAAGTGGTTGGTATTTGTATAAAAGCAATACCGCGCTGATAACATGCAGCAGCAAAACCTGCCATATCTCCAATAACACCGCCACCTAATGCAATAATAGTGGTATCTCTGGCATGTTTTTTTGCTAACAGCTCACTTAATATCGTCTCAAATGTGCTTAAATTTTTATATTGCTCGCCATCAGGTAAAATGACTTCATCTATTTGATAATCTTTTAATGTGTTTTTACACGCTTCTAAATAAAGCGGAGCAACCACATCATTAGTCACAATCATGACCTTTTTGCCGCTAATAGCGCCACTAAACAATGAAGTATCTGCTAATAAGTCTGGCCCAATAGAGATAGGGTAACTACGATCACCTAGATCAACGAGTAATTTTTCCATTAAAAATCCAATAAAGCGATGATTTGACTTGCAACAACTTTTGCACTTTGCTCGTCAGTTTCAATAACATAATCTGCAGCTTCTTCATACAGTGCGTTGCGATTTTCTGCCAATGTTTCTAGGACTGATTGAGGATCATCTGTTTGTAAAAGAGGTCTACGTTTATCTTTTAATGTTCTTGCTAACTGTTTTTGCACACTTGTTTTTAAATAAACGACAATGCCACGAGCAGATAGGTGAGTTCTGTTTTCTTGACGAATAACCGCTCCACCGCCTGTTGCTAAAACAATGCCATGCTTTTTAGTTAGTTCATCTAACATTTCTTGCTCGCGGTTTCTAAAACCTTCTTCACCTTCCACGTCAAATACCCAAGCAATATCTGCGCCGGTTTTACGTTCAATTTCACTATCTGAATCAAGAAAGTCTAAGTGCAGCATTTGTGCTAGTTGACGGCCAATTGTGCTTTTACCAGCCCCCATTGGGCCAATTAGAAATATATTACGCTGTTCTGCCATGTTGAATGTTTACTCAAGTGGTTGATTACTGGGAAGCCCCTTAAAAATTAAAGAGAAGTGCCTTATTATCGCAATTGTTAATAAGGTATTGCAAGCCATAAAAAAATAAGCCTGAAGATAAACCTCAGGCTGATAGTAAAAATTGAGTATCTAATTAATATTTTGTTTGCATTACGATACGTGGTGTAACAAAAATTAATAACTCAGCTTTGCTGTTATTCTGACTGGTACTTCTGAAAAAGTAACCTAGGTAGGGAATATCGCCTAACAATGGTACTTTCTTAGTCGAGTGTGTAACTTGCTGCTGGTAAATACCCCCCAGTACTAAGGTTTCACCGTTATCAACTAATACCTGTGTTGCAATTTCTTGTGTGTTAATTGAAACGACTTCACCTGTACCCGTGGAGATAGTATCGCCAATAGAGTCTTGAGTAATCACCAAATCCAAGATCAGTTTATTATCGGGTGTAATTTGTGGTGTCACTTCTAAGCTGAGTACCGCTTTTTTGAAACTCACCGAAGTAGCGCCTGATGACGACGATTCTACATAAGGTACTTCCGTACCCTGCTCAATATAAGCCGTTTGTTGATTTAATGTGGTAATACGTGGGCTAGCAATGATTTCTGCTTTATTTTCTTGCTCTAATGCTGATAGCTCTAAATCTAAAATATCACCATTTGCGAATCTAGCGACTTGAAATGCAATTGAACCAGCAACTGATGAAGCAGGCAGATTAACGTTTAAGCGATCATTAACATCACCCGTTGTTCCTCCTTCAATACCAGCAATAGATCCAGAGGTAGATAAGCTATTATTGGATGAGTCATCTGTTTTTGTAGCTGAAACTCCCCATTGAATACCTAAATCTTCACCTACGGAATCACTGACGGTAACCATGCGCGCTTCGATAACAACTTGGCGCACAGCAATATCCAATACCTCAACCATTTCTTTCACTGAATCAATCACAGAGGCTGTATCTTTAATTAATAACGTATTGGTACGCGCATCAATACTGACATTTCCGCGTTCAGAAAGTAGGCTTGCACTATTGCCTGATAACATAGCCGCAATATCCGCTGCTTTTGCATAATTAATTTGAATAAATTCTGAATATAAAGGGGCCAAATCTTCAACTTGTTTATTCGTTTCTAGTTGTTCACGTTCTTTAGCAGCTAATTCAGTGGCAGGTGCGATCATCAGCACATTACCATCCATGCGCTTACCTAAACCTCTTACTTTTAAGATAATGTCTAAAGCTTGCTCCCAAGGAACATCATCAAGACGTAAAGTGATATTGCCGCTAACAGAGTCAGTGATCACCAAGTTGAGGCCATTAAAGTCAGCAATCAACTGCAATACGGTACGTACAGGAATATCTTGAAAGTTAAGCGAAATAGCCTTTCCTTCGTACACGGTCTCTTTTTTATCTTTTGGTTTTTCAGACACTTCAATCATAAATAATGTATCTAACTGATCGTAGCGGTAGTTGTACTCATCTTTGATATTAAAAACAAAACGTGTTTTACCATCTTCTCTGAAGGTTTCGACTTTTTCTACGATTGTAGAAAAATCAACCACATCCATTATATATAATAGTTCGTTAGGAATATAAGTACTTTGAAATTCGGCAATTAACTGTTGGTCACGGCGGCGAATATCAACGGCAACACTGGAGTTATCTAAATAAACAAACAGTTTGCCTTGACCTTCGGAACCTCGTTTAAAATCAATATCAGAAATGGTATTAACATAACCCTTCGGTTTTTCAACTGATGCGGTGGTTGACTTCTCTTTAGTTGATTTAGTGACACTATTTTGTGAAGTTTGAACACCTGTATTTTGTAAAATCGCAGCAGCAATACCAGCTTCTGATTGCGTTGTTATCGATTTTTGTACTGCATCACCAAAGCGAACGGTCAAATAATTGCCCTGTTGGAAGATGCGATAAGGCAGTAACCCGTCGAGGTTAATCACTAGTCGAAGACCATCGGAAGTTCGACTAGTTTCAATCTCATTAATACCATTTTTATTAATTTCGACAGGGTTAATCTCAAGCACTGAAGTGGCATCTTTAATATCAATGACTAATTTATTTGGACGATAATGCAACTTATCTGTGTAACTATTAATCAGTGCATTAAACCCAAATCTTAGTTCCAACCTACCATCAGACATCGGATTGACATCCAGTTTATTGAGTTGCGGCTCAGCAGCCACAAAGGAAGACAACAAAAACAATGTAACCCCAATACATGACAGCATTGTTTGTTTAATATTTCTAAATTTCATGATTTAAATTTCATCCCTGATTAAATTCATTGTAACTGTAATGTAAGCTGAGTAATTCGTTCTTGCCAACATCCGCTGCTATCTGATGCTAACTCTAATAGATCAATTTGTGAGGTGGTCACTTTTAATACTTTGCCATGATTTAACCCTAAAAAATACCCGGGTTTAACTCTATGTATTTCATTGCCTGCAACTTGTACTAATGCCCACAGTTGACCATTAATCTCCAAAGTCCCACGCATTTTCATACCGCTAAGAGAGAACATTTCTAATGCTTCTTTCTTGCGCTCAAAGTTAGGTTGGGGACAACTTTTAGGTGTATTTCTGACTTCTGTAGCAACTTCTGCTTGAGGCTGAGAAAAAGGGCTTCTAGCTTCTTCCTGAGTGTAAGTCAGCGTATCGATTTTTTTCAACACAGGAATGTCATCATTTAACGGATAGACTTTAGACTTGCTCTCAGCAACAAATACCTCTAGATCATCGACTTGTACATCAACACAGGCAACCAAAGAAAAGCTCATTAACAAAGGTAATAATTTTTTCACTAAGGCTCCTCTTTATAACGATAGCTTTTAGCAACTATCTCTAACAATAGAGTATTTTTATCATTATGTTTTAAACGCAAGTTATCCAATATCACAATACGAGGAAGTGCTGCAATATCCGCTGAAAATTTACCTAGTTGTTCATAAGTACCCACCACTTTAATACTAATTGGCACTTCTTCAGCAAGCTCTAATTGTTTTTTAACCCCCCAATTTAAACTATTAAATTGAAGGCCATTATTAGAACCAATAAAGCTAATATCGTCTAACAGGCTTGCTAGCTCTTTTTTACTTGGTAGCTTATTGACTAAGCCATCTAATATCACTTCGATCTCTTTCATTTGTTCACGATAGGCTTCAAGATTTGAAGAAATAGCCGCTTTAACAGTAAATTCTTTTTTAAGGGCAATTTCTTTTGCTTCTACTCGCTCCAATTGTTTCAGTTGGTCATCAATCACATAGTAATAAAAGCCACCTACGAACAGAATACAAACGATTAAAATGGTAATTGCTTTATGTAGGTTAGGCCAGCTACCGATAGTTTCTAAATCTAACTCGTTAAGATTCATTATTTTAATCCTTCTTCAGGCAGAACGATAAAATTCATTGCAAACTTATAAAGCTTAATCGGTTTATCAGGACCACTAACAATAGAAGGTAATGATGCATCACCTAACCAACCAGAATTATCAACATTTCTGACCATATTACTAACTCGGCCATTAGACTCAGTCAGCCCTTTCACATCGATACGACCATCTTTAAAGGCCACTGAATCAACATAAACACCGGCGGGAGTGACTACGGGTAATGTATTAAAAAAACGTGTGATCAAATTACGACGCTCTTCCAATTCTTGAATCAAGTTAATACGTCGTACTAACTCTGCTTTTTCCTTTTTAATATTACGAATTTCTGCAATGCGGCGATCTAAAATAATTGTCTGAGTCTGTAAAAATTGGTTACGTGAATTCTGTGCTCCAATTAACTCATCTACATATAGTTTGCCTAAATAACATAAGCTTAATGTGATTAGACAACACATACCTAGCAATACAAAAAAGGCTATTTTTTTCTTCTTTTTGTACTCTTCACGCCAGGGTAATAGGTTTATATTTGACACTATATAACTCCTCTTAATGCCAAACCTAGCGCCATCATATACTTGCTACCTGATTGCGTAAGCACTCCTTTATCAGCCTTGTTTTTGAATTCAAAACCTAGATAAGGATCTGCAACTTCAACTTCAATATCTAATTCAGCTCTTAACTGCTCTACTAACTCAGGCATTAACACACCTCCCCCTGTTAATATTAACTTAGTAATAGCAACGTTATTAGGAGAGTTAGTAAACATACGTAAATCAAAGCGCAGGTGATTGACCGTCATACTCACAAATGGCGCGATGACATCAGATTGGCAGTCGACGGGTAAGTCATTCTCTAATTTTGCTTTTTCTGCATCCAGAAGTGAAAGCGTATAACGATCAGCAATCATTTGCGTGCATACTGCACCACCATGATTTTTATTACGAGTAAAAATAACATTACCTTGGTATAAAACACTCAACATCATTTGTGAGGTGCCAATATCCACAACAGCAATGCCATGATTGTAATCTTCTGGGGTAAAAACTAACTCAGAGGATCGAGCAAGAGCATGACTTGCCACATCAACAATAGTAGTGGTTAAACCACTTTCATCAACACACTGTGCCTGTGATAAAACACGCTCTTTTCGAGCCGCACTGACCAAAATATCATTTAAAGCGCTATCAGCTTCATTCGGCCCCATTATTTCAAAATCGATAAAGATTTCATCCAATGGAAAAGGAATAATTGTTTCTGCTTCTAACTCAATACGAGCTTCCAAATCTAATTCATTTAAATCGGAACTCATGGTTATAACTTTTGTCATAACGTCTGCACCCATTACTGCAATGGCTGCGTTTTTATAATTGCTAGGAAAGGATTTTCTTAAACGTTTAATTATTAAGGTTACTTTATCAATATCTTCTAAGCGGTTATCAACTATCAACCCTTTTGGAACCGCAGCCTCTGCGACACCATCAATTTGATAGGTTCCTTGCCCCTTAGAGAGTGCAATAGCTTTGATTGAATGTGAGCCGAAATCAATGCCAATGACACCGCTCGGACCTAATCTTTTAAACCCAGAGAACATAACTTCCTTGCTGCAGTAAATGTTAATAAAAATAGTTAATTGAAATAAAATACGAGCTTGCGTCTCAATTAGATAACGTTCAAATTGAATAAGTCACAGTTCCCTCTTTAACTCATGATTTATAACTATATACTACATATCCAATATATCTAATATTAAATAAAAAAAGTGACATGCTCACAACATAGATGGAATGATTCGAATATGATGAAATGGATAAAGCGACTTTTCATAGTAGCTATTTTCTTGGGTGTTATAGGTGTTGCAGCAATAACATTTATCTACTTCCAGCTGAAAGCAGATTTACCTGACGTAACAAGTATTCAAGAAATCCCTTTGCAAGTACCAATGAAAGTACTCAGTAAAGACGGCGAACTGATCTCTCAATTTGGTGAGAAAAGACGTATCCCATTAACACGTAAAGAGATACCAGATCAGCTTGTTAATGCTTTTATTGCTACCGAAGATAGTCGTTTTTATCAACATATTGGTATGGATCCGATTGGCATCATGCGTGCAGCTAGTGTTTATGTATTATCTGGCAGTGCAAAACAGGGGGCGAGTACAATCACCCAGCAAGTGGCGCGAAACTTCTTCTTAACCAATGAAAAAACTATTTTGCGTAAAGTCCGTGAAATATTCATTGCTATACAAATAGAGCAAATATTAACCAAAGATGAAATTTTAATGTTGTATCTCAATAAGATAGCATTAGGTCATCGTTCATTTGGTGTGGGTGCAGCTGCCCAAGTGTATTTTGGCAAAACAGTTTCAGAATTAACGCTTTCTGAAATGGCCGTATTAGCAGGCCTTCCCAAGGCACCTTCACGTTTAAACCCTATCTATTCAGTAGAAAGTGCAACAGAACGTCGCAATCTTGTTTTACTGCGTATGTTAGATGAAAATTATATTACTCAAGAAGAGTATCAAAGTGCACGAGATGAAGCCGTCTTAAGCCGCTACCATGGTGCAGAAATTACGCTATCAGCACATTACGTTGCTGAAATTGCACGTAATAAATTAATTGAGTTATACGGTGAAGAGCGAAGCTATAATGAGGGCTTCAATGTATACACCACGATCACTAAAAAAACACAACAAGCCGCAAATAAAGCTGTCATAGAAAACTTGCATAATTACGACATGCGCCATGGTTACCGTGGTGCGACTAAGGTGTTATGGACTAAAGATGAAACACCGTGGACAGCAGAAAAGATAGAGGAAGCATTAGCACAAGAAGCCACCGATGTTGATTTAAAACCAGCGGTAGTCGTTGCTGTTAATGAGAAAAGTATTGATGTCATCATCAAAGGTGATAAGAAAAAAGTATCAACCATTGAGTGGGGCGGCTTAAGTTGGGCACGCTCATTTAAATCCGACTCAAGACAGGGTAATCCACCAAAAAAAGCAAAAGATATTGTCAGCGTGGGAGAGCAAATTTTGACTCGGGAGATCGATGTTGAAGTCAAAGATAAAAAGCAAACGACTTCCGTCAAACAATTGCAACTATCACAATACCCAGCAGTGAGTGCCGCCTTTGTTTCCCTAAACCCTCAAGATGGCGCAATCACCTCACTAGTCGGCGGTTTTAGTTTTACACAAAGTAAATTTAACCGTGCGCTTCAAGCTAAGCGTCAGGTTGGTTCTAATATCAAACCATTTATTTACTCTGCCGCTCTTGATAATGGCTATACCTTAGCGACGTTAGTAAACGACACCCCCATTAATGAATGGAGTGGCAATGAAGCTTGGCGCCCAAAAAACTCACCAAACATTTATTTAGGCCCCATTAGATTACGTCGAGCATTAGGACAATCGAAAAATGTGGTATCAGTTCGATTAGTACAAGACTTAGGTATTGATAAAATTATTGATCAACTCACTAAATTTGGGTTTAAACCAGAAGACATGCCAAAAAGTAACTCTATAGCACTGGGCTCAGCATCAATAACACCGCTGGAATTAGCTACGGGTTTTGCAATCATTGCTAATGGCGGGTACAAAGTTGAACCTTATGTGATTGAACGTATTGAAGATGCATACGGCACTGTTTTATACCAAGCGGAACCTAAAATTGTTTGTCCAGAATGCATTGAAATATACCAAAGACAAACAGAGAAAACAGATCCATTAGCTATTGAAACAATGATAGATGGCGATGCTAAGGTATGTGTTATTGCCGCAGTCGATGAAGCACAAGTAGCACCTTCAGCGATCTCTCCTGCAACAGCATTTTTGACCCGAGAGCTATTACGTACTGCAGTTTGGGGTGGTGGCGACTGGGCGCATAAGACTCGTTGGAATGGCACTGGGGCACGAGCAGGAAAAGCAATTAAGCGTCAGGATATGGGCGGCAAAACAGGTACCAGCAATGACTCCAAAGATGCTTGGTTCTCTGGTTTTGTTGGTAATAGTGTTGCCACCTCATGGGTTGGTTTCGACGATTTTAAGCGTGAGCTAGGACGTACAGTTTACAATAGTAACTTAGGGAAAAGTCAATCTTCAGGTGGAGAATATGGATCAAGTACAGCCTTACCAGCCTGGAATGCATTTATGGTTGAAACCATGGCAGGAGAGCCGACTTTTTCACCTCAACGACCAGATAATATTGCTAACGCGCGAATTGATAGGGCAACAGGATTCCTATCGACGGTCACTGACCATACAACGCTGATTGAATACTTTAAAAGTGGCACAGTGCCTATTTACTATGCACCTGAGCAAAGTAATTACAATCAAAGCAGTGACTCTTCAACAGAAGGATATGATGAAGAGCTATTTTAATAGCTGATAGTGAGGGTGAAAAAACTCTTTAAATTCAGTGATAGTTGAAAAGTTCTGCATCGCTTGTACAGGCTTTTCACTATCTGGTTTGTTAATACCTACTAGGTATTCAACACCGGCAGACTGAGCAGCAACTAAAATTTTCTCGCTATCATCAATAAAAATGGAGCGTGAAAAGTCTGTATTCAGTTGCTTCTTCACTGCTTCCCAAAAAAATGTACTTTCTTTTTCATAGCCGATTTCATGACTAGAAATAGCGAGATCAACATGAGATAACAGCTGCGTTTGTTGATCTTTTAACGCAATACCACTTGGGTGAGCATTGGTTAAAATAACAATTTTCTTACCTAGTTTTTTTAGTTTTTTCAAAAACCAAAGCGTATCTTCTCGCCATTGAATCTTATGCTTATTAGCATGTTGTAAATGATGGATATCCAAGCCTAAGGTTTCAGTCCAATAATCATAACTGTACCAAGGTAACGTTCCCCACACGGTTTTGTATTGTTCAAAAACATAAGTAGTGGCTTGTTCAATAGATAAACGATGCAATAATGCATATTGGCTGGGTACAAACTCTAGCCAAAAATGAGAATCATAATGCAAATCTAATAATGTACCATCCATGTCTAGTAAGACTAAATCTACATTTTTCTCTAAAAACATATTATTCCTAATCCAGTGCACCCAAAGTAAAATAGATTAAATGAATACAGTATCGTAAATAAGATAAGCATTGTAAGATAACATTTATATTAACTAATGATAGTCATGGGGTCTCTATGAGCAATTCCTTACCAACCTTACCTGAAATATTACATAAAAGTGTTGTCGCTTGTAGTCGATTTTTCAAGATAGAAACATTACAGCTCAAGTTTAGTAATGGTGAGCAACGAGAATTTGAGCGTATGAAGGGAGGTAATCAAGGGGCCGTATTGGTCGTGCCTTTTTATGATAAAGATACCTTATTGTTAATACGAGAATATGCGGCCGGAACACATAGCTACGAGCTAGGTTTTCCAAAAGGCTTGATTGATCCCGGCGAAAGTGCTCTAGAAGCAGCTAATAGAGAATTAAAAGAAGAAGTTGGCTTTGGGGCTAAAAATTTCACGGCATTAAAAAAAGTAGTGATGGCACCTAGCTACTTTAGTAGTACGATGACTTTATTTATGGCTGAAAATTTATATCCTGAAAGTTTACCTGGTGATGAACCAGAGCCTTTAGAAGTGATAAAATGGCCAATCGCTAAAGCAGATGAATTGTTAGCACGGGATGATTTTCAAGAAGCACGTAGCATTAGTGCTTTATTGCTAGTGATGAAAAATTACCGTTAACTTCATCCCGCCTTTATTATTTCAACAAAGTACTAATACGTGAGTAGTACAATATAGCTACATAACTATACAACTATATAACTACTCACGTCACGCTTTGATTTCCCTATTAAAATAAGCGGTTCAAACCGTTTAATGCAGCAACACGATACGCTTCAGCCATGGTTGGATAATTGAAGGTTGTATTAGCAAAATATTCAATCGTATTACCAGGGCCTTCTTGCTCCATAATAGCTTGACCGATATGAATAATTTCCGCTGCTCGCTCACCAAAACAATGAATACCTAATATTTCCTTAGTATCGCGATGAAATAGAATCTTCAAACTACCCACATCCGAACCAAGAATCTGAGAGCGCGCTAAATCTTTGAATTGTGCACGCCCCACTTCATAAGGCACTTTTTGTTGCGTCAAAATTTGTTCTGTTTTACCCACTGAACTGATCTCGGGAATAGTATAAATACCAGTAGGAATATCTTTGATCAGTTTTCTTTTCCCTTCACGGGTAATAATTAAGTTAGCCGCGATTCGACCTTGATCATAAGCCGCACTAGCTAAACTAGGATAGCCAATCACATCACCTACGGCATAAATATTATCCACTGATGTTTGATAATTTTCATTAATTGCTAGTTGTCCACGGCCATCAGGTTTTAAGCCTACAGCTTCTAAGTTTAATAGGTCAGTATTACCTGTGCGCCCATTCGCATACAGTAAGCAGTCTGCCTTCATTTTTTTACCTGATTTAAAATGAATAACGACCCCCTCTGAAGAATGCTCAACTTTTTGGTACTCCTCATCATGGCGTAAAATCATGCCTGAGTTTCTGAAGTGATAAGACAATGCATCTGACATTTCAGCATCTAAAAATGATAACAACCTATCTCGTGTGTTAACTAAGTCTGTTTTAACACCCAACCCTCTAAAAATAGAAGCATATTCACAGCCAATAACACCTGCACCATAAATGACAATATGTTGTGGTTGATAATCTAGGGAAAGAATAGTGTCACTGTCATAAACATTTGGAGAATTAAAGTCGATATCAACGGGATGATATGGTCGAGAGCCAGTCGCGATAATAATATCTTGCGCAGTAATCGTTTCCAGAGAGCCATCTGCACTTTTAATTCGAATCGAATGATTATCAATAAAAGATGCTTCTCCAAAATGTAAAGTACAATTATTACGATTATAAAAGCTACTGCGCATTTTAACTTGTTTACTGATCACTTGCTCTGTGTGGCGTAATACATCAGCAAAAGTAAATGACTGTTTTTGAGGATAATTATTAGTGAATAATGCATTATTTTTAAGCTCAATCAGTTGTGTAACACTATGGCGAAGCGCTTTTGATGGTATGGTTCCCCAATGTGTACACCCCCCACCTATATCACGATATTTCTCAATCACAGCGACACGTTTACCCGCTTTAGCAAGCTTCATCGCAGAGCCTTCCCCGCCTGGTCCGGTGCCAATGACAATTGCATCATAATCATAACTTACAGGTGCTTTTTTAGGATTTTTTGGTGTAGACATGACTCAACCTTCAGTGATAAATAATAGTAATATTAACAATCTAACAGTATTTGTCACACATTCCTGTAACAAAGCGTGCTCTCTAAGGGTATTAAACATACATTATAAATATGAAAATATCTTTAACTTCTCACATCGTTACAAAAAAGGAGAAATAGAGGTTAGTTCATGTTATTTTTAGGTTTTAAATTTAAATTAATAGATAGGAGTTAGTGTAATGCACGATAGTAATATCTCAGTAAAATGGTTAATTCATGCTTTTTTAATAGGGCTATCTGTTAACGCATGTTTTTCTATTTTAACAATTTCACAAATAACATTTTCATTGTTTCCATTTTTTACGCTGTACTTTGCAACGAGCCGCTTTTACCAGTTGTATGTTAGTGAAGCAGATAATGAAGCCAGTGTTCGTCCTGCATGGGCAGCCTTTTTTATTGGTTTATTCTCCTACGCGGCATTTATTGGAGCATTACACCCAGAGCTAGGATCAAACTTCATCTCCATCACTATCACTTTAATTCTAGCTATTTGGCTAATGTATAAAATGATGTTTGGTGATAAACATTACTCAGCATAAGAAGCATAGTTATAGTAAATTTTAAAATAACCTAACTGGTTATAAACCAATTGAGATGGTGGATTTGATTAACACCTTGTATTTCGTGTTGCGCAATTCACTCATTTTTCTAGATGATATTAAATCACCCTGTAGGGGTGATTAGTATTACTCTTTAAAGGGCAAATAATGGATTATACTACCCGCAATATCCCCGCTTCAAAGCAAATAGCTTTAGTCGCACATGATGATATGAAATATCAATTAATTCAATGGGTTGCTAAACGCGCAGAGCAATTAAAACAACACCATATATTCTCTACTGGCACTACAGGCACTTTGCTGGCAAAACAAACAGGCTTACCTATCGAGTGTCTTTTATCTGGACCAATGGGAGGAGATCAGCAGTTAGGTGCTAAAATTGCGGAAGGTAAAATTGACTTACTTATTTTCTTTTGGGATCCAATGAGTTCAGTGCCCCATGAACCAGATGTAAAAGCATTATTACGTTTGGCTGCGGTATGGAATATTCCAATGGCAACTAATATATCAACCGCAGACTTTATCATTGATTCATATTATATGGATAAAATTTATACAACCCGCATCCCTGACTATCAAAAATATTTAATTCGACGCACGCAATAAAGTTTGGAGTTCATCTTGCAAAGCTTAACTGACATTTATATTTACCCGATCAAGTCCACTAAGGGCATTCAATTACCGCAAGCATTAGTAGAAGAAAAAGGTTTAGAAAATGATAGGCGTTACATGTTAGTTGACATGCAAGGGCAGTTTATTACGGGTCGAACACATCCTCAATTAACTCAAATCAGTATCGAATTTTCTAAAAAAGGCTTATTTGTTAGTGCACCGAATCAGCGTAGCTTCTATATTCAACGGGAGCAGTTTTCGAAGCAGTCATTAGCGGTTGATATTTGGGCAGACACAGTACAAGCGCAACACTGTCATAGCGATTATGATCAATGGTTTTCAAATTTCCTGAAACAACCGTGTCAGCTTGTTTACTTTGCCGAGAGTAGTGTACGCTGTGTTAAAAATAAGCAAACACAGGTCGGTTTTGCCGACGGTTACCCGCTATTACTGATTAATCAAGCCTCCGTCGAGCAACTTAATACACTGCTTGATAATCCTATCAGTGCACTGCATTTCCGCCCTAATCTATTAATCAAAGGAGATAGTGCCTTCGTTGAAGATAGCTGGTCTCGTATTAAAATTGGAGAAGTAGAGTTTGAGGTAAGTAAACCCTGCTCTCGCTGTATTTTTACTAATGTAGATCCTAAAACTGGTAAAGCGGATCTTGAACAGCCGCTTAAAACACTAGCGCAATATAGGTTCCACCAAGGTGATATCGATTTTGGCCAAAATTTAATCCCTTTAAATCAAGGAATTATCCGTAGTGGAGATCAAGTTCAAGTATTGGCTTCGCAGCAAGCGCCTGTTTATGAGTCGATGTTAGCAACTGAAGAAAGTAATAAAAAAGCACTACAGATAAACTTTGTAAGTACCGGCCTAGAAGTCACAGGTGATAATCAGCAATTGCTATTAAATCAAGCTGAACAGGCTGGAGTCAATATTCCCTATTCATGTAGAGGTGGTAAATGTGGACGTTGTAAAACAAAGTTATTATCCGGCGAAGTGGATGTATTAAATGACCAGGGTTTATTTAAAGAAGAAATAGAAGCTGGTTATGTATTAGCCTGTAGCTGTATACCTTTGTCCAATATCAGCATTGATCACTAATGATAAATACTTAAATGGTTACAGAAAGCCAGACCAATAAACTTTAAATGATTCATGGGAGCTAACAACATGAATCATTTTTAATAGAGCGAACAGATGCATCAACAGGGCAACCACTATGAAACCTAAAGTCTTCATCTGGCGAGCTAATCAACTGCCCTTCTAACTGGCCAAAATATTGAATACGATCATTAATATCTTTTCCCGCTATTTGCTCTGCTAATACTAAATAATCTTGATAATGACGCGCTTCCGAACGTAATAAAGAAACATAGAATTTATTTAAGATAGGGTCTAAATGCGGTGCTATTTTAGCAAACCGCTCGCAGGATCTAGCTTCAATATAGGCACTGCAAATCAGTTTATCAATCAGCATATTAGGCTCATGTGTTGTGACATGGCTTAACAACTCTTTGGCATATCGACTTGAGCCAACAAAATCAAAAGTAATATCGCGCGCGTGCATTATCTCTACTACTTGATAAAAATGATGTAACTCTTCTTTGATCAACAAGATCATCTTATCAATTAAATCCTGTCCATAAGACGTGTTGTCTTTTGCGACAATTTTTTTGGATAAATTATTGTTAGCTAATGCTTTCCAATCCCCCTGCTTGCGATATACAAAATCATTATAAGGTGTCAACCAAGCCATCAGGGCATCACCACTTTGCTTGTCTACCGCATAACGACGAATTAATAACATCGCCGTCTGTGCCGCTTTTAACTCGCAAATCATATGATCAATTAATAGCGCAGATTGATTCTCCAGCAATTTTGCTTTATCTATCCAAGCTTGCGGTGTCTGCGTATGTAGAAACGCTTTTATCGGCGCTAATAATTGCTCATCTGCGCGCATCTAATAACGCTCAAATAGTTTTAATAACGCATCGCTATTATCAGGCGCAAAGTTCTCTTCTTGCTCTTTACCGTATACGCTATCAGCAAGCTTCTGCTTACGAGATTGCAACGCTAATACACGTTCTTCAACTGTTTGCTCACAAATCAGTTTATATACAAACACAGGTTTATCTTGGCCAATGCGGTATGCTCGGTCAGTGGCTTGGTTTTCTACAGCGGGGTTCCACCATGGATCATAATGAATAACCGTATCAGCAGCGGTTAAATTAAGGCCGACACCACCTGCTTTCAAGGAGATTAAGAACACTGGCACATCACCGCCTTGGAACTTATCGATAATTTCACTGCGGTTACGGGTTTGCCCTGTTAATTTAACAAAATCAATACCAGTTTCCTGTAAGGCTTCTTCAATCAAGCCTAACATTTGTGCAAATTGAGAAAAGATAAGAATACGTCTTCCCTCTTCTACCATTTCTGGCACAATTTCCATTAAGAAATCTAACTTAGCTGAACTTTTTATTTGCTGAGCATGCTCTAATTTCACCAAACGAGGATCACAACAAGCCTGACGTAACTTTAACAATGCGTCTAAAAATTCAATACGGCTTCTTGCCATGCCTTTTTCACGCAGTAAGTCACGTACTTTTGCTTCCATCGTAATACGAATGCTTTCATACAGAGTACGTTGATCGTTTTGCAGTGCAATCGTATGAATGATTTCAGTTTTAGCAGGTAATTCTTTAGCCACTTCATCCTTAGTGCGTCGTAATAAGAAAGGTTTAGTTTTTTGAATTAACCATTGCTGAACTTGATGATTACCCTCACCTTCAATACCTTTACGGTACACACGATTAAAGGTGCTGTATGAACCTAAGAAGCCTGGCATCAAGAAATCAAACAAAGACCATAATTCGCCGAGATGATTTTCCATTGGCGTACCGGTTAAACACAGACGCTGTTTAGCATCAATTTGTTTAATGCTCTTAGTCATTTTAGCCAGTGGGTTTTTAATGGTTTGCGCTTCATCCAAAATAAGATCAGAGAATGAAAACTCAGCAAACTCTTTAAAGTCACGAGCAATAAGAGGATAAGTAGTGATCACTAAATCATAGTTGTTGATATCTTTAAAGAATTGATGGCGACTAACACCATGCAAGACTAATACTTTCAAATCCGGAGTGAATTTAATCGCTTCATTTAACCAGTTACCCACTAACGAAGTAGGACAAATCACCATCGCAGGTAACGGCAACAACTGCTGTTGCTTTTTGTATAATAAGTAAGCTAACGTTTGTACCGTTTTACCCAAGCCCATATCATCGGCTAACACACCAGAAAACCCATATTCATTCAAGAACATAAGCCAGTTTAAACCTTCCTTCTGGTAGTCGCGTAAGTCGGCAGCTAGCCCTTCCGGTGCAGGTACATCTTGAATACCGCTAAAATTAGCTAATTTTTTAGCCAACGCTTGTACATGTTCCCCCCCAACCCAACGATTAATTTCAGGAAGTTGTGCTAATAAAGCAGCCTGATTCTGAGGTAAATTTATTTTACTGTCGCTAACTTCGCCTAGCTCTTGCAAAATAGATAAAATAGGTTGGATCGATTCGCGTTTAACACGTAGTGGACGACCATTCCCCTGAGCTAATAAAATATCGTAATCATTCTGCTGCCAGTCTTCATTACTACGCAACCATTCTAATAACAACGGTAATAGTTCGATACGCTTACCTTCCACTTCAATGGAAACACCTAAATCAAACCAGTTACCTTTTTCATCAATATCAATATCGATACTATCAACTTGCTGACTTTGTAGTGCTAAGTCCTTAGCAATATCAAACTGCCAACCTAATACTTCTAAACGTGCTTTATGCGCGGTTAATAGTGATAACCACTGAAACTCTTGAGATCCCCCTAATTCAGGCGGTAAGATACCTTGAGTATCCTTACTAACAGTATACTTAGGGTCATACATATACACATCAAGCAAACAAAGTTCATTAAACTCATTTAAAGCAGCTAACTCTGCATCAATATCTCTTGTAACACTGACAATTTGTCCTTTGTGCATATATTGATTACGTTGTTTATCTTCTAAGATGCTTGGTGTTAATAACAACACGCCATATTTAAAATACAAACGTCCTAAAAATAGACTTTGTCCTTTAATCTGTTGTACATCTAATTTAAAAATAACCTGTAAGGTCTCATCAATATGCTGAATATCGTAATGCTGCGGGTTAGGTAATACATTTTGTGCAAAACCCAGTGATACTTCTTGCGTAAAGTGCGCGCACTGTTCTTCACCTAATGGTGGAGTTTGTAACAAGGAAAGTAACCAATCACGATTAAAGTGAGTATCAAGTAGGCCAAATTGGTGACTATCAAGATCATAAAAATAAGGTTTAGGTGTTGGGATCAACAGCCAGTTTTCACTGCCTTCAAGATTGACCATTAACTGTTTCAGGCCATCTTCTAGCGATAACCATTCCAAAGTCACCGGACGAGAACCTGATAATGTTATTTTCTGGTCAAGGTGCTCCCAGAAGCAACGCCCAGTCTCTAATATTTTTTGTAAAGCCAATAAGTCCAGCTCAGTTTTAATATAAGTTTTGCCTAACTTAGTCGCTCGTCCTTCTTTAGTGAGTAATAAGCGTAAGATTTCAACATCCTCATCTTCTACCCATTTAAAGCTTTCCATCCAACTTTCATTGTCAGCAACAGACACTAAGTCTTTTTCACTAAAAACATGCGTATTTTCACTTTTCAAAAAGCGCACGCTACCATATTCAACTTTGATATAACGGTGTTCATGATTGAGGACTTTTTTATCAAAGGAAAAACGGAAGTATCCTTGATAAGCAGAGGCACGTACTTTTTCTGGTTGGCCTACTTTACCGTTTAACATTTCATACCAAGTTTGATAGCTATTTTCGATATTATAATTTGGCGTATCTGCTTGATAAGCTAACAGTAAAGCAACAGCATGCTTACAATTCCAGCCAACAGGACAAGAACAAGTGCTGTGAATAATATAACCGCCTTTGTTAGACGGTTTAATGGATGCTTTAGTCTTATAAGGCGTGTCATTGGTCCCTTTGACCAATCCAACAAGTGAATTACTCGATTCATCGTAATCGCACGCTAATACACGACTTTCTTTAAAATAGAGGGTACCTCGGTCAATAATATTACGACCAAAACTTGTTGATATATCTTGCTGAGTCACTTTAGGCATCGGAAAAAACCATCTAAAAAACGGATCGTTAATGATAAAGAGATAGTGGGCAGAAATAAAGGACTAATAATGGAATTACAGAATTCCTACGATTAACACCTTCATTTATTTACTAAAAAACGCAATTATAGTAGGTTATATAGAAATATTTATTTATCATCAATATTAACTAAACTAGATCATTATATAATCACAAGAGATAAAAATTAATTGATAAAAAATAAAGCCCTTAATCCACTGTATTTTTTTGTTATCGCCTACATTGCCCTACAAGCGTGGATCTTCCCAACTGTCTATAAAATAGACTTTTATGACATATTCTTTAAGTCTGTTATTGCCATTACGCTATTCTTATTATTGATTCAATTAAATAAAGTTAAGCATAACCGTGAAGTACATAAGTACTTAATGAGCGGATTTTTCTTTCTTTTTGTCACCCTATTAACTACAACTCTCGATGAAATATTTGTTCAACCTTGGTTACTCAAAGTCTTATTCAAAGATATAGGTCAAATGATTGGCTTTATATTGGTATCTATAGGTATTAACAACTGGATAATACAAAATAGCGATCAAAGCTCTAAATTAAAACAGTTATCAGAGATTGATGAATTAACCAACTTATACACTAGACGCCATTTTAATGAACTACTTTCTAACGTACTTGTTACTCAATGTGCAGAAAAAGAATCATTCTCTATTTTATTAATTAATATCGATAATTTTAAACTTATTAATGAGCAACATACCCAAACAGGGGGTGATGTTGTCCTCAAAAAACTTGCGAATAAGTTGAGTGACTGTATTCGTAAAACCGATACTGTTGCGCGCTGGGGCGGAGAAGAGTTTATTATATTATTAAACAATAGTAATGATGTCATCGCTAAGCAAGTCGCTGAGATGATCCGTGCTAAAAGTGAGCTATTATGTGTGGAATATCTTCAAGATATTATTAATATTACTGTCAGTATTGGCGTAGCAACTTACCAAAATGAGGTGAAAAGCAGCGCATTAATTAACCGAGTAGAGCAATGTTTATCTGAAGCCAAAAAAAGCGGTAAAAACAAAGTATTAGTAAGCGGTAATAAGGGTTAAAACGCATAGCTTTTAAACCGCCATGACACAATGAAATAAGCGACTTATTTTCTTAATGCGTTTACACCTTAAAACATCACAGCGATAAAATGTAAACGCTAAATATGCTTATAACTAATTATGTCTTATACCCATTAGGGTTATTTGATTGCCAGCGCCATGTATCTTGCATCATCTCATCTAAGCCACGCTCAGCTTGCCAATTTAATTCTGCTAACGCTTTTTCAGGTGCGGCATAACAGGCTGCAATATCCCCTTCACGACGTGGTGAAATCTTGTATGGGAGAGTTTTACCACTAGCCGTTTCAAAAGCGTTGATCATATCAAACACAGAATAGCCATTCCCAGTACCTAGATTATAAATGAACACCCCTGTGTCACTTTGTATGCGATGCAATGCTTTTAAGTGCCCCAACGCTAAGTCTACAACATGAATATAATCACGAACACCTGTACCATCCGGCGTATCATAATCATCACCAAATATAGCTAAGGCTTTCAGTTTTCCTACCCCAACTTGCGAAATATAAGGCAATAGATTGTTTGGAATACCATTAGGATCTTCACCTATTAAACCAGATAGATGAGCACCAACAGGATTAAAGTAACGTAAAATAACAAACGCCCAACGAGGATCAGACTTGGCAACATCTGCTAATACCATTTCAACCATTAATTTTGATGTACCGTATGGATTAGTTGTCCCCCCTACTTGAAAGTCTTCTCTGATCGGTAAAGAGGCAGGATCACCATAAACGGTTGCTGAAGAGCTAAACACTAATTTAAATACGCCTGCATCTTTCATTGCATCTAAAAGAGTCAAGGTGCCCTGTACATTAGTTTGATAATAAGAAATAGGTTTGGCGACTGATTCCCCTACTGCTTTCAAGCCTGCAAAGTGAATAACAGAATCAATAGTATGTTGGCGAAATACATCATCCAAAAAATCTTTATCTAAGATATCTCCTTGATAAAAGACAGGTGCTTTACCTGTAATTTTTTCAACTCTATTTAATGATTCTTGCGAAGAATTACATAAGTTATCTACAATAATAACTTGTTGATCTTTCTCTAATAGCTCAACCACCGTATGTGAACCAATATAACCAGCACCGCCAGTCACTAAAATTGTCATAAATTACCTACTACTAAGGTTATTAAAAATAAAAAATAAAACGAAAGGGATTAATCTTTTTCAAGATGCGTTATCAGCATAAATTCTACCTGTTAACTTTATCATCTTGAATGATAAAAGGTATAAATCGTAACACCCTTGTTACGATTTATACCTTATCGATGAGTAATAAATAGAGGAGTTATCAATTGAGGAACTATAAGCTTAGATAAGGCATAATTTTTTGTAATGTCGTTGCGCCAATACCTTTAACGTTAACCAGATCTTTTAAATTAGTGTAATTACCATTTTTTTTGCGGTAATCAACAATGGCTTGTGCTGTTTTATCACCTATTCCATTAATCGTCGTTAATTGTTTAACACTGGCACTGTTAAGATCTATTTTTGATAATTTTCCAACAGCAGCAGTAGTTGAAGTCACTTTTTTCTTCTCACTAGCAACCGTTGTTTTTGCTTTCTGCGTTACTGTACTACTCTTATCAAGACTAGATGACACCTTGCTATTAAGATCGGCAGCTAACACAGATTGGAAACTAGCCGGTAATAAAAACAATGATGCAGCAAGAAGTAAACCACGCGTATATTTTTTCTTCATCATATTATCCTTTTTTTATTAGAGGTATCATTCAATTTAGCTTGTTCTATCATTAAATCAATAAAAAATCACAAAATAAACTAACAAAAAAATCCTTACTTAATTCATTCGATCCAGTCCCTTAGATCCGTTATGCTAAAAGCTTCGATTTTAGAGGACTTATTATGATTGAGTTACACCGTTTTGAGCATTTACGTATTGCACAGGCATTTTCTGATTTTTTAAGCAGCCAAAACATCACCAATATTATTGAACAAAGTGAATTCCAATATCCAATAATGATTAAAAACAAAAACCAATTAGCGCAAGCAAAACTTGAGCTAGCATTATTTTTGGATAACCCAAATCAAAGCAAATACTTATCAGCAAGTTGGAAAACCGGTAAAACCGAACCAGCATCATCGCAGTTAGCTTATGCCAATGTGAGCTTGTTATCTAACTTCAAAAATCATGGTGGGCTGTTCACTCACAGTATTTTTATAATCTGCATAATTATTTATGCACTTACTGCGTTTAATGTTTTTAATCCAATGAACTCACTTTTTGCCTTCTTCAGACAACAGCCATTTGACTATATTGAAAGCTGGCGATTTATTACCCCTGCTTTTTTACACTTCAGTCTATTACATATAGTGTTCAATTTATTATGGTGGTGGCAACTCGCAGGCTTAATAGAAAAGCAACACGGTAAACAACGCCTAATTTTATTATTTTTATTTTCAGCAATTGCATCAAATTTGGCTCAATTCTTTTTAGTTGGACCCTACTTTGGTGGTCTAAGTGGCGTCGTTTATGGACTAGTAGGTTACTGTTGGTTAACTGGGCAATTAAACAAACAAAGTCAGGTACATTTACCCAATAGTATGTTTGTTTTTTTATTAGGCTGGTTAATCTTAGGGTTTGTGGACTTATTACCCGCTAATGTTGCAAATTATGCACACTTAATAGGTCTATTAGCGGGGCTTACATTGGCAGCAGTTTGTCATAAACTCAAACTATAAATATACGACCAAGGAAAATGTCACATTAGATCGTAAATTTATTGCTCTAAATACTTAGTGAAGAGTAGGTTTTCAACGGGTCTGGTACCAATAAATTCAAACAGCACATCATTTACCTCTGTTAAACAACGTTGCCTGATCGCATCACGTTCGCTATTAGATTTGATTTGGCTTTCATTTTGTTCGCCAAAAATAGTAATAATACGATCCCTAATTAATGGCGCATTCATTTCTACCTGCTCATAAGCAGTGCTCGATTTAACCATTAAATCAACACGTAAGCGTACGTAACCTAAACGTTTTCCGGGTTTAATATAGTTAGTGATAATATCTGGGCTCAATGCGAAATATTGATAATCAGGGGCTTGTTGCCCTTCTTCCTCTTCAGCAACTACCGAGGTAAGCGGTGCAAGTAGTGCAAAATAAAGCACACACAAAAACACTTTTTTAAGCATACTTAATTCCTTCAAGGAAAGATGTTAATATTTTTGAACAGTATATACCCATTACCATTCGAGATACCAAAATCAGCAAGGCATAAGGTTGAAGATGTAATGGGTTAAATCGATATTTCAAAACAACTAAGACATTTGCTGCACGGCCTCCCCTGTGAGTCACTAACTCGGAAACCTATACTGGGTCCATTGTCACCATATTACGCCTTGTTTTGGACTGAATAGTGCATCTTGATTGGCAGCAGGTATAATAGCTTAATAATAAAGTGTTTGCTTGATGTGGGCAGATAAAATAACTGGTTTTTTAAATTAAAGGTTTGTATGTTTAATCAAATGCTTAACATTGCGTCATCAACTCAATGGCAAGAAAATAGTAAATCGCAAAATTGTACCAAATACATTCTGTCGTGGTTATTAGATGAAACATCTTTGACTAAGAAACTTGAAAAAAAATGCCAAGAGTTTACGGTAGAGGTTAAGCAACAGCTTAATACAAATGCCGAACAAGCAACACTTTCCCCACATTTTCCCGTACCAGAACAAGTTTTAGTCCGAGAAGTCCTTTTATATTGTGATGGTATACCTAATGTCTTCGCGCAAACAGAAATCCCTTACAGTACACTATCAGACAAACAACAAAACTTAGCTAATCTTGGAACTGAACCCTTAGGGAGAGTTATATTTCAAGATAAAACATTACAACGCAGTAATATTGAAATTGCTGAATTTACAGTTGGTTCTCCATTACATCTGTATTGCGCCTCATTACAACAACCTTGCGAACATTCTTTATGGGCAAGACGCTCTATTTTTTATATTGAAAATAAACCCTTACTCGTTAGTGAAGTATTTTTACCTGCTTCAGGAATTTACTCATGACCGCATATTTGACCCCAGCTAAACGTCAAGCTTTTTTAGAGTTAATGCGTGTTGATAAACCAATTGGTACCTTGCTTTTGTTATGGCCTACTTTATGGGCATTGTGGATGGCAGCGCAAGGCTTACCAGATATAAATGTTTTGATTGTTTTTTGTCTGGGTGTGTTTTTTATGCGCAGCGCAGGCTGTGTAATCAATGACTTTGCCGATAGAAAAGTGGATGGATTTGTCACTCGAACCAAAAACCGTCCATTACCTTCAGGAAGAGCCACCAGCAAAGAGGCCGTATATTTATTTTTAGGGTTATCTTTATGTTCTTTTTTATTGGTACTAACGCAAAATAATTTAACCATTCAACTGTCTGTTATCGGTTTGTTTCTTGCGTTTATTTATCCCTTTATGAAGCGTTTTACCCATGTACCTCAATTTGTATTAGGGCTTGCTTTTAGTTGGTCGATACCAATGGCTTACGCAGCGCAAGCAAATACATTATCTAATACTATTTGGCTTCTGTTTATTGCAAATATTACCTGGACTGTCGCCTATGACACTATGTACGGCATGGTTGATAAAGAAGATGATCTTAAAATAGGCATAAAATCCACCGCCATCTTATTTGGGCAATATGACAAGTTAATTATTGCTCTATTACAAATTATGACCTTAATATTGTTAATTATTGTGGGCCTCATAGAAAATCTAAATTGGCTTTATTATGGGGCTTTAGTGGTGGCAGGTTTGCTCTTTTTACAGCAACAAAAAAGCATTAAAAGTCGCGATGAAAAAGCCTGTTTTAAAGCTTTTCTAGATAACAACTATGTGGGTTTAGTGATATTTATCGGTTTTATCCTCACTTATTTATTCCCCTAAATCAGCAAAGCTCACCAGTTAAAGGTTATCTCAGCTATCCCCCGTAAAAAAACGGTTAACTCTCACTAACCGTTTTTTGCTAACAGATAACATGACTGGTTGTTGTCAATTAACAACCCGGACCACATTCCATACACTCGCTGATCATTGCCGAGCCTAGTTTTAATTTAGCATTCAAATCACGCAACGCCGTTCTCACTCCTTCTTCAATAACCGGATGGTAGAAAGGCATATCTAACATTTGCGATATAGTCATACGGTTCTGATGTGCCCAAGCTAAAAGGTGCGCAAGATGTTCAGCTTGTGGACCAATAATTTCAGCCCCTAAAAAGCGACCTGTACCTTGTTCACCGTAAAGGTTTAATAGCCCTTTATTCTTTAACATGACGCGGCTACGACCTTGGTTTTCAAAGGAGACACTACCTGTTTCAAAACACCCACAACCAGAAAACTTCTCTGTTATCTGTTTATGACTAAGGCCAACCATCGCTAATTGTGGATCGGTAAACACAGCAGCGATTGATGAACGACGTAAACCGACACGAATATTTGGGTAAACGCCCGCATTACTGCCTGCAATTTTACCTTGGTCTGCCGCTTCATGTAATAATGGAATTTGATTACTCGCATCACCAGCAATAAAAATGGTCTGCACAGAGGTTTGCATTGTATAAGGGTCCGCAATCGGTACACCACGACCATCACTTTCTAGTTGAATATTCTCTAAACCTAAGTTATCAACATTTGGACGACGTCCGGTTGCTGCGAGTACATATTCAACTTCTTTAATTTGTTCAACACCTTGTTTATCAATATAAGTGATTTCAACTAACTCACCTTTACGTTGCATATTTTTTACATTCGCGTCGGCATCTAAATAAAATTCATCGCTAAACGCTTTTTCTGCATAAGCCATGACTTCAGGATCGGTAAAGGGACCTACTTGCCCACCCATTCCAAACATTAAGACTTCAACACCTAAACGATGTAACGACTGCCCTAATTCTAATCCAATCACACCAGGGCCAAATACTGCTACTGATTTTGGTAAATCCATCCAATCAAATACATCATCATTAACAACTAGCTTATCACCAAGGTCATTCCAAACGGGTGGATAACTTGGACGAGATCCTGTTGCAATAACAATACGCTCTGCATTAACAATTGTATGATCGTCTATCTGTAATTGTGTTTCTGATATAAACGTTGCTTTACCAATTAATTTTTCATCAGCATTAATTTCATCAACCGCTTCAACAACAAAACCAACAAAACGATCACGCTCATCACGTACACGTTGCATCACTTTTTTACCGTCAACGCGAACATCACCATCAACAAATACACCAAAGGGTTCAGTATGCGCAGCACTATGTGCCGCTTCGGCAGCTGCAATTAACAGTTTGCTTGGCATACAACCAACACGAGCACAGGTAGTTCCAAATTTTCCACCTTCAATTAATACCACTGAGTCTGTTTTTTCTTTAGCTGCTCGGTAAGCTGCTAAACCAGCTGTGCCACCACCGATAACGGCAACTTGTACATTAATTTGCTTCATATTGTTTCCCGATTTTTGTTGATTTATTGAATTTTGGATTTAAAAAAAGCGCATGTCAGAAATTCAACATGCGCTATTAAACTAATTACTTAGTCAACTAGCTATTTGCGTAGGCTATAGCTGCTTCACTATCACCAAGATGCTTACCATCTACAAAAATTTGTGGCACTGTCGTTTGTCCTGATACAGCTTTTAGCGTTACGCTAGTTGCATCAGTACCTAAAACAACTTCTTCAAAACCAATACCGTTCTCTTTAAGTGCTGCTTTCGCTTTTGCACAGAAAGGACAACCAGGTTTAGTAAAGATAGTTACCGCAGCTGGTGCTTTAGCATTTGGGTTAATGTAGTTCAACATAGTATCCGCATCAGATACTTCAAACGGGTCGCCCGGCTGGTTTGGCTCGATGAACATTTTTTCAATCACGCCATCTTTGACCAGCATACTGTAACGCCAGCTACGCTTGCCAAAACCGATATCACTCTTATCGACTAACATGCCCATACCTTCAGCAAATGCACCAGTACCATCTGGAACAACAGTAATATTTTCAGCTTCTTGATCTGCAAGCCATGCATTCATTACAAAGGTATCATTCACACTTAGACAAACAATATCGTCTACACCATTCTTTTTAAATACACCCGCTAACTCGTTGTAACGTGGTAAATGTGTAGAAGAACATGTTGGAGTGAAGGCACCAGGCAATGCAAATACAACAACTGTTTTACCTTTGAATAATTGATCAGTTGAAACATTTACCCATTCATCACCTTGACGAGTTGGAAAAGTAACATTTGGTACGCTTTGACCTTCGATATTATCTAACATTTGTAGCTCCTAATAATTATCAATTGTAGTTTTAAGTTTGCTAACAAGCTGTTGCTTGCTGCGATGGAGTTATTATGCAAAATAAACGATAATAGTTAAAATCGTTTATTATTTGCAAAGTGATAGTTAAAACCTATTTAAAGTAGTTTTTAACTATCAAATTTTATAATTTTCATCGTATAGACTATTAATCAAATAATGCTTTCAAACTTGCAATCCCTTTATCTGCTAATTGTTTCTTTTGCTCATCAGTACGTTTTTTAGGCCCACTTTCCCATTCCACATCTTCCTGTGGTAATTCATTTAAAAAACGACTCGGTGTTGGTTTAATGACCTCACCATACTGACTTCGTTCCTTAGCTAAAGTAAAAGTTAATTCCTTTTGTGCTCGCGTAATACCGACATACGCTAAACGTCGCTCCTCTTCTACATTATCTTCATCGATACTGACCTGATGTGGTAATAACCCTTCTTCCATACCAATCATATATACGTAAGGAAACTCTAGTCCTTTCGATGCATGCAAGGTCATCAACTGTACTTGATCTAATTCTTCTTCACTTTCATTACGAGATAACATATCACGTAGAGTAAGACGTGCAACCACTTGCTCTAGTGTCATCTCTTCATCAAGATCATCACCCTTGAGCATTTCAGTGACCCATTTGAATAATGTCGACACGTTCTTCATTTGCATTTCAGCCGCCTTCGGGCTCGGGCTACTTTCATACAACCAGTCTTCGTAACCTATATCACGAATTAAGTCGCGGACGACATCAATATCATCTTCTGTCTTCAAACGGTGATTTAATTCAACTAACCACTTTGTAAAAGCTTGTACAGACTGAAGCCCCTTGCCATTCAAGGTTTGCTCTAAACCAATTTCAAAGCTTGCAGCAAACATACTGATATGACGTAAATTAGCATAATTACCTAACTTTTCGCGACTCACGGCACCAATGCCTCTGGGTGGTTTATTGACCACACGAATAAAGGCATTTTCATCATCATGATTAACTAAAAGCTTTAAATACGCCATGATGTCTTTCACTTCACTACGCGCGAAAAAGGAAGTACCACCGCTTATTTTGTAGGGAATACGATTTTCCATCATCACTTTTTCTAATAAACGACTTTGATGATTACCTCGATACAGTACGGCATAGTCTTTAAAGTTGGCGCCATTCATAAACTTATGGCCCGATAACTCCATCACCACCCGTTCAGCCTCATGTTGTTCATTTTTAGCAAATAAAACTTTGATTGACTCTCCATAGGCTAATTCGCTAAATAAGCGTTTATCAAATTCATGCGGATTATTAGCAATTAATACATTGGCCGCTTTTAACACCCGTTGGCTAGATCGATAGTTTTGTTCTAGTTTAATCACCTTTAATTGTGGAAAATCCCTTTGTAGAAGTACTAAGTTTTCTGGTCGAGCACCACGCCAAGAATAGATAGATTGATCATCATCCCCTACCACAGTGAAGCGGGCACGTTCACCCACCAAGGATTTAATTAATTCATACTGACTAGTATTTGTATCCTGATACTCATCCACTAATAAATAGCGAATTTTTTTCTGCCAACGTAAGCGCACCTCTTCTTTATGTTTCAGTAATAAAGTTGGCAAAACAATAAGATCATCGAAATCTAAGGCATTGTAGGCTTTTAGCTGACGTTGATATAAATCGTAGCAATGGGCAAAAATAACATCACGCTCACCTTTTGCTTGTTTAATCGCTTGAGGCGGCAATATTAATGCATTCTTCCAATTTGAGATTTGTGTCACTAACGCTTTTAAAAGATCAGTATCTTCTTTGAGTTGTTTTTCAGTGAGTTCTTTTAATAACGCTAACGTATCTTGATCATCAAACAAAGTGAAACCAGCTTTCATACCCAGTGTTTTCACTTCACGCTTAATAATCTCTAGACCCAATGAATGAAAAGTAGATACCATCAACCCACGAGACTCTTTTCGCCCTAAGGTTTGACTAACGCGCTCTTTCATTTCTCGAGCGGCTTTATTAGTAAACGTTACCGCCACAATGTTTTTTGCCTGGTAATCACAATGCTGTACTAAATAGGCGATTTTATTGGTTATAACGCGGGTTTTACCACTGCCTGCACCAGCAAGCACCAAACAAGGTCCGGAGATCATTTTGACAGCGGCATCTTGTCCTGGATTTAATTTCATGACATTTCCTAAAAAAATAAAAAGCAGTTTGATTCTACTTATCTTTTAACTGAAAGCTAGTCTCTGATCTTTAGCCTTCAGGATCTAACCTCAAACTGAGGTAGTAGAGGTACTTCGCTAGTGAATGATTACAACACTAATGACATCACAGATAAATTAAGAACCAACTTATATAGGAATAGCCGCTTTGCTTGGTTTTATTTATCGCACGCTGAAATTATTTGCTTTAAAACAAAACCGAAATAGAAATAGCAACGTATCTATTCACTTATCAATGCACCTAACTCAACACACCTAAAAAGTTACCTATGAAGGTATCGAATCATAGAGAGTTGTTGGATATGGGTTTATTGGATATAGGTTTATTTTAGAAATATTTAGATTTTTTATTGCAATAACGCGCTATTAAACGATAATGAACATTCATTCATTTTTAATTGTAGAACTATGGATAAACGTACTCAAATTCTAAATGCAGCAGAAAGTATTCTTGCACAACATGGTTTTTATGCCTTCTCGATGCATCATTTAGCAGAAACTGCGGGCGTTGCAGCAGGCACTATCTATCGTTATTTTGAAAATAAAGAGGCATTAATGGATGCCCTTCAAGTGTTTATTCGCAAAGAAGCCGCTAATGATGTTTTTACTGGTTGGCAAGATAGCTTCACTGCGAAACAAAAGTACGATTTGATGTGGAATAATGTCTTTGATGCGGTACTAGCAAACCCGAAACGTCTGATTGTCATCGAAATGCTACATTGCGTCCCTAATATCAACCAAGCACAAATAACGTTATTGGACGATATTGCCTTTAAGCGTCTTATTGATTTTTACCAACAAGGCATCACAACAGCACGATTTTTAGATTGGCAGCTCTTAGCCTTAATGGCAGTCAGCTTTGATACTTCAATTAACCTAGCAAAAAGAATAATACGCAATGAGCTTACTTTTGATCAACAACAGTTAGATCAAGTGAGAGAAGCTTCATGGGCGATTATTCAAAACCCAAATTTTAACCAACAGGACTAAGATAATGAAAAAATGGATAGCCTCAGCCATCATTTTGGCGATACTCGTATTTGGCAGTGTTATCGGCTTTAACATGTTTAAAGCGCAGAAAATTAAAGAGTTTCTTGCTTCTCGCCCTATTCCTGAATTCCCAGTGACATCCACAACGGTTAAATTGGAAGATTGGACTCCTCATTTACGTGCTATTGGGTTTATTGAGCCTATTCAAGGCGTAACTGTTGCCAATGAAGTGGCCGGTAAAGTGACTAAAATCAACTTCACATCAGGTCAAAACCTACAAAAAGACGATCCTATCATCTATCTAAATAGCGAAGTAGAACAAGCTAACTTAAAAGCTGCAAAAGGTCGTATGCCAGCTGTTGAACGTAACTACAAACGAATGAAATCATTATCTACAAGAGGTTCTGTTTCACAGGGGCAAGTAGATGATGCAGAAGCGGAATTTCTTGCTTTACAAGGTGAAATAGAAAGTTACCAAGCAACCATCAGCCTTCGTACCGTTCGAGCTCCCTTCTCAGGCATTGCTGGATTACGTAATGTGTTTTTAGGTCAATATCTTGCAAGTGGTACAGATATTGTTCGTTTAGAAAATATTAGTCGCATGCAAATGCGTTTTACCATTGCTCAAAATGACCTCAATAAAGTGCATATTGGTCAAGCAATGAATGTATTTGTTGATGCACGACCTGATACTTCTTTTACCGGTGTTATCTCTGCTATTGAACCTGCCGTTAACTATCAAAGTGGTGTTATTCAAATACAAGCATCAATCCCAAATGATGAAAAAATACTGCGTTCAGGTATGTTCGCTAAAGCGAATATCATTTTACCCACTGTTGAAAAACAAATAATCATTCCTTCAACTGCCATTAATTACACACTTTATGGTGAAACTGTTTACGTGATAACAGAACAAACAACAGACGATGGAAAAACGTTCTTACAAGCGAAACAACAAATCGTGACACTAGGTAAAAGTAAAGAAGACAAAGTACATGTTTTAACGGGATTAAAAGAAAACGATGTGATTGCAACTAGCGGTCAAGTTCGTTTAAGTAATGGCTCACGAGTTAAACTCGTTGAATCACAAGCCCTTAATACTCCTTCTGTTCTTCCAGCATTGTAGGTGATGGTATGAAATTTACAGATATTTTTATAAAGCGTCCCGTTTTAGCCATCTCTCTGAGTTTGCTTCTTGTCTTATTAGGCATTCAAGCACTGGCTAAAATGCAGGTACGCGAATACCCAAATATGACCAATACTGTGGTTAAAGTAACCACCAGCTACTATGGTGCAAATGCAGACTTAATACAGGGCTTTATTACTCAACCTATTGAACAAGCTATTGCACAGGCCGATAATATCGATTTTATCAGCTCACAAAGTTTTATGGGTAGCTCAACTATTACTGTGAATATGAAACTTAATACAGAACCTAGTGGCGCTGTTGCAGATATTCTAGCAAAAGTAAACAGTGTAAGTTCACAGCTACCTAGTGAAGCAGAAGATCCTACTATTGATGTCAGTACAGGCTCTACCACTTCAGTTATCTACATTGCTTTCTCAAGCGACAATTTAAACTCTAGTCAAATCACCGATTACCTAGAACGCGTTGTTAAGCCGCAATTATTTAGTATTAATGGTGTTGCTAAGGTTAACTTATATGGTGGTACTAAGTTTGCTTTACGAATTTGGTTAGACCCTGAACGAATGGCCGGTTTTGGATTAAGTACCGCTGAAGTTGTGACTATATTACAGGCTAATAATATTCAGTCGGCCTCTGGTCAGGCGATGGGTTATTTCACTCTATTTAACGGTAGCGCTGAAACTCAAGTTAAAAATGCAGCCGAACTAGAAAACCTGATCATTGCAACACGTGAAAACGGAAAGACCATTCATTTGCAAGATATAGCGCGTGTATCACTTGAAAAAAGCCACGATACTTACCGTGCAATGGCTAATGGTGATGATGCGGTAGTCGTTGCCATTGACGCAGCACCCACGGCAAACCCACTTGATATAACAGCAGATGTAAGGCTCATGCTACCGGCTTTAGATGCCAGCAATCCAAGCTCAATTAAAATGAAAGTATTGTATGACTCTACCATTGCCATCGAAGAGTCAATTAATGAAGTAATAAAAACTATCGCTGAAGCAGGCTTAATTGTATTGATCGTAATGATCTTATTCTTAGGTTCTTGGCGTGCCGTTATCATTCCAATCATTACCATTCCACTATCGCTAATTGGTGTGGCTGTTGTAATGCAAATATTTGGTTTTACCATCAATCTCATGACGTTGTTAGCGATGGTATTAGCCATTGGTTTGGTGGTCGATGATGCGATTGTTGTGGTAGAAAATATTGACCGTCATATCAAAGCAGGTGAAGAACCTTTCCGTGCAGCTATTATTGGTACGCGTGAAATTGCGGTTCCGGTTATTTCTATGACCATTACATTAGCCGCAGTATATGCACCTATCGCTTTAATGGGGGGGATTACAGGTTCATTATTTACAGAATTTGCTTTGACTCTGGCTGGCGCGGTATTTGTATCGGGCATCGTGGCACTCACATTATCACCTATGATGTGTAGTAAAATGTTGAAAATTAATCATAAGCCAAATCGTTTTGAGCGTACTGTGGATTCTGTCTTAACTGGGTTAACTAATAAATACAGCCGTGCATTAAACATCCTAATGTTACGTCGCCCTGCTGTGATTATTTTTGCATTACTGGTTTTTGCTTCACTGCCAATGCTATTTAAATATATTCCTTCTGAACTAGCGCCAAGTGAAGATAAAGGTGCATTGATGATGATGTCTAAAGCACCTGCGAATGCGAATTTAGACTTTATTGAAAACAGTATGCGTTTGGTCACTGATATCATTTCAGATCAGCCAGAGGTAGAGAGTAGCTTAGCCATGTCTGGTATTCCTAATGCTAACCAAGCATTTGGTATCGCTATCATGAAAACATGGAGTCAACGAGACAAGGATCCAAAACAACTTTCAGCGGCCATGACACCTGCATTCAACGCTATTCCATCAGTGGCAACAACAGCGTTTCAAATGCCTGAATTACCAGGTTCATCAGGTGGTTTACCAGTACAATTTGTAATAACAACGTCTAATCCATTCCAAAGTTTAGTGAGTATTGCCAGCGATGTATTAGCCGCAACACAAGCTAACTCTACTTTTGTTTATTCAGAGCTCGATCTTGCCTTTGACTCAGCGACGATGAATATCAGTATCGACCGCGATAAAGCAGGAGCCTACGGGATCACGATGCAAGATATCGGTATTACCCTAGGCACCTTATTAAGTGATGGTTATTTAAATCGTATCGATTTAGATGGGCGAAGCTATGAAGTGATTGCACAAGTTGAGCGTAAATATCGCTTATCACCAGATAAACTAGGTGACTTTTTTGTGCGAGCACAAAATGATGACATGGTACCGTTAAGTGAGTTGATTAGTATTGATATCACGGCAGAACCGCGCTCCTTACCGCACTTTAACCAACTTAATAGTGCAACAATCGGCGCTGTATTGGCCCCTGGTAGCACTATGGGTGAAGCGATAACCTTCTTTGAAGAATTATCGACCACTAAACTACCACAGGGTTACCGCCACGATTACCTCGGTGAAGCACGTCAGTTCGTAACAGAAGGCGGCGCTTTATATGTCACTTTCCTACTTGCTTTGTTCATCATTTTCTTAGTACTTGCAAGTCAATTTGAAAGTATTCGAGATCCATTGGTGATTCTAATGACGGTTCCGTTAGCAATTAGTGGTGCGCTAGTTGTACTTGCTTGGGGCGCCGCCACAATGAATATCTATACTCAGGTAGGTTTGATAACCTTAGTTGGCTTGATTACTAAGCATGGTATTTTAATTGCTGAAGTAGCAAAAGAAGAGCAGTTACACCATGGTTTGAATAAGATAGAAGCAGTAAAAATAGCCGCTGCAGTTCGTTTACGTCCTATTTTAATGACCACCGCCGCAATGGTAGCTGGATTGGTCCCACTTTTATTTGCAACCGGTGCAGGTGCAGTTAGCCGCTTCGGTATTGGTGTTGTAATTGTCGCCGGTTTATCGATCGGTACCTTATTTACTCTGTTTATTTTACCGGTAATTTATTCATTCATTGCCAGCGAACATGAAAAGGTTCCTGAATTTGACGAAGATAAAGCTTTAAAGGTAAATGCTACCAAAGCGTAAGCGCTAACTAGTAAATAATATAATTAACAAATAGTTACATTGATTTATTTTACAACGCCACTGATGATTATTTCTCAGTGGCATTTTTTATTATATGACTTCCATTAGCTAGGCGATTGAGTATTACCGAGAAAAAATTAATTTAAGGCAAAAATCAGGTCAAATGACAGATCGCTTTGTGAAATTTATTACACATAAGTGATGTATTTATTATTTGAATCTAAATAATATTGATCAGCTGTTTTACAAAATTATTACTATCAGCCAGCAAAACCTACCTACCTCTCTTTTGTTACTATTAAATAACATTTTTTGACCTATTTGTTGAAAAATTTACTTTTTACCCTACTGTTAAAACATACTTATTTCAGCGGGGATAAAACATGCTTTTTTTGATCAATAATATTTCAATTCGCGGTAAACTTTTTGCTCTTACTTTATTGCCCCTGATTGGCTTTATCAGCTTTGCAGGTTATTACTCTATGCAGGCTTATCAAGAAAAAGTGATGCTAGAAAAAATGTTAGTACTCACAGACTCTGCTGCAGTAAGCTCGCTCTTGGTTCATGAACTGCAAAAAGAACGTGGTGCATCGGCTGGTTACCTATCTTCAAAAGGTGAAAAATTTCAACAAACAATCAAACAGCATCGTCAAACCACTGATCAAAAAAATAGAGACTTACAAGCTTTTATAACCTCAGCATCACTTACGCCACAATTAACGACCCTCTTTAACAAAGTGAATCAGCAATTAGATAAACTACCTAGTTTACGCCAACAGATTGATAACTTGTCTATCAGCGTTAGCGATGAAGTCGCTTTTTATTCAAACCTAAATGCGCTACTGCTATCCATTATCAATAACACAGCCAATGAAAATGAAAATTCGAAACTGGCAATATCTGCTGTTACGGTTGGTAGTTTTTTACAACATAAAGAACGTGCGGGTATAGAACGGGCAGTACTCAGTAATGTTTTCTCTATCGATCATTTTACCCCTGTATTATTACAAAAATTTATTAGCTTATTAGCAGAGCAAGCCGTTTACCTAGATAAATTCAAAGCACATGCAACAACGGAACAACTCGCCATTTACCAAAACAACCTCACAGAGCAAGCTTTAAAAAATGTAAAAGACTATGAAAACCTTGCACTAGATAACTTTGAGAAAGGTGCTTTTAATACTGACCCAAAGGTTTGGTTTGATACGATCACTCAAAAAATAAACTTATTAAAAACGGTCGAAGTGGCACTACTTGAAAATTTACGTGAACATAATCAATTACTTGTAGATGATAAAGAAGCCTATTTATTTTCACTTTTGATCATTATTTTAATTTCATTTGTACTGATACTATTACTGTCTTTTTATATTACTAGCCAATTAAATAAAGGTATCCATGAAATTACTAGTAAGCTCATTAGCATTACAACGGATAACGACCTCACTCTGCGTATCGACGTAAATAGTAAAGATGAATTAGGTGAAATAGGACTAACAATAAATAAGTTGGTTAAACATCTACAAGGACTAGTCAATAAAATTCAACATACTTCTACTGCACTAAAAAGTAATTTAGCTGAAAACATTAAAAGTAATCATATTATCGAAGGTAACATAAATAGTGGCACTGAACAGGTGACACAAGTCGTTACTGCCACTACGGAGATGAGCAGCACCGTTAATGATATTGCGCGTAATGCAATACATGCATCAAGCGAAACAGAAAAAGCCAATACTCAGAGTCAAGATGGTAATCGGGAAGTGGAAGAAACGATTCAAAATATCAGTAACTTATCTATCGAATTACGCAATGCATCAACGGTGATCGACAATTTAAATGGCTCAGTGATTAACATAGGTAAATTTCTAAGTGTGATCAATGAGGTTTCAGAGAAAACTAACCTATTAGCACTCAATGCAGCAATTGAAGCCGCACGAGCCGGTGATTATGGTAGAGGCTTCTCTGTGGTTGCTGATGAAGTACGTAGTTTGGCATTCCAAACAAAAGAATCCACTAATGAAATAGAGATGATGATCACTGAGCTGCAATCAAGCTCTAAGGATGCACAAAAGGCAATGAGTAACGGCATTGAAATGGTCAATAAAAGTGTTGATGATGCTAAGCAAGCAGGACAGGATATCTTACTCATAACTCATAGCATTCAAGAAATAAGCCAAATGAACGAGCAAATAGCGACCGCGGCTGAGCAACAAAGTAGTGTAACAGAAGAGATAAACCGCAATATGTTACATATACAAGATGGTTATACTGAAATGCAATTAAGCTATGGCAACATTGATAAATGCAGTGAGATGGTTGATTCATTAGCCACTGAACTGGAGAAAACAGTGAATCAATTTAAGATTTAGCATGTACCACAGAAAAAGCAGAAAAAGCACTAAATAACAGTAATAAAGGCAAGGTAATTGATTACCTTGCCTTTATTTTTAGTGCTATTTACTCACTATAAATCAAGGATCAAGCTAGTTCGTAAAGTTAATAGCTAATCGAATGACAAAGCTAATAACTAAATACCATATTTAGCACGGTAAGCTTGGACAGATTGCAAGTGTTGTTGCATTTCAGGCAAGGTTTCAAGGTAGCTCACTACATCCGCAAGTTGCACGATTGAAATCACTTTTGCATCATAGTCGCGCTCGACTTCTTGAATAGCAGAGAGTTCAGCTTTACCTTTTTCTTGGCGGTCTAACGCAATTAATACACCAGCAAGTTGAGCATTATTTGCATTGATTATATCCATTGACTCGCGAATAGCCGTACCGGCAGTAATAACATCATCCACCAGCATAATCTTACCTGCTAGCTCTGAACCGACCAAACTGCCGCCTTCACCATGTGTTTTTGCTTCTTTACGGTTAAAGCAATAAGGCACATCTAGATCATAATCATTAGATAAGGCAACCGCAGTTGTTGTCGCGATTGGGATCCCTTTATAAGCAGGCCCAAATAATAGATCATAAGCAATGCCAGAGTCTTGTAATGCAGCGGCATAAAAACGTCCTAAACGCGCAAGATCTCGACCTGTATTAAATAAACCTGCATTAAAGAAATACGGACTAATACGCCCAGATTTTAGGGTAAATTCACCAAATTTTAGTACTTGTTTCTCAATTGCGAATTCAATAAATTCTTTTTGATAATCTTTCATTTTCTACTCCATGTTTAATGCTTGTTTTTGTTCCATCACTAATTGCTCAATACCGCCTTTAGCTAAGCTTAACATAGCTAATAGCTGTTCATGACTAAATGCGCCATCTTCAGCAGTACCTTGAATTTCTATCATGCCACCGGTTTCTGTCATCACAACATTCATATCAGTTTCTGCATTAGTATCTTCCGCATAATCTAAATCACATACGGGTAAGCCCTTATAAATACCAACAGAAATTGCTGCTATCATCTGTTTTAACGGGCTTTTTTTCAGCTTACCTTGAGCAACCATCCAATTAAGTGCGTCAGCTAAAGCAATACAAGCCCCTGTAATTGAAGCGGTACGAGTCCCCCCATCGGCCTGAATAACATCACAATCAACGGTGATCATGTTCTCACCCAAAGCTTTTAAGTTTACTGCTGCTCGTAGAGAACGTGCAATTAAACGTTGTATCTCTAATGTACGACCAGCTTGCTTTCCCTGTGCCGCTTCACGATTATTACGGTTATGTGTCGCACGTGGCAACATAGCGTATTCAGCGGTCACCCAGCCCTTACCTTTACCTTTTAAAAAGCGCGGTACAGAACTTGAAACAGTCGCATTACATAACACCTTAGTATTACCTACTTCAATTAGCACAGAGCCTTCCGCATAATTAGTATAGTGGCGCGTAATTTTGATATCACGATGTTGCTCAGGTGCTCGATTACTTGGGCGCATAGATAAAAAACCTTATGGATGAAATGAACGCAGAGTATACCCGTTCTATAACAAGGAAAAAACGTTAGCTATAAGAAAAATAAAAGGAAAAGTGATAATAGCAATGCTAATAATTGCAGAGAAGAAAGCACTGAAAAAGAGAAAGCTAGCATTGCTAGCCTCTCAATTAATACTCATTAAAACGGCGATGCGGTTGTTAGAATGCGTACAATAATGTCATATTAGTTTCAGTATCCGTGCTTTTTTTATCATCCAACGGTTTACTGTTATAACGAACAATAATTGCAAATTTCATTGCTAATGCACCAATAATGTTAGCGGTTAATGAAGTATCTGAACGACCGTTTATTTTACTTCCCCAATCAGCAACAAATTTTTGTTGGAATTTAGAAGAGTTACTAATTTTCATTTGAAAATCAACTACACCATGTGCAACAGCATTGGCTTCACTATCATGCCCTTCCTCCAATGCTGACTCACGATCAAGCTTTTGATAAATATAACCAGGCCCTAATTCTGCTTTCAAAGTCATGGTATTGTTATCGATAAAGCGATATCCGTAACCAGCCGCAGTAGTTGAAGTAAAATCATAGCCAGTAAAAGGGTCAACTTCATAATTGGTATTAGCAAATAAATAACTTACGTCATCAAGCTGATAACCACCTTGCGCACCCAATAAATAACGTTTTGCTGTTACTTCGTCTTCATCTTCTTTGTATAACCCTTCAAATAGATAATCATTTTCCCAATTTCCTAATTCTTGCTTCAATGCTAGACGACCTTTAAACGAAGCAGTATCCGTATTACCCGTAGTCAAAGTTGCACCTAATTCAGCTTCTCCAGCAAGCGTTGCATCACCTTCAACAAACTCACTTCGAGCTTGCGCGGCAAATGGTATCGTTATTGCGATCGCTGTAGTAAGTAGCAATTTTTTCATTTTTCTATCCTTCTTTGTCATTTATTTTTTTTTCATTTGAGTTAATTACTCTCGACTTAGGATCAAAAATATCAATCCGTACTGTAAAGTATCAAGTTCAACTTGTTGATATAAAGTTTAATTGTCTCTAGCCGAGGTTAAGTAATATTGAGAGGCGGACTCTAACAGTTGATCCGTGCTATTTATAAATCCAGCATGTAGATAGGTTTAGCAGAGAATTAAAGGCAATAAAGCCCGTATCAAATACGTTGTATATGGGGAATAAGATCTGTAAAAAATAAAAAAGCATCAATCATTAACGATCGATGCTTTTTATGATTTTTTATTGGTTTTTTTATTGCTTAGGGAGTTGATCTACATTAGTGATTAGCACTTGGGGTGTTAAGTCTAAAGCTTTATCTTGACTGAATTTTTTACCTTTGACCTGTACCACAACTTGTTGTGTTTGTGTCTCATCAAAGAATAAATCAGCATAATATTGTTGTACTTGTTGTAATGTCACCGACTCCAACATAGCGACATGTACGCTTTTTGTATCAATAGCGGCTTTATTGCTCATCCATTCATTTATAAGATAAGAAAATTCTCCACTTAAATTACTTGGTTTAGCTAAGTAATTAGCTATATGCGCTTTTTTAATGTCCTCAAAGTCACTTTCATCTGTTGCTGCTAACGTTGTTTTAAAGCTTTCTAAAAAGGCTTTAAAACGTCCATATAAAGCGGCACTTCCAATCGCTGGACTTTGTGTGAATAACCCGAAAGCAACACTATTATTTACTTCAAAACTGGCAGTAAAGGGTGAGTACGTCAATTGCTCTTGAGTTCTAATTTGGTCATAAAAAGCAGGTTTAAGTAGTTTATTCAGTAACTCTGCTTTTGCTAATGAAGTGGGATCTTGGTTTTTTGCTAAATACACACTAACCAAAGCATCATCCTCTAATGCAGACTCTCGTATAAAGTTTAATGCTCCTTTTTCAGGATCTGCATCAACACGTTTGATTTGATAAAAAGCATTAGGCTGAATTTTTATTTTCAGTTTCAATTTAGCAGTCAACTGTAATACATCTAATGTTGAAAAATTACCTAGTGCTAATAAACGCACACTAGATTGAGAAAAAATTTGTTTAGCTAAGGTAACTAATTGCTCGCTGGTTACAGTATCGATTTGAGATAATAGCGTCAGGTCAGACCAAGATGGTTGACGAATAATTTTTCTAAATCCATCTAAGCCCAAGTCCATTGCCTTTGTTTTAGATTTATTATTGAAACGACGTGTCAACTCTTGTTTTGCAAGGCGCAGAGATTGCTGATCAACTGACATCTGTTTAATATGATCTAATAACATCAGTAATAATTTAGTTTGTTTGTCGCTATAACCACTGGTGGTAATCAATAAACCTTCATTGCTGCTAATGGAAAAGCTTAAGCCAGCTTCTTGTGTAACAAAATTCAATTCAGAGAGTTGTTTTTGCAAAATATTTAACAATAAACTCATTTGCACTCTAGCTTGAGGACTTTGATCATTTAGGTTGTTGTTGAGCTGCAGGTTTAAAATGCCTTTAGGCTCTTTTAATTGGCTTTGCTTAAACCACACCGATAAACCTGACTCCTTGACCAGTGCTACCGCTTGGTTATTTTTTTGTTCATTAACTAAGCTTAAATTTTCAGGTAACCAATCATTACTAATTGGTAATATCATTTTTGATTGAATTGTTTTTGCTGAGGTTAACCATTGCTGCAAACGCGATTTTTTTATCTTCGCCTGCGCATAATGCCCTTGGTAGAAAGGAATGGCTTTTGTAACCACTGCATTAGGTGACACCACAAACACACGACTATTTTCAGGTGTTAAATAACCAACTAACTGCTTAATAAATTGAGGATTAAACGCATCTAAACGGAACGAATAAGAAAGTAAGTCTTGCAAAGGATAATGCTGCATATTGGCAGACAAAGACATTACGTAGTTAAAACCAGCACTCTTTGGTAAAAACTTAAAGTAATTCTCTAGGCTCTTTTTCTGCTCTGAATATTGTAATTCATTGATCCCTTGTTCTTTAATCAGGTTGATGTACGCAAATAAACTGGCTAACACGGTATCTTGATCGCTCAACCCTTTTTCAGTGAGTTTAAAGGTCATCGAAAACTGAGAATATTCATCACTGTGCGCTGCATAAAAGCCAGCACTCACTGATTCTGCTAACCCCATATTTTGTAGATAGTCCGATAAACCACCCTTATGGTCAGAACCCAATAATCGGCTAATATAGCCACCTGGTTGATACATGTATTCATCTTTCACACTCGGCACTAAAAAGTTAACTTGTAACAATTTAAGATCAGCCGTTGGTTTCATTTGCACTTCTAATGCTAATTGCTTATCTGTTAATAAAGGCGAGATCAAGACAGGTTTAGTGATATTGTTATTAGGAATTTGAGTTAAATGTTTAACCGCAATTTTCTGCATATTAACTAATGAACGCGGACTAGTCATAGCCACTTTCATTGTATTAGCGGAATAATTTTGCTTAAAAAATAGCTCTAGTTCTTGTTGTAAATTACTGCCTGGTTTATCACTAAGGGTGCTCAAATCTCCAGTACTAAAGCGTGCCATGGGATGATCAGGGTTTAATGAATAACGCTGTAACGCATACAACTTTCTCATGTCGTTATCAAAATAGGTTTTATGCTCTGCATTAACCGTATGACGTTCTTTTTCTGCATATTTTTCATCAAGCAGTGGAGCACGCATAACATCACCTAGCCTGTCTAATGCCTCTGGTAATGCACTATCATTGACCTCAAAACCATACACAGTTGCATCCTGTGCGGTATAAGCGTTGGTATAGCCTCCGTTTTGGCTCATAAATTTGCTGTATTCATTAATCACTGGATATTTTTCAGAGCCGAGAAACAGCATATGCTCTAAATAATGCGCTAAACCAAGCTGGCTCTCTGGATTATGCATACTGCCAATTGGCACAGATAAGGATGCAGCACTATTTTCCAAATCAGGGTCAGAGATCAGTAGTACTTGTAATTGATTGGCCAAACGAATCACTTGATATTGACGCGTATCATTGGGACTTTTAGTAATAGACTGTTCGAGCACCTCAAATGAATTCATATTATTCTCAGCGGCTTGCGCTTGTAAGGAAGTTAAAAAAGTACAGATCAATAAAGATGTAAATCGGATAAATATTTTGCTTAACATTAACAACCCTCTTTATAGCGACAAATCTAGCTGGAGTCCTATAGACATAACAAAGCGTATATAGTTTCAAGTAGATACAATTCGCATCCTAACTCAAGCACAAAATCATGCTTAGATTGTGTTTAAATATCGACTAAATTTGTAGCCAAAACGTGGTGGGACCATCATTAGTGGAGGTCACTTGCATATCAGCGGCAAAAATACCATTTTCAACATGACAGCCCAATTCAGAGCATTGTTGACTAAACCGTTGATATAAACGATCCGCTTCTTCAGGCTCCGCACCATTGGTGAATCCTGGTCGATTACCTTTTTTTGTTTCTGCCGCTAACGTAAACTGCGAAATAACTAATAAATCGCCACCCGCTTGTTGCACGTTAAGGTTCATTTTTCCATTAGCATCAGCAAAAATACGATAAGCTAAAACCTTTTGGGCTAAGCGCAGACAATGCTTATCGGTGTCACCTTTTTCTACCCCTAAAAGCACTAATAAACCGCTTTTAATTGCACCTACCGTTTCCCCTTCAACGGTTACCGATGCGTCAGTAACACGTTGAATCATCGCAATCATTGTTGATTCTCCGCTAATGCTTTGTCTGTTTCTTGCATCTCTTTTTCAGATACAGATAAAAATTCTTCTAGAGTAGAAGTCACTTCTGCACCAATCAATACAATTAACCAACTAAAATAGATCCAAACAAACATGATCGGAATAACCGCTAATGCACCATAAATAATTTGCTGTGATGGAAAATTAGTGATGTATAAAGTAAAAAGATCCGTTGCAAAATTAAATAATAATGCCGCGATCAGCCCACCTGTTAGTGCATAACGAAAGCTGACACGCTGATGAGGCACTAAAGTATAAACGCCCGCAAATGCTAACCAAGAAAAAACAAAAGGGATAATGCTTAATATTTTCTGCCCAAGCGATAAAAAACCACCGGTTTGAACAATAGAAAAGAGGTAAGAACTAAGGGCAATACTACCGCCAATAATAATTGGACCTAAACTTAAAATAGTCCAATAAATAGTAAAGGCCTGCACCACTGATCGTTTGTTTGTACAGCGCCAAATACGATTGATAGTTTGATCAATCGTCGAAATCAATAACAAGGCAATGACAATTAATGACGCGATCCCCATCATGCTCATTTTTTTAGTATTTTCAATAAATCCGGTCATATGCTCTTTGACTGCATTACCCGCTGTTGGCACAAAATTATTATAGATAAGATCTTCAATAATTTTATTCAACTCCGAAAACATCGGGAAGGCCGACAGCATATAAAATATAACCGCGAGAAAAGGCACAATAGATAAAAGGGTAACGTAAGCAAGATGGCCAGCAGGGACTTTAATATTATCTTCTTGGCTACGCTTCCATAAAAAAATACTGTAGCTATAAACCAATTTGAGCTTTCGTACTAATACTTGCTTTTGTAATGGCAACATAGTCTTCCTAGATGAGTTTTAAGCAATGGGAAAAAACAGCCTTAGATTCTATGGACTATATAATGCAATTAATATTACAGAGCCGATATCGCTTAACTACAAATTGTAAACAAAAAAAAGGCCTTACGATAGTAAGACCTTAATATTAGGTTTTTTGTTCGTTTAAGTAAACGAATTAACCTTTAGTTGGACGAGCAGCACGCTTACGTTCATTCTCACCCAGTAATTTCTTACGGATACGAATGCTTTTTGGTGTCACTTCTACTAATTCATCAACATCAATAAATTCAAGAGCTTGCTCAAGAGTCAAAATGATTGCTGGTGAAAGTGTTTGTGCTTCATCAGTACCAGAAGAACGAACGTTAGTAAGCTGTTTACCACGAATACAGTTAACCGTTAAATCGTTTGAACGGTTATGAATACCGATGATTTGACCTTCATATACTTCTGTTGCATGACCTAGGAATAAACGACCACGATCTTGTAAGAAGAATAAAGAGTAAGTAACCGCTTTACCAGTTTGATTACAAACCATTACACCATTTTGACGTTGACCAATTGTACCGCCTTTGTGTAGACCGTAGTGATCAAAGCTATGGTATAAAAGACCAGAACCAGATGTGATTGTCATGAACTCAGTTTGGAAACCGATTAAACCACGACTTGGGATCATAAAGTCTAAACGTACACGGCCTTTACCATCTGGGATCATGTTAGTAAGTTCCGCTTTACGGATACCTAATTGTTCCATGATTGAACCTTGATGCTGCTCTTCACAGTCAACAGTCAATGTTTCCATTGGCTCATGTAACTGACCATCAATCATTTTTTCAATAACTTCTGGACGAGATACTGCTAACTCAAAACCTTCACGACGCATGTTTTCAATTAAGATACCTAAATGTAGCTCACCACGACCAGATACTTTGAATTTATCAGGATCGGCAGTTTCTTCCACTTTTAATGCAACATTATGTACAAGCTCTTTATTCAAACGGTCAAGGATGTTACGCGATGTAACGAATTTACCTTCTTTACCACAGAATGGAGAGTTGTTTACTTGGAAAGTCATTGTTACCGTTGGTTCATCAACAGTTAATGGCGTCATCGCTTCAACATTATTTTGTGCACAGATAGTGTCAGAGATTTTAAGCTCGCCTAAACCACTAATTGCAATAATGTCGCCTGCTTCACCATATTCAATATCATGACGTTCTAGACCTAAGTAACCTAATACTTGACCTACCTTGCCTTTACGTTCTTTACCGTCAGCACCAACAATAGTTACTGCTTGGTTTACTTTAACGTGACCACGTGTAATACGACCAACACCGATAACACCCACATATGAGTTGTAATCAAGTTGTGAAATTTGCATTTGGAAATCGCCATCGCGATCTGCTTCTGGTGGAGCAACTGTATCAACGATAGTTTGGAATAAATCTTCCATGTTATCTTTTACAGTGTCCATGTCAGTACTTGCCCAACCGTTTAATGCAGATGCATAAACAACTTGGAAGTCTAATTGGTCATCAGTAGCGCCTAGGTTATCAAACAAATCAAATACTTGATCCATTACCCATTCAGGACGTGCACCAGGCTTATCGATTTTGTTAATAACAACGATTGGCTTTAAACCATGAGCAAATGCTTTTTGTGTTACGAAGCGAGTTTGTGGCATTGGACCATCAACCGCATCAACAATAAGACAAACACTGTCTACCATAGAGAGAATACGCTCAACTTCACCACCGAAATCGGCATGTCCTGGAGTATCTACGATATTGATATGGTAATCATTCCATACGATCGCTGTATTTTTTGCAAGGATAGTAATACCACGTTCTTTTTCAAGATCGTTAGAATCCATTACACGTTCTTCATTATCGCCACGTGAATCCAAAGTACCAGACTGCTCTAACAGTTTATCAACCAATGTTGTTTTACCATGGTCAACGTGAGCAATGATGGCTATATTTCTTAATTTATCTAACGACATGATGCGCCTCAAAAATAACTACTAATTAAAAATACCAATTAAATAAAAACAGAAGGTCCTGTTTTTATTTAATTGGTACAAAAAGATTTAGGCCATGAAAACACTTAAAGTGATATAGCCAAATGTGCGCACATTGTAAACATAATTTCAAAAATAGAAAGTTTTAAGTCGGTCACAGTTAGCTTAAATGCTGAAAAGTTTAAAAAATACGAACAACTGAGCGCTCAAACACAAAAGGCACCAAAAAAGAGCGGCTCAGCACCACATTGGTGCACCCGATCACATTGTACGGGCTGTGCTAGAAGAAAAAGCGAGGTATAATGGGCTTTGCCAAGTTGGCATAGTTTTAGCTACTTGTATCAGCATAAGTTTAGAAGTATAAATACTAGTTCAGAATTACGATAAATCGATTTTCATACATTTATGAATAACGATTTGTTTTTTAAACATTTCGATGTCAAATGAGGTTCTACAACATGTCTGCACAAACAATTCAAGACGTTCTAGCTCTTATTAAAGAGCAAGACGTAAAATTCGTTGATTTACGCTTTACTGATACACATGGTAAAGAGCAACACGTCTCTATTCCGCATCACCAAGTAAACGAAGACTTTTTCGAAGAAGGTAAAATGTTCGATGGTTCTTCAATCGCTGGCTGGAAAGGGATTCAAGATTCAGACATGGTATTAATGCCTGTACCTTCAACTGCTGTACTTGACCCATTTACTGACGATGCAACATTAAACTTACGTTGTGACGTACTAGAGCCAAAAACAATGTTAGGTTACGATCGTGACCCACGTTCTGTTGCTAAGCGTGCTGAAGCTTACATGCGTTCAACAGGTATCGCTGATACTATTTTATTTGGTCCAGAACCAGAATTCTTCCTATTTGACGACGTTAAATACGGTAATACAATGCAAGGCGCTTTTTTCTCGATTGATGCTAAAGAAGCAGCTTGGAATTCAGGTACTTCATATGAAGAAGGCAACACCGGTCACCGTCCAGGTGTTAAAGGTGGTTACTTCCCAGTAGCACCAGTAGATTCATCTCAAAACATCCGTTCTGCTATGTGTTTAATCATGGAAGAAATGGGTTTAGTTGTTGAAGCTCATCACCACGAAGTAGCAACAGCGGGTCAAAACGAAATCGCATGTCGTTTCAACACTATGGTTGAAAAAGCAGATGAAATCCAAATTTACAAGTACGTTGTACATAACGTTGCTCACGCATACGGCCAAACAGCTACATTTATGCCTAAACCAATTATTGGCGATAACGGTTCTGGTAACCACTGTCACCAATCTTTAGGTAAAGATGGTGTTAACTTGTTCTCTGGTGATCAATACGGCGGCCTTTCTGAAATGGCGCTTTATTACATCGGCGGTATTATCAAACATGCTAAAGCACTTAATGCATTCACTAATGCATCAACTAACTCTTACAAACGCTTAGTGCCACACTTTGAAGCGCCAGTAATGCTTGCATACTCTGCAGGTAACCGTTCTGCGTCTATTCGTATTCCAATTGTACCGACTGCACGTGCAGCGCGTATCGAAGTACGTTTCCCAGATCCAACAATGAATCCTTACTTAGGTTTCGCTGCAATGTTGATGGCTGGCCTTGACGGTATTAAAAACAAGATCCACCCTGGAGATTCTCTAGATAAAGATCTATACGACCTACCTAAAGAAGAAGCTGATGCAATCCCACAGGTTGCAGTATCTTTTGAAGAAGCACTTGCTGCACTAGATGCAGATCGTGACTTCCTTATTGAAGGTGGCGTATTCTCAAATGAAGCAATTGATGCATACATTGGATTGAAAACAGCTCAATGTGAAGCCGTTTCTCGCGCTACGCATCCAAAAGAGTTTGAATTATACTACAGCGTATAATAGAACTTTTATAAAGCATGGCATGGGTCAGTTCATGCTTTAAGTCAGAAAACCCGTCTTTGCGCGGGTTTTTTTGTCTATATTCTTTATATGAGCAACAAATAAGTTGTCCACGATATGAGGTTTTTGATGATTAAAGTTCCCATGCTCTTGTTGATCCCGTTGTTTGTCATGTCAGTATCATCATTACAGGCAGAAACAACGATTTATCATTGGGTTGATAAACATGGAAAAAGTCATTTCTCAGATACTGCAGCACCGGGTACAGAACAGATTATTGTCGAAAATAAAAATTTAATGCCGGTTAACACCAGCCAACCTAAAATAAAAAAATTATCAGAAGTTGATGACTTAAGTCTAGATAGAAAAAAAGCAATAAACTATCAAGCAGAAATTATTTCACCTCAAGATGATATGGCGATACGCAGTAACGATGGCGCATTAGATATTCACGTTAAAACAACACCTGAAAAAGAAAGTTCCCAACGTTTACAGTTATTTTTAGATGCAGAGCCCTTAGGCACACCTCAATTGTCGCCAACGATGCGAGCATTTAATGTTGACCGTGGTACGCATCAAATACAGGTTCATTTGTTGGATGAAACAGGTAAAACCTTAGCTAAAACGCAGATTGTGACGATTCACTTAAAACGCGCAGCACTTAAATAGAACTCAAAAATATGCAAAATGAACCCAGTAGCGATCTTATTTTTACCTTTCTTGAAGAAGCTAAAACCGCGTTTGTAGGATTAGATGCTTCATTAAAATTGATTTACGCCAACCCTGCGAGTGAACAATTATTGTCACAAAGCAAACAACGTTTATATGCACAAAGCCTGTATTCACTGGCTGAGCAATTCCATTTTAGCCCAGTTTCTATTGCCAACCTATTACATGAACAAGCCTCTTTTACTGAAAATGAAGTCACCTTATTCATTGATGGGCAGTCTTTATTAATTGATTTAAGTGCAAGTTACGTTAGCGTTAAATCAGATTGTTATATTATTTTGGAGATGCGTTGTATTGAGCAGCAAAAACGCATCAGTCAGGTGCATTATCAAGAGCATCAACAAAAAGCCGCGCAGGAGTTAGTCCGAGGTTTAGCCCACGAGATAAAAAACCCTTTAGGTGGTTTACGCGGAGCGGCACAACTGTTGGAAGCGGAATTACCAGATCCAGAATTAAAAGAGTTTACCCAAATAATTATTGAACAAGCTGATCGCTTAAGCGCCCTAGTAAACCGTTTATTAGGCCCACAAAAATTAGGCACAAAGGGTATCCATAATATTCATTCTGTTTTAGAAACAGTTAGAAAGTTGGTGTGTTTAGATTTACCTAAAAATATCACTATTCACATTGATTATGATCCCAGTATTCCCGATTTTGAGATGCAACCGGACCAATTACAACAAGCCTTTTTAAATATCATTCAAAATGCCGTACAAGCCTTACAAAATCAGCCCGAAGAACACCGTATTACAGTGCGTACGCGTGCCGCGAATCAAATTACGATTAATGGTTTACCACAGCGTTTAGCCACTGAAATAAAAATTATTGATACCGGCCCAGGCATACCAGAACACCTCAAAAGCACATTATTTTATCCGATGGTGACAGGCCGTAAGGATGGTACTGGTCTAGGGTTATCTATCGCACAGGAATTGATCAAACAACATCATGGACGTATTGAATTTAATAGTTGCAAGGGTAATACAGAGTTTTCTGTTTATTTACCAATTTAACTTCCATCTATGTATAAAAATAAGGAACTAAAATGGCCGCTTGGATTGTAGATGATGACCATGCCATTCGCTGGGTATTAGAACGCACATTAAAAGCTGAAAACATCGAGCATGCGAGTTTTCCTGATGCTGAGTGCCTATGGCAACAATTGCTCATTGAACAACCTGAAATAATCATTTCTGACGTACGTATGCCAGGGATTGACGGACTTGAGCTGATGCAAAAAATTCATCAACGCTACCCATTAATTCCGATCATTATTATGACTGCACATTCAGATTTAGATAGCGCAGTGAATGCTTATCAAAGTGGTGCCTTTGAATACTTACCTAAACCCTTTGATATCCATGAAGCAACTGCATTAATCAAACGCGCAATCAACCATAGTAAAGAATTAAAACAACAGAAAAAGCCTAATAATCAACCGATTTCAACCCCTGAAATTATTGGTGAAGCACCGGCCATGCAAGAGGTTTTCCGTGTCATCGGACGTTTATCTCGCTCCAGCATGAGTGTATTAATCAATGGTCAATCGGGTACAGGTAAAGAGTTAGTGGCTCAAGCCTTACATAAACACAGCCCGCGTAAAAACGAGACTTTTATTGCGCTGAATATGGCGGCCATCCCTAAAGAATTGATTGAAGCAGAGTTATTTGGCCATGAAAAAGGCGCGTTTACAGGTGCTGCAGCCAATCGACAAGGGCGATTTGAACAGGCAGACGGCGGTACGCTCTTTTTAGATGAAATTGGTGATATGCCTCTAGATGTTCAAACTCGTTTGCTACGTGTACTCGCTGATGGTCAGTTCTATCGTGTAGGTGGCCACCAAGCAATCAAAGTAGATGTTCGAATTATTGCAGCTACACATCAAAACTTAGAGAAAAAAGTGCAAAGCGGAGATTTCCGTGAAGATTTATTTCATCGTTTGAATGTAATACGCTTGCAACTTCCCGCACTAAGAGAGCGCCGCGAAGATATTCCACTACTCGCAAACCATTTTTTACATAGTATTGCCAATGAATTAACCGTTGAAAGCAAACAACTCACCAAAGCAACACTCAATTACCTGAGTGAACTACCTTGGCCTGGCAATGTGCGTCAATTAGAAAATATTTGTCGTTGGTTAACGGTAATGGCTAGTGGACAAGAGGTTCATATTAGTGATTTACCTCCTGAATTAGGCCATCAAGATATTCCTGAACAAGACGGTGAGCCAGTGATATGGCAAGAAAGCCTGAAAAAATGGACTGATACTCAATTAAGGAATGGTGAAACCAATATATTAGGGCAATTATTACCTGAGTTTGAAAAGATAATGCTACAAAGTGCACTAAAGCATACGCAAGGTAAAAAACATGAGGCAGCTAAACTACTCGGATGGGGCCGTAATACCTTAACGCGTAAATTAAAAGAGTTAAATTTAGCAGATTAACGACATAACCAAGGTTAACTGACTGCCACAGTGTTAAAAATTAACAAATTTGTGATCTCACCAACCTATCGCACCAATATGGTGCGATAGGTTGGTGAACTATTTAGCTATTCCACTTCAAACTTGTGCATAATCAGCTCTATCACCCAACCAACGTTCAATTAGTGGTCTAATATATTCAGGATGGGAGCGTATTAATAATAAAGCCAATTGTTGGACTTGCGGTATAAGTCCTTGATCTCTTAATAAGTCAGCAATTTTCATATCGGCGATCCCAGTTTGTTTTGTACCTAACACTTCGCCTGGTCCACGAATCGCCAAATCTTGCTCTGCAATATAAAAACCATCATTACTTTCTCGCAGTACATTTAAACGTTTTAAAGCCGTTTTTGATAAAGGATATTTATACAATAAAACACAATGGCTTGCGACTTCGCCACGGCCAACACGACCACGTAATTGGTGCAGCTGTGCTAATCCTAAACGCTCTGGATTTTCGATAATCATTAAGCTCGCATTAGGCACATCAACACCTACTTCAATCACAGTCGTTGCAACAAGTAGATCTAACTCTCCGGCTTTAAAAGCATCCATCACATATTGTTTTTCAAGCGCTTTCATTCGCCCGTGCACCAAGCCAATACGTAAATCAGTTAATGCTAACTGTAAATCATTAGCCGTATCTTCAGCGGCCTGACACTCTAAAACTTCTGACTCCTCAATTAATGTACAAACCCAATAGGCTTGACGCCCCTCTGTTTTACAAGCTTGGTAAACGCGTTGAATAACTTGATCACGGCGAGAATCTGCTAATGCCACCGTTTTAATCGCAGTTCTTCCCGGTGGTAACTCATCAATAACTGAAACACTTAAATCTGCATAAGCCGTCATCGCAAGCGTCCGCGGGATCGGCGTTGCAGTCATAGTCAGCTGATGCGGTACTAAACCATTATTCACACCTTTTTCTCGTAATGATAAACGTTGATGTACACCAAAACGATGTTGCTCATCAACAATCACTAGTGCTAAGTTATGAAAAACAACATTTTCAGAAAATAGCGCATGTGTCCCTACCACCATTTTTGACAATCCGAGGGTAATATTTTCCGTCTGGTCTCGCTTTTCCTTCACTTTCATTTTTCCGGACAACATACCAACTCGAATACCGAGAGGTTCAAACCATCCCTTAAAATTTAATAAATGTTGTTCAGCAAGTAGTTCAGTAGGTGCCATTAGTGCAACTTGATACCCAGCTTCAATCGCTGTTAATGCAGCTAATGCGGCGACTAATGTTTTACCTGAACCTACGTCTCCCTGCACTAAACGCATCATTGGTAGGTTTTGAATTAAATCCTGTTGTATTTCATGGTTAACTCTTTGCTGTGCACCAGTAGGGGAAAAAGGTAGATTATTTAATAATTTTTTACTCAGCTCACCATTACCTTTAAGCGCTGGAGACAGGTGTTTCTGCGACTGTTCACGCAACACTAACATACTGATTTGTTGTGCTAACAACTCTTCTATAATTAATCTCTGTTGGGCTGGGTGAGTACGATCTTCTAACTGTTCAATACTGGCCGTTGGCGGAGGTCGATGAACTGTCATCAATGCATCAAATAAGCTAATAGGATGCGATAATAATGCTGTGGGAATTAATTCTTGTACTTGATTTTGTTGCAGGTGTTGTAAGGCTTGATCAGTTAATTGACGTAAGCTATTTTGTTTCAAACCTTCCGTTGTGGGGTAAATAGGTGTTAATGCTTCTTCTACTGATATAACTTGGTTTTCACCCACTAAAGAATAATCAGGATGAGTCACCTCTAAACCTTGGAAACCGCGTTTAAACTCTCCAAAACACTTAATCCACTGGCCTTCTCTAAAACTGTTTTTTTGTGCCGCATTGAAGTGAAAAAAGTTTAAGGTAGCCACCCCATCACCATCGCTAATTTTACACTTTAAGATACGCCGTTTACCAAATTGTACTTGGCAGCTAACGACTTCACCTTGCACACTGACCTGCATACCGTCTTTGATCGCATTAATGGGATAGATTCGCGTGCGATCTTGATAATGTAATGGTAAATGGAAAAGCATATCTTCCACTGAACTTAAGCCTAATTTGCTTAACCTCTCAGCAACTTTCGCTCCCACCCCCTTTAACGCAGATAGAGGTATTTTGTTTAAATTCATGGTTTATCCCAGCCACTGATTGATGTTATGTTTTATGAACAAGCTTCCAATAATTCATACATATTGCTATACCAAAAGTAGTTTATGCGTAAACTAGCACTTATTATTATTATATTGTTAAGGTTATTTGTTATGCGTTACATCTATTTGGTTTTGGTTTTTTTTAGTTCGATAGCTTTTTCGGAAACCAGCGCTATCGATGAACGTATCAAGGATGAAGCTAAAAGCGAACAATTTAATTTTTCAATTATACCGCATAAACCAAACTATATAATGCCGATTTATTTTAATGAAAAAATTGCAGACTATGCTATTTATCAAGGTAGCGATGGAAAAAGCAGTTCACAACGCACTGAAATAAAGTTTCAAATTAGCCTTAAAGTACCACTATTTCAAAAAATCGGTAACTTGCCTATCTCTGGTTATGTTGCTTATACGCAGCTTTCTTATTGGCAAGCCTATAACACAGAGTACTCATCGCCATTTCGTGAGACAAATTATGAGCCAGAAGCTTTTATATTGTGGGAGACGGATCAAGAATTAGGTTTAGGTTGGCGCTTTAAAGCGGCACAATTTGGATTTACACACCAATCTAATGGCCGTACAGAGCCTACCTCTCGTAGTTGGAACCGTCTCGATGGTAGCTTACTGTTTGATAAAGGCAACTTAGTTATCTCCATTAACCCTTGGTATCGGTTTGAAGATGCCGACGATGATAACCCGGATTTATTGGATTTTTATGGGCATGGACAAATCATTACCGCTTATAAGTACAATGACCATGTCTATTCATTAACCAGTCGTAATAATATTGAAAGTGGTTTCAGTAAAGGAGCAGTGACAGCCTCTTGGAGTTTCCCTATTTACGGTAAAATAAAAGGCTATGTACAAGTTTTTTCTGGTTATGGCAACAGCCTAGTGGAGTATAACGAATACACTAATACGGTAGGCCTAGGTATTTCAATTTCTGACTTTCTTTAACCTTAATTGGTATTGCAGCTGGTATCGTTACTAATAGCAGCTAGACTCTCAGAAATTTGCTTTATTAATAGTTGTTTTTTAGCTTTTAATGGTGGCTGCTCACTATTATTAGAGTCTAACCACTGTGGATGTTGCCGAGCACTCTTAAGCCATTGATTCCACGCCTTAGGTAAGGTTGTTTTTTCTGAGTTTATCTGCGCTAGAGATAGTTTAGTCACACTCGCATGCCCTCGTTGCTGCAAGGCAATAAGTAAGCTCAATTGACGAGCCCATAAAATATGTAACGTCAAATCATCTGCACACAGATAACGATGCCCTTTGACCTTGGCATGTATCTCATCATAATAACGCTGTTTAACCCCCCATAATACGCCCATCACGCCGCCAGCAACCGCTGCCGCACCTAATGTTAGCCCTGCAGCAACCAAGTCAACAGCAACACCAATACCAGCCCCTTTTACAAAGTTACTGGTTACCTTGATACCAAACTCTTGTAGGTTATCAGAGGAAAAAAGATCTAACTCCCATTGGCCTTGTTGAATAGGTAAATCATATTGGTCGATATCCTGTTGCTTAAATTGATATAACGCAAGCAATTGATTTAAAGCACTTGTTTCTAAATCACGGATTGTAACCTGCAGTTGATTACTGATTTTAGCGATACTCTGTTCATTATTATCAGCTTTAAATCGACACGCTGCAGCTTCTACCAGTAACCTAGCAATTAGTTGTTGCGCGGCTTTTTCTCGCTGCTGCCATTGTACTTTTCTTTGCTCTATCAATGCTTCAAGTTGCTGCTCTCTGTGTGCTAAAAGTGTTTGCATCTTCTGATAAATTTTCAGTTCATCGGAAAACCTAAACACAACGCTATCAAAGCTAACATGAGCATGCAGATTCAAACGCGCTAGTTGCGTTTGCCAATTACGCATATTATCGCTACCAGCTTCAATAAAATTAAGCACTGGAATAATGGGTTTAGCCGCATAGCTGAGAATTTTTAATTCATCTCGGTACTTACCTAAAATAGGCTCTCTGATATCGATAACATAGAAGATAATATCATTGCTTAATAACGCTTTAAGGACCTTCAATTCTTGGCTTAATTCAGGATAGCTATTTTCATTTTTAATAAAAGATAACAGCCGGTCAATACCATCATCATGCTCTGAAATCGATTGCTCATCAATAACACTTAATAAATGAATGGAATCTTCTAAGCCAGGCGTATCATAAATAACTAAATTATGATTATCATCAACACGAATTTCAGCTCCTTCAACATGTCGAGTTGTGCCTGCTTTATCGGCAATTTCACCAAAACTAGCATCTCGTAGTAGAGTACGAATTAAGGAGGTTTTACCTGTATTGGCGTGACCAACAACAGCGACGGACAACAGTTCCTTATCCATTTTCCAACTCCTGATGTGTGTTAGGGGGAGTCATCTTTTGACCCAGGTACGTTATGTATTGTGAGGAGATATTCACTTTAGCAGCGATCTCAATCCAATCTTCTAAACGACTCGCTATTTTTGCTTTGTTCACGGGGTGATCGGCCAATAAAAGTAAATACAGCTGCACATTGCTTTTATACTGGCATTTTTTAGCAAAGCTTAACCAACCGCGATCTGGCACACGCTTAACATCCACATACAAAATAACATGCTCTGCTGCCGATGACTTCAATGCAGAGAGTGCCGCTTGTTGACTGATATTATCTAACACATTGATTAAGTCGACTGAGTAATGTTTCAATACATGTTTATCAGCTTGTTGAAGATTACGTTGATTGAGTTCAATAGCAATCGGATAAGCGTTTTTCGGCATCACTAATGACTGATTATACTGACTAGACTCTTTGTTTTGGTGGTTGTTAGCATTGCCTTGATGCAGGTCAGCATCACTAATAAAACTGGCTTTTCCAATGGGATGCAAAATATTTTTTAGTTGAATGTAGTAGGCATCTGAAAGATCTAATTGGAAGTTTTTTTTCTTCTGTTTAATGCTTTGATAAAACACTAACATCAAAATAATTCTAGGTAACAAAGCGTAAACGATTAAACTAAATATTAATAGGTTAGACCAGCTAATCCGGATTTCTTGTGCTACTTGTAAAGGGTTAACAGTGCCAATACTAGCATGGCTCACATCACTTGGCGTAGGCACGTTAATGGCTAAAAGATTAGGTAAATAAGTTAACCATTGGGTTAGTTTTAAAAAAGTATCTTCACTTAAAATAGTAGTTTGCCAAATAAAGTCTACCTGATGCGTTGCTAACACTAAAAATAATGACAAGGTTGCACCGAGTAAATAACTACTCCACCATAAATGGCTAATCAATGACAATTGTACTCGTCCCATGTAAGCACCAAACTTATGTTCAAAATAAAATTGGAACAGGTCAATATAATGGATATGTTTAGTGGTCACTTTATGCTGTAATTTATCCACCAAAGTCAGCATCGATAAGATCAAATTAGCTAACCAAGGCAGACTCAATGCGTGGCGCTTAAAATACACAATCCCCCAAATAATTAAAGACATAATATTAGGCGCAATAAACAACACAATGGCCCAAAAGAAGTTAATTTGAGTGCTCGACTCATTGACTAAAAACTGCGAAACACTACTTGCACCGACTATCAAAAAAAACACACACATTAATCCAATAGAAAACGTAAGTAGTTGTTGTAGATGTTGTAGTACGGGGCTAGCTTGGTAACGTAATTCTGCAAGTTGGGTACGCTTAGATAAAGCATCATTAAGGTTTAAAGTACTATAATCTGCATTAAAACGATTAGATGGAGATGATTTTTCAATGATACGAATGCCCTCCGTTAACAAACGGTTTTGGTATAGGTCCATTAAGTACTCCCTTTAATTATTTACGACCACGGATAGCATTCCACCAATCTTCTGATGCGTCAATCTGTCCTTGCTCATCAAGTGGTGGATAAGGCAGACTTTTCTCGCGACATAACTGTCGATAAATAGGATGACCACCTTCAAATAAGATGCGGTGTTGTTCTTCCTTAGGTAAACGACAGGTTTGCCCATATAAACCCGCGATTTCTCGTTGCCGTTGCGCTTCGTACATGATCAATGCAGAAGCCACAGAGACATTCAAAGACTGACACATACCAACCATTGGAATAATCACATCTTGGTCTGCTAAAGCTAAGGCTTCTTCGCTAATACCATACTTCTCCTGACCCATTATAATGGCTGTCGGTTTGGTATAGTCAACTTCACGAAAGTCTATAGCGGTAGCAGATAAGTTAGTAGCAATAATTTGCATCCCCTGTTCACGCATCACAGCAATCGCATCCTGTGTTGTTTCATGTGAATGAACATTAACCCATTTTTGGCTACCAGAAGCAACGTTACGGGAAATTCGAGTACTATCGATATCCCAAGTTGCATGCACATTATTAATTCCCATCGCATCAGCAGTGCGCACTATCGCAGCTAAATTATGTTGCATATGAACCTGCTCCATAAAAACGGTTAAATCAGGCTGCCGACGGTTTAGCATGGTCGTTATTCGGGTAAAACGTTCGGGGGTCATATACTCTCACACAGGGAAATTATAAAAGAGAGTATTATACAGAATTATTGACGGAGGCTAAAGGTGTGTCAAAAAAGCAGACTGTTTTCTGACACAAGGTTTAATAAGTATGATTATAAAGAGATATAATTATTGCGAGCATATTGTGGACGAGCTGCTTTTAATACTTCAGCTTCCGCTTCAGTTAATTTTCCAGTGGGTAACCCAATCACCTTATGGGTCAGTTGTTCACGTGCATCAATCGCAATAGAAAGCTTAATAATTCGACTACTGCCTTTGATCTCTTGAGTTTCAAATGCAGGAGCAAGCACTCCAGAAGCCAATAAATTACTCACAGCCGGTTCAGTTAGCGGTAATGCCAACACGGTTTTACGTTGAATAATGAATTCACGCAGTAATGCTTTCTCTTCAAAGTCTAATTGACGGATCATTTTATTACGACGCGCTAATAAATGCTGTCTTTCATAATATTCGGTTAAACGACTAAATGAAGAAGTCAATACACGCGTCAATAAATACGAACCTGTTAACAATGCCAGTATCCATAAATATGGGGCATAAGTATTAGGTAAAAGATCTGAATTATTCAGAGAAAATAAAGAACTAGGCATAACCAGTAATACGGCACAACTAAAACACATCCACATCATAGTCGTGGTAATACCTTGCTGTTCTGTCAAACGTTGAAATAATCTTTTCATAGTTAGCTCCTGCCAATAATTTGTCGTACAACGCTATAAAAGCAGGATCTATGCCAGTATTAAAGGACAAGAAGACCAATATTGAAAATAGCATAAAATGTACGCCTTTAAGCATCACGTTCACTTCATTGTAAAACTTATAAATTTTTGTATCTGAATGAAAACGAGTATAGAAAATGATAATTTCAATGTAGATCTGACATAATAAGAGTTGAATCTGTTAAAGAGTGACGCCATTATTGATATTACTCACCGGACAATAACAAAACCCTATAGGCTAAATAATGAATTTTAGAGATCTTGAGTACTTAATTGCTTTAGAGGAATTAAAACATTTTCGTAAAGCAGCTGATAAATGTTTTGTTAGCCAGCCAACGCTGAGTGGTCAAATAAAAAAGTTAGAAGAAGAATTGAATGTGCAACTGATGGAGCGTTCTTCACGTAAGGTTATCTTCACTCCCGCTGGTAACGACATTGTTGCAAAAGCAAAAACCATACTATTAGAAGCTAAGTCGCTTAAAGAAATTGCAAAAAGCCATAACGAACCAATGCGTGGCACATTGCATATTGGGCTTATTCCGACCGTGGCACCATATTTATTACCACTTATCATTCCGGTTATGAAAGAAACCTTTCCTGACTTGGAGTTGTATTTACATGAGAATCAAACGGAAGTACTACTCAAACAGTTAGAAGAAGGTGAACTAGATTGTTTAATGCTCGCATTGTTACCAGGTATGGAACATTTTAATCAGTTAAATTTATATGATGAACCACTTGAATTAGCATTATCAGATAAACATGCTTGGTCAAATAATCGTGTAATCAATTTACAAGAGCTAAGTGGAGAGCATGTATTAATGCTTGCTGATGGACACTGTTTGAGAGACCAAGCAATGGGGTTCTGTTTTGCAGCGGGTGCCATTGAAGATAATAGCTTTAAAGCAACCAGCTTAGAAACGCTACGGCATATGATCAGCGCCGAAAATGGCTTAACCTTGTTACCACAATTAGCGATACCATTAAACCGATATCAATCAGGCGTAAAATACATTCCTTTTGAAGCGCCAATACCAATGCGAACTATTACGCTGTTAAGTCGTAAAAATAGTGCACGTCAGGCTTGTTTTGATCAGCTAGCGGTGTTAATCAACAAAGCGGTACAAACTAAGTTAGATGAGTATTAGCAGGCGGTGATTATGATAAGAAGATGTTAGTAGTGATGTGAGCTAAAATTTTATGGAATTATTTGAGCACATGAGGTTAGTGATAATTGACCTCAACTAGATTGATTTTTAGCATTGTAAGCAATGCATTTTAGCCAAAATTAAGAGACAAAAAAGCCGAACTTGCGTTCGGCTTTTTTCATGCAACTATAAAGAAACTTACGCTTCTTCGTCCGCTACAACTGGACGGTCTACAAACTGGATGTAAGCCATTGGAGCTTTATCGCCAGTACGGAAACCACATTTAATGATACTAGTGTATCCACCAGGACGAGTCGCATAGCGAGGACCTAGTTCATTAAATAATTTTGCCACTACTGCATCATCACGAAGACGAGCAAAAGCTAGACGACGGTTAGCAACACTATCCGTTTTAGCTAGTGTAATTAATGGCTCAATTACACGACGCAATTCTTTTGCTTTAGGCACGGTAGTTTTAATAACTTCGTGCGTAGCAATCGAGATTGCCATATTACGAAACATAGCCTGACGGTGGCTGCTGTTTCGGTTAAGTTGACGTCCACTTTGACGATGGCGCATAACCTAATCCTTATTATTCGTAAATCGGTTTTAGACTAATCTTCAATTAAACTTGCTGGTGGCCAGTTTTCTAGGCGCATACCTAGTGACAGTCCACGTGAAGCAAGTACATCTTTGATTTCAGTTAGAGACTTCTTACCTAAGTTAGGTGTTTTAAGAAGCTCAACTTCAGTACGTTGTACTAGATCACCGATATAGTGAATCGACTCTGCTTTCAAACAATTAGCAGAACGAACAGTTAGTTCTAAATCATCTACTGGGCGTAAAAGAATTGGATCAAACTCAGGTTTTGCATCAACAACAGGTACTTCATAAGTAGTGCGTAAATCAACAAATGCGTCTAATTGCTCAGCTAAAATTGTAGCTGCGCGACGAATTGCTTCTTCAGGCTCTAAAGTACCATCTGTTTCCATATCGATAACAAGTTTGTCTAGATCGGTGCGTTGTTCAACACGAGCTGATTCAACACTGTAAGCAATACGCTCAACAGGACTGAAAGTCGCATCTACTAATAGACGACCAATTGGACGCTCATCTTCTTCGCTATGAATACGTGATGAAGCTGGAACATAACCGCGACCTGATTCAATTTTAATACGCATGCTGATTTCAGCATTGCCCGTTAAATTACAGATCACATGTTCTGGGTTGACTATCTCTACATCACCATCATGAATGATGTCGCCTGCAGTAACAGGACCAGCGCCAGATTTAGTTAAACTAACTAAAACTTCATTTTTACCTTCAAGCTTAACAGCTAGACCTTTAAGGTTAAGAAGGATCTCTAGGATATCTTCTTGCACGCCTTCTTTGGTGCTGTACTCATGTTGTACACCATCAATCTCGACTTCTGTTACCGCCGTTCCCGGCATAGATGATAACAAAATACGACGAAGAGCATTACCCAAAGTGTGGCCAAAACCACGTTCTAGTGGTTCAAGAACCACCTTAGCTCTAGTTGTTGAAATTTGTTCGATATCAACTAATCTTGGTTTTAGAAAATCAATTACAGAACCCTGCATTTGTGCCCTCTCTTAACAGTTAACTTTACTTAGAGTAAAGTTCGATGATTAACTGTTCGTTAATCTCAGCAGATAAATCTGAACGTTCAGGTTGACGTTTGAACTCGCCTTCCATCTTCGTTGTATCAACTTCAACCCAAGCAAGGGCTTCACGTTGACCAGCGATTTCTAATGCAGCGCCAATACGTGATTGCTTTTTAGCTTTTTCACGAATTGCGATAACATCGCT